>NZ_JBHZEN010000023.1:0-439352 GCF_050958625.1 Amycolatopsis sp. 3B14
AGCCGGCGCGGGCGCTGGGCGGGTTGCTGGACGTGCCGGTGCCCGACCTGTCGCGCGAGGGGCTGCCGTTGTTGTGGCACTGGCTGTATCTGCTGGACCGCCCGGCGCAGGCGGATCTGGGGCCGGATGGGCATCCGGTGCGTAACTGTATGCCGGCGCCGCCGGGGCCGGGGCGGCGGCGGATGTGGGCCGGGGGCCGGGTCCGCACCCGTGGGGTGTTGCGGTGCGGGGAGCCGGCGACGCGGCGCACCCGGGTGGCCTCGGTGGCCGACAAGCAGGGCCGGTCCGGGCCGTTGACCTTCGTGACCGTGGAACACCTGATCTCCCAGGGCGGCCGGGTGGTGGTCGAGGAGCGGCAGGACATCGTCTACCGGCCCGCCACCACCGGTGGGCTGCCCGCGGCCGAGGGCGCCGAGGTGGTGCCGGCCGGGCCGGGTGAGTGGGCGATCGAGGTGACACCGACGTTGTTGTTCCGGTTCTCCGCGCTGACCTACAACGCGCACCGGATTCATTACGACCGCGACTACGCCCGCGACGTGGAGGGCTACCCCGGGTTGCTGACCCACGGGCCGCTGCAGGCGCTGGCGATGGCCGAAGCCGCCCGCGCCACCGGTATCGGCGGTGACGTCGAATTCTCCTACCGGCTGGTGGCGCCACTGTTCGACCACCAGGGCCTGATCACCACCGCCACCAAGGAACCCGACAGCGTAGCCACGGCGGTGCGGGACCGGTACGGGCGGCAGACCGCCACCGGCGTCCTGCGGAGTGCCGCATGATCGCCGGGGCGCGGAGTTTCCTGTTCGTGCCCGGCCACCGCCCCGACCGGTTCACCAAGGCCGCCGCCTCCGGCGCCGACGTGGTCGTGGTCGATTTGGAAGACGCCGTCGCCCCCGAGCACAAAGCCTCGGCGCGGGAACACGTGCGGTCGTGGCTGGCCGCCGGAAACCCGGCGGTGGTGCGGATCAACGGCCCCGGCACCCCCTGGTTCGACGCCGACCTCACCGTCACCCACCAGGCCACCGCGGTCATGGTGCCCAAGGCCGAAGACCCCGCCGTGCTGGAATCACTCGGCGCCCCGGTGATCCCGCTGATCGAAACCGCCCTCGGCATCACCCGCGCCGTGGAGGTCTGCGCCGCCGAGAACGTCGTACGGCCCGCGTTCGGCAGCATCGACCTCGCCACCCAACTCGGCGTCGACCACCGCTCCCACACCGCCCTGCACCACGCCCGCTCCACCCTGGTACTCGCCGCCGCGACCGGACGCGCCGCCCCGATCGACGGCGTCACCACCGCACTGGACGACCCGGCCGTCCTCCAAGCCGACCTCGCGCACGCGATCGAGCTCGGCTTCACCGGCAAACTCTGCATCCACCCCCGCCAGGTCGGCCCCGTGCACGAGGCCTGCACCCCCACCGCCGCGGAGATCGAGTGGGCGGAGGGGGTGCTGGCCTCGGTGGGTGACGGGTCGGTGGGTGTCCACAACGGACAGATGGTGGACCGCCCGGTCATCCTGCGCGCCCAGGCCATCCTGGCCCGGGCGCGGGAGGAAACCGCCTCTTAGACGACCGGTCACGTGCCCCATTCGGGATTGTCCCCCGGCAACCGCAACCACCCCGCTGGCGCCGAAAAACAAGATTGACGCACCCGGCGTGCAGTGGGCACCATGTCCGCACACGATCACCGAGGGGGAAGCCATGACGGACAAGCGAAAGCGAGAGACACGGCGCCTGCCGGTCGCGCTTGCGTGCCCGTCCACTGGCCTGCGCCGCGGTGCTCCCTCGTCATGACGTGATCACCTCATGACGAGGGAGCCGCCCATCGGGAACCCCGATCCGGGCGGCTTTTTCGGTTCTCCATCACTTCAGGCCCCTGTAGCTCAGCAGGACAGAGCGCCGCATTACGGATGCGGAGGCCCCAGGTTCGAATCCTGGCAGGGGCACCGGGCGACGGTGCGGGGTCGCGACACGCCCGCCATTGGCAACCGGTGGGAAGACCTCACTCAGCGGTCCGCCGACGGGCGTACCGCCCGGGAGCTGATCCGGTGACGCGGGCGAACGCCGTGCTGAACGCGCTCGTCGAGCCGTAGCCGATCTGCCGGGCGATCTCGGCGATCGGCTGGGTCCCTTGCCGCAGAGCGCGTTTGGCGATGGCCATCCGCCAGGACAGCAAGTACTCGATCGGCGTCAGGCCCACGCGGCGGGCGAACCGCTCGGCCAGGACCGAACGGGAGATCCGCGCCTCGGCCGCCAGGTCGGCCACCGTCCAGGGCCGGGCGACGTCCGCGTGGATCGCGTGCAGGGCAGCCGCCACCGGCGGGTCGCTGAGGCCTGCCAGGAGGTTGGCCGGCGGGTGCTCCAGTGTCGCCGGAGCGCTGCGCAGCGCCTCGACCAGCATCACTTCGACGAGCCGGGACAGCACCAGCGACCCACCGGGCCGGTCCGCGCCGGCTTCGTCGCCGATCAGTTCGAGCAGCTTCGCGATCCGCCCGGCGCCGTCGGTGCCCGCCCGCAGGTGGACCACCGTCGGCAGCAGGTCCAGCAGGAGATGGGCGTTCTCCGGCTCGATCGCGAAATGCCCCGCGAGTAGCCGCGTAACTTGCCCTTCTCCGCTGCCCAGTCTCAAGTGGTTGTCCGGAGCGCCGGCCAGTGCCCGTTCCCCGTCGACGACGTCCCCGCCGAGGTCACTGCTGAAGGTGAAGGCGGGCGGGCCGGACAAGAGCAGGAAGTCGCCCTCCGCGAGCGGAACCGGGGCGTGCTCGACGTCACCGACCCGGACTCGATCCAGGCCGCCCTGGCACGCTTCGGCCGGCTCGACTGCGTCGTCAACAACGCCGGCGCCGGGCTGTTCTCGGTCTTCGAGTCCACCCCGATGGCTACCGTCCGGGCGCTGTTCGAGACCAACGTGTTCGGGATGATGCAGGTGACGCAGGCCGCCCTGCCGATCCTCGGAGCCCAGGGCGGCGGGCGCCTGATCGCGATCAGTTCCGGGGCGGGGATCGTCCCCGAGCCACTGCTGTCGGTGTACAGCGCGACCAAGTTCGCGGTCGAAGGCTTCACCGAATCCCTGCGCTACGAGGCAGCCGCGCGCGGGGTCTCGGTCAAGCTCGTCGAGCCCGGCTTGGTGCGGGGGACCAACTTCCTCGCCCGCACCGCCGAGAGCGCTCAGGCCGTCCCCGTCCCGGCCGGTTACGAGCCGCTCGTGCGGCAGGTGATGGGCGCGTTCGAGCAGGAGGGACCCTACCGGCTCGCGACCGCTCAGACGGTGGCCGAAGCCGTCGTCGCCGCGGCTGAGGACGACAGCACGCAACTTCGTTACCTCGTCGGCGAAGACGTGGAGAACTCCGTCCGGATGCGCCGCGAGACGTCCGAAAAGGACTACAACGACTGGGCCCTGGCCCGTGTTGGAGGTCAGTGAGCTCGCCGGCCCTCGGAGCTCTGATCGAGGACGGTCGAGGTGATCGCCTGGGTGACCGCCGAGATCGCCGGCGTGGCAGGGCCGGGCAGCCGGGCCACGAGGACCCTGCGGACCTCCGGTGGCGCGCCCTGGACCCGCAGGGAAATCACGCCCGGCGGCAGCACCGGCGACAAACCTTCCGGGATCGTCGTGACGCCGAAACCACCGGCGACCAAGTGCAGTTTCGTCAGCCAGTCCCGTGCATTGTGGACGATGTGCGCTCGCCCCGGCAGGCCCGGCCAGACACCGAGCAGTGGCTCCCCGCTCGACGACGGGCTGGCGATCCACGGCGCGCCGACCAGTTCGTCGACGTGCACGGACGTGCGGCCCGCGAACGTGCCGGTGGCCGACGCCGCCACGAGAAGCTCGGTGTCCTGGACAACGGTGGTGTGCAGCCGTGGTGACTCGCCGTCCGGTGGCCGGTGCGGTGGGCGTGAGGTGAGCACGGCGACGTCGATGGAACCGGTGCGCAACGCCCGGGCCATGCTGGGCGTGGTGCCTTCGCGGGTGGCGACCCGGACCCGTGGCGCTGTCCTGGCGAGCCGGGCGAGCGCGGCGGGCAGGATCACCGGGCCCGCGCTGAGGACCAACCCGAGCCGCACGAGTTCCGTTCGAGGAGCCGCACCGATCAGGTCCCGCTCGGCCGCGTCGACCGACTCCAGGATCGTCCGGGCATGGCGCAGCAGCGTCAGTCCGCGCTGGGTGAGCCGCACCCCGTCGGTCCGCCGCTCGAACAAGGTGGCTCCGACGCTGCGTTCCAGGGCGATCGCCTGCCGCGAGACCGCGGACTGCGTGTAGCCCAGCTCCGCGGCGGCAGCGGTGAAGCTGCCCGATTCGGCGATCTGACACAGCACCCGCAGGCTCGCGCTCGACACGTCCATGCTGACCACGCATACCAGAGATGCCGGATCATCGCTTCCCGCATGTCCCCTGCCGGGCCTAGCGTGGCGGAGGACGAGACAGGAAGGTTTTCCATGCGTGCAGCGACACTCACAGCTTTCGGCTCCCCGCTCAAGGTGCACGACGCCCCGGACCCGCGAACCGGCACCGGTGAGGTGCTGGTCGAGGTCCTGGCGACCTGCGTGCCCCCGTACGCGACCGATGTGTTCAGCGGTGCCCGGCGCTACCCGCTGGAACCACCGGTCGTGCCGGGCGTCGGCGGCATCGGCCGGGTGGTGAGCGTGGGGCCGGACGCCACCAAGCTCAAGGTGGGGGATGTGGTCTGGTGCGACTCGACGGTCCGCGCCCGCGACGACGCCCTGACACCGGACATCACGCTGCAGGGTTGGAGCTCCCGCGGCGAGGGCGGCGCCGAGCTGGCCCGGTACTTCCACGACGGGCCGTTCGCCGAACTCATGCGCGTGCCCACGGAGAACGTGTACCCGCTGCCCGCCGGGGCCGCGGCCGATCCCGCACGCTGGTCCGTGCTGGGCGTGCACACCATTCCCTACGGCGGGCTGCTGGCGGGCCGGCTCGAGGCCGGGGAGACGCTGCTGGTCAGCGGGGCGACCGGCAACCTCGGCAGCAGCGCGGTAGCCGTCGCGCTCGCCATGGGCGCCGGGCACGTGGTGGCCCCGGGCCGCAACCGGGCCGTCCTCGACCTGCTCGCCGACCGGTTCGGCGCGCGGGTGAGCCCGGTCGAGCTCAGCGGAGACGAAGACACCGACCGTGCGGCCATGGCGGCGGCTGCCGACGGCCAGATCGACATGGTGCTCGATCTCCTGCCGCCCGAGGCGCCCAGCTCGGTGGCCCGCGCGGCAGCCATGACGGTGCGCGAGTACGGGCGGGTCGTGCTGATGGGTGGCGTCGGCATGCTCGGCGGTGCGGATCTGGCCCTGCCCTACCCCTGGATCATGCGCAACTCGGTGACCGTCCGGGGCCAATGGATGTACCCGCGCGCGGCGAACGTCGGCATGATCCGCCTCATCGCGACGGGAGCCCTGGACCTCGCGCCCGAACGCATCACCCGGTTCGGCCTCGACCAGGTCAACGAGGCGGTCGCCCACGCCGCGGCCCACGGCGGCCCCTTCGACCGCACCGTCCTCACCCCGGGGGCCGGCAATCGCTAGTCTCGGCATCCCGATCAGGAAGGCGATGCCGGTATGCCCCGCACCCGGAACGTGGACGACGCGTACTACGGCGAACTGACGATCCACACCGACGCCGAGCGCGGCGTGGTCGAGGTCTCCGGGGAGCAGGTTCCTGCGGTCGTCATCCGGCGTTCCCCGGACGCCGAGGTGACCGGGTTCGTGCCGATCGGAACGAGGAAAGCCGACCACCTGACCATGTCGGTCGACGGCGCCGGGGCCGGGCTGCGACCCGGCCCCGGGAAGCTGACCCGCGCCTCGTACCGGGTCGACGTGACGCTGGCCGGCACGCACTACCGGTTCGCACCGGACTCCGACGACTACACGCTGCTCAAGCGCGACGGCGCCGGGCTCGCCTCGTTCGGCCTGGACACCGCAGGGAAGTTCACGGTGTTCTGGCAGGCCCGGCGCGAGGACTCGCGGCCGGCGGACGCCGCGATCGGATACGCCCTGTCGGTGGCCTTCCGCACCGGCGCACTGGGCATCTTCACGGTCCTGTTGAACGGCTCCGAGAACGTGCCGCGGCCGTGACCCCCGCTCGGTCATCCCTGTCCGGTGCGGTGGAGGTTCTCGTCCGGTAGCCGGCCGGTGGTCAGGAACGTCACCGTCGCCTGGTCCACGCAGGTGGAGCCTTGGCCGTAGACGTAGTGGCCGCCGTTGTCGGCGCCGACGAAGCCCCCGCGCCGACCGAGGACCTCGGCGAGCCTGCAGCACCTGGCCGTCCGTCTCGGTGAGCGCGCCATCGGCCAGGTGTGCGGCGGCCGCCCAGAACTGGGCCAGCACCGGGAGGGGCTCGTTGTGCAGCGGGAGGTTGTAGGTGACGTTGCGCAGCATCGATCTGGTCAGCGCCAGCGGCGTGCCCGGCACGGGCGCGGGGGCGCGGTCGAGGCGGTCGGCGAGTTCCAGGTAGTTGCGCGTGACCGCGTCGGCGGTGCTGCCCAGTCCGAGCACGGCTGCGATCCGAGCCGCGTCCGGGCAGCGACATTTCCGTAGTCCGCACTGAGTCCCCCGAGCGAGCTACCCGAATCGTCGTCTCTCTGGGGATTTCACGCCCGCCGTGCGCTCGTAACGTTCGTGGCGGTCACCGGATCGCGGTGGCCACCGTCAACGGGAGGTCGCGAGTGGACGCGGGAGTTGTGGCGAGCACGGGTCACAGAGCTGGGAAGTTCGACCGCGTCCTGCGGTTTCCGCTCGTGTGGTTGCTGGTCGGGATCGTCGGTGTCGGCGGGGTGTCGGCACTGACCTCCGGCGGGCCGCCGGCGCTGGCCGTCGTCGGGGCGGTCGCGGCGGTCGCCGTCTACTGGCTGGTCATGCGCTACGTCGCGCGACGGAGCACGCCGGAACTCCTGTCGGCGCGGGCGGTGCCCCGCGCGTTGACCGGCGTCGTGCTCGGGGTCGTGTTCATCGCCACCTCGGTGGTCGTCGTGCTGACCGAGTTCTCGTTCACCGCGTCCTCGGGCGACAAGGGCGCGATCGTGGCGACGGTGGTGGCGGTGCAACTGGGAGCGGCGGTGACCGAGGAGCTGATCTTCCGCGGCCTCGCGTTGCAGGCACTGGAACGGTTGTTCGGCAGCTGGGTCGCGCTGGCCGTCACCGCGGTGTTCTTCGGTCTCGTGCACCTGGCCAACCCCGGCGCCACGCTGTGGAGCTCGTTCGCGATCGCCGTCGAGGCCGGTGTGCTGCTCGGCGCCGCGTTCCTGTGGTGCCGCGACATCTGGCTGGCCATCGGCCTGCACTTCGCCTGGAACACCAGCGTGGGGCTGCTCGGCATCCCGGTCTCCGGGCATCCGGGGGCCGGCGTACTGGTCGCCGAGCCGACCGGCCCCGACCTGCTGACCGGCGGCGGTTTCGGCCTCGAGGCGTCGATCGTGCCCGTCGTCGTGAGCCTGGTCCTCGCCGTGCCGATGCTCGTCGCCGCGCGCAGGCGCGGCAACCTGGTGCCGATGCGCGGTCGCTAGACTCCGACGAGTGCTCGCCGACACGGCCGCCTCCCTCCGCGCGGTGGTCCGCCAGTGGCCCCGTCTCCCGGTTCTCGTCAAGGACACCGCGTTGGCGGTGGTCGTCGCGGTGCTGGCCTTCGTGCCCGCGATCGCCCACATCGGACCGGAGATCGGCGACCTCCCGCGACGCGACGCCGGCGCGGTGGCCGGGCTGGTGCTGACCCTGGCACTGTGCCTGCCGCTGGCGGTGCGGACCCGGTGGCCCGCAGTGTGCCTCGCGCTCGTCGGCAGCGCCTTCGCCGTCGGTCAGGTGCTCGGCTACCCGGACACGTTCGGCAAGATGGGGCTCCTCCTGGCGTTGTACGCCGCCGGTGCGCACCTCGCCCGGTTCCGTCGCAGGCTGGCCGCGGCGGTCACGGTGGCCTACGCCGTGCTCGCGGTCGTCCTGCACACCCTGGGGGCGCCCCCGCGGTTCCTCGACTACCTCGCGTTCTACCTGATGATGGCGGTGATCTGGTTGGCAGGGACCGGGGTGCGCCGGTGGCGCGCGGAACAGGCCGAACGCGAACGGCTGGCCGCCGAGGTGGCCACGTCCACCGAGCGGGCGCGGATCGCCCGCGATCTGCACGACGTGGTCACCCACCACGTGACGGCGATGGTGGTCCAGGCCGACGCGGCGCAGTTCCTGCTCGACACCGAGCCGGCACGTGCCGGGGACGGGCTGAGCGCCATCAGCGACACCGGACGCCGGGCGCTCACCGAACTGCGGGCGCTGCTCGACGTGCTCGAGGTGACCGGCGACAACCCGGTCCCGGACCGGACGCCGGCCATCGGCCGGGTGAGTGACCTGGTCGAGCAGGCCCGGTTGTCCGGACAACCCGTCGAATGGACCGAAGAGGGCGTCAGCAGGCCGCAGCCCGTCGACGTGGAACTGGCCGCCTACCGCGTCGTGCAGGAGGCGCTCACCAACGCGATCAAGCACGCGACCGGGCAACCGACCACGGTCCTGCTCCGGCACGGCGAGGAGCACCTGGAGATCGAGGTGACCACCACCGGGCCCGCCACCGCACCGGTGGCGCCGTCCGGCGGACGAGGGCTCCGCGGGCTGCGGGAACGGCTGCGGATGCTCGACGGTGACCTGGTCGCCGGACCATGCCCGGGCGGCGGTTTCCGTGTCCACGCCCTGATCCCGTCGGGCAGCGCGGCATGACCGCGCCGATCCGCGTGCTGATCTGCGAGGACCAGGAGCTGGTGCGCACCGGCTACGTCACCGTCCTGTCGACACCGCCCGACCTGACCGTCGTCGGCGAGGCGGCGGACGGCCGCGAGGCGGTGGCAATGGCGCGCCGGTTGCGCCCCGACGTGGTCGTGATGGACATCCGCATGCCCGTCCTGGACGGCATCGAGGCGACCAGGCAGATCGCCGGCCCCGGTGTCGAGGCGCCGCCGAAGGTGCTGGTCGTCACCACCTTCAACGTCGACGCGTACGTCTACGAGGCGTTCCGCGCCGGTGCCAGCGGTTTCCTCCTCAAGGACACCAAGCCGGCCCAGCTGGTCGAGGGCATCCGCACCATCGCCCGCGGCGAGTCCCTGATAGCCCCGGCCGTCACCCGGGGCCTGATCGGCCACTTCGCGGAACGGCTGCGCCCTGCCGACTCGTCCCGCGCGGCGCGGGACGAGGTCGTGCGGGCCCTGACCCGTCGCGAGCTGGAGGTCTTCGAACAGCTCGCCGCCGGCCTGTCCAACGCCGAGATCGCCGCGGCGCTGGTCCTGTCCGCGGAGACGGTGAAGACCTACGTCTCCCGCATCCTCAACAAGCTCGACCTACGGGACCGCGTGCAGGCGGTCGTCCTCGCCTACCGGGTCGGCTTGGTGTCCGAAGTGGACTGACGCCGTCGGCGCTCGGTCAGCCACTTGTCGACGGTGGCGCCCTTGGCTCGGCGATCGCGCAGCTGGTAGGCGCGGAGCCAGACCGCCGTCGATGCCGTAGCGGGGAATCCGGTCGTAAGCCTCCGTGTATGCCGCAGAGAACGGTCGGCCGGAGTCTTATCGCACTTCCCCGACCCTGTCGCAGCACCGGCGAACCCGCTGGTCAGCACCGCCCCAGTTGTCGCAAGTCCCGACTGCGCACGTCCGCGGAGCTTGACGTGACCGGGCTCACCCCTCTACCGTCCAAAACCGCTATACGGTTTTCGAAACCGCAGAACGGTGCTTGGAGGATGGATGGCTGAGCCGGGGGTGCGCGTGCTCGGGCGCGCGTGCGACGTACTGGATTGCTTCACCGAGGCCGAGCCTCGGCTCGGGGTGGCGGACATCCGCGCCCGCACGGGGCTGCCCGCGACGACCGTCGCGCGGATCGTGTCCACCCTCCTGCAGGAGGGGCTGCTGGTGCGGGAGGGCGACACCTACCGCGTCGGTCTGCGGGTGCTCGTCTGGAGCGCCCCGGCGCGGTCGGGGTCGAGCCTGCTCGGCGTCGCGCGGCCGTTCGTCGAGCAGTTGCGTGACGTGACGGGGGAGAGCGCCGGCCTGTACGTGCGCCAGGGCGCCACCCGCGTGCTGGTGGAGGCGGCCTCGTCCCACCACTCCGTGATCTACCGCGGCTACGTCGGCCAGGTGCTCCCGCTGCACGCCGGCGCGGCCGGCAAGTGCTTCATGGCCTTCGACGAGGCCGCGCTCGGGGCCGCGGTCGACGCCGGTCTGGAGCGCTACACCGACTCGACCGTCGTCACGCGCGCGGAGCTGGACCGACAGCTGGCCCAGGTGCGCGACCGCGGCTGGGCCTTCACCGAGAGCGAGCGCGAGGTGGGCCTGAACTCCGTCGCCGCCCCGGTGATGGGGTTCGGGGGACGGCCGGAGGCGGCCCTGGCGATCGGCGGCCCCTCGATCCGGCTCGACCGCGAGGAGGCCGAGCGTGTCGGCCCGATCGTCGCCGCCACCGCGCGGGCCATCGCCGCCCGCCTGGGGCACGTCCCGGCCGAGGAGCATGCCGATGTCTGACGCCACCGTGCTCGCCGGACTCCTGCGCCGCGAACGGCTGCTCGTCGCACCCGGCGTCTACGACGGACTCTCCGCCGCGGTCGCCGCGCGCGCCGGTGTCGAGGCGGCCTACGTCTCCGGCGCGGCCGTCTCCGCCGCCGAAGGCCTGCCCGACATCGGGCTGACCACCGTCACCGAGATGGCCCGCGCGATCGCCGTGGTCCGGCGGCACCTCGACGTCCCGGTCATCGCCGACGCCGACACCGGTTTCGGCGACGAGACCAACACCTTCCGCACCGTGCGCACCTACGAGGACGCCGGCGCGGCGGCCGTGCAGCTCGAAGACCAGGTGTTCCCCAAGCGGTGCGGCCACCTCGACGACAAGTCCCTCATCGCCGCCGACGAGTTCGCCGTCAAGATCGAGGCGGCGGTCGCGGCCCGCCGCCGGGGAACCCTGATCGTGGCCCGCACCGACGCGATCGCCGTCGAGGGTATCGACGCCGCGATCGACCGGGCGAAGGCCTACGTCGCGGCAGGCGCCGACGTGATCTTCGTCGAGGCGCCGCAGACCCTCGACCAGGTCGCGGCGATCCCGGCGGCGGTCGGCGTCCCCGTCATCTTCAACGTCGTCCCCGGCGGCAAGTCGCCGGAGGTGTCACGGGAGCAGCTGGAGCAGTTCGGCTACGCGGGCGCGATCCTGCCCGCCGCCACTGTCGGCGCCGCCTTCGCCGCCATGACCACAGCCATGTCCGAGATCGCCGGTGGCAGCCTCGTCTCCGGCCGCGTCACCGGACCACGCGCCCTGTTCGAAGCCGTCGGCCTCGACGAGTGGACCGCCCGGCGCGCACGAAAAGAGCCGGCCCGTGCCTGACACCATCATCGAGCGGATCCTCGCCCGCGCCGCCGGTCTCGACACCGTCCAACCAGGACAGATCGTCACCTGCGACGTCGACATGACCGTGGTGATCGACGTCCAGTTCGCCCACGACCGCCTCGCCGACGTCCGCGCGGTCCACGACCCGGACAAGGTCGCCGTCGTCCTCGACCACGCCGTCCCGGCGCCCACCCCGCGCGACGCCGGCCACGGCGCCAAGGCGCGCGCGTTCGTCGCCAAGCACGGCATCGACCGGTTCTACGACGTGGGCCGGCACGGCATCGTCCACCAGGTCATCGCCGAGCAGGGCCTCGTGCTGCCCGGGACCGTCGTGTGCTGCACCGACTCCCACACCTGCGCCGGCGGGGCGCTGAACTCCGCCGCACGCGGGCTGGGGCCGCTGGAGATCCTCCAGATGCTGTGCACCGGCCGCACCTGGTACCGCGTGCCGCCGACGATCCGCTACGAACTCACCGGCACGAAACCCGCCCACGTCAACGGCAAGGACATCTTCCTGACGATCTCCGGCCGCTACGGCGACGCCACCGACCACGCGCTGGAGCTCGGCGGCCCCGGCCTGGCGTCGGTGCCGATGTCCGACCGGCGGACCATCGCCACGCAGGGAGCTGAGATCGGCGCGGACTTCACGCTGTTCCCGTGCGACGCGCTCACCGAGGAGTTCCTGGCGGACGTGGCCCCGGGCACGGACTACACCCGCAGCGACCCCGACCCGGACGCCGCCTACGCCGACGTGCGCACGCTCGACCTCGGCGCCGTCGAGCCGATGGTGGCCCTGCCGGGCACCGTCATCAACAACGCCGTGCCGCTGTCCGGCCTCGACCGCACGCGCATCGACCAGGCGTTCATCGGGTCCTGCGCCAACGGGCAGCTCGCCGACCTGGAGGTCGCGGCCCGCGTCGTCGCAGGCCGCAAGGTCG
Source organism: Amycolatopsis sp. 3B14 (assembly GCF_050958625.1). Taxonomy (NCBI): domain Bacteria; kingdom Bacillati; phylum Actinomycetota; class Actinomycetes; order Pseudonocardiales; family Pseudonocardiaceae; genus Amycolatopsis; species Amycolatopsis sp. 3B14. Next base: position 12,269 of record NZ_JBHZEN010000023.1, read on the forward strand.
CGCCGGGCGTGCGGCTCATCGTCACCCCCGCCTCCCAGCAGGTCTACCTGGAGGCCGTCCGGCGCGGCTACGTCAGCACCCTCGTTGAGGCCGGCGCCGTGGTCACCAACTCCACGTGCGGCGCGTGCTTCGGCTACCACATGGGGGTGCTCGCCCCGGGCGAAGTGTGCGTCACCTCCAGCACCCGCAACTTCCGCGGCCGCATGGGCAGCACCGAGGCACAGGTGTACATGGCCTCGCCCGCCACCGTCGCGGCGTCCGCGCTCACCGGCTACATCGCCGGGCCCGACCAGGTCGCGGAGGTGGCCGCATGACCTCACCCCTGCGCGCCCGGGGACGGGCCTGGGTGTTCGGCGACGAGATCAACACCGACGACATGTACCCCGGTTTCGCGATGAAGCTGCCCGTCGAAGAAGCGGCGCAGCACATGTTCGACGCAACCCGGCCCGGCTGGCCCAAGCTCGTCGAGCCGGGCGACATCGTCGTCGCGGGGCGCAACTTCGGCCTCGGCTCCAGCCGCGCGTGCGCCGAGCTGTTCGTCCACTTGGGAATCTCGTGCCTGGTCGCCGAACAGTACAACTCGCTGTTCCACCGCAACGCCCTCAACTACGGCCTCCCGGCGCTCACCGTGCCGGACGCGCGCACGTTGATCGACGAGGGCGACGTCCTCGACATCGACGCGGCCGCGGGCCTGCTGCGCAACGAAACCCGGGGGACCGAGCACCACATCGAGCCCCTGCCCGCCTTCGTCGTCGAGCTCATCGCCGGAGGCGGGCTGATCAACCGCCTGGAAGCCGCCGGCTTCCTGGATCGCAACGACGCGACCACAGGAGGAAACACATGAAGCGCGCGACAGCTCTGATCGCCGGCGCGGCCGCCGCCGCACTGGTGCTCAGCGGATGCGGAGGTAGCGCGGACACGGCCGGCGTGACCTCGTTCGACATCGCGGTCAGCAACGCCTCCGAGCCCTACTCGATCCCCTGGCTGGTCGGCAAGGACCAGGGCTTCTTCGCCAAGCGGGGCGTGACCATCGGTGAAATCGTGCCGGGCAAGGGCGGCGGCACCACCGTCCGCAACATGCTCAGCGGCGACCTGCCCATGGCCGACGTCGGCTTCACGTCGGTGCTGGAGTCCAGCGAAGCGGGCACCCCGCTGACCGTCGTGGCCGGCGCGACGCAGAGCGTCTACGGCCTCGACTTCTACACGCTCGCCGGCAACACGCGCGTGCAGACCATCAACGACGTCCACAAGTGGGCCTACACCAACCCGCAGTCGGTCACCCAGGCCCTGTCCTACATCCTGCCCAAGGTCGCGGGCGCGACCCAGGACATCGAGCGGGTCTCCTCCGGCGGTGCCGGCGAGGGAGTCGCGCTGCTGGAGGCCGGGTCCGTCGACGTCGCCGTCGTCCCGCCGTCGGTGGTGGCGAAGACCGGCAAGTTCCGCGTGGTCGTCTCCAGCGCCGACCACCTGAAGAAGTTCCAGCAGAGCGTGATCACCACGACCCCGGAGTTCGCCGAGCGCAACCCCGACACCGTCAAGGCCGTGGTCGCCGGCTACGCCGAAGCCGTCGACTTCATCCGCGCCAACCCCGCCAAGGCCGCGCAGCTCTACGCCGACTACATCGACATCGACGTCGCCGCGGCGACCACGATCGTCGAAAAGGCCATCAGCTACGACAACTGGGGCGCCGGCTTCGACGCCGAAGCCATCCAGCAGGCCGTCGACGCCCAGCGCCTCGCCATGAACCGCACCGACCTGAAGTTCTGCGACCTGTTCCAGAAGACCTACCTGCCCGCGAACGTGCCCGCCACGCTCCCGGCCGAATGCGAGGGCACCCGGTGAACACGCAGACGCAGGCGCAGCGCGGCACCGCGTCCACCACGACCACGCCGATCGTGCGCGTCGAAGGCGTGGAACAGCACTTCGGCCCCGTCCACGCGCTCGGACCCGTCGACCTCACCATCGGACGCGGCGAGTTCGTGTCCGTCGTCGGGCCCAGCGGGTGCGGGAAGTCGACCCTGCTGGAGATCATCGGCGCCCTCCAGGACCCGGCGCGCGGCCGCGTCGAAGTGGACGGCGCGCCGCTCACCGGTCCCCGCCGGCGCACGGCGATCGTCTTCCAGGAGTCGGCGACCCTGCCGTGGCGCACCGTCGTCGACAACGTCGCCTTCGCACTGGAGGTGCGCGGCGTCGGCCGGAAGGAACGACGGGACCGGGCCAGGGAACTCGTCGAGATCGTCGGGCTCGGCGGGTTCGAGAACCACTACCCGGCGCAGCTGTCGGGCGGCATGCGGCAACGCGTCGCCATGGCCCGCGCGATGTCCATGGACCCGGACCTCATCCTCGCCGACGAGCCGTTCGGCGCGCTCGACGAGCAGACCCGCATGCTGATGGCCGAGGAACTCCTCCGCGTGGTCGAGACCATCGGGTGCGGGGTCCTGTTCATCACCCACAGCATCCAGGAGGCGGTGCTGCTGTCGGACCGCGTGCTGGTGATGGGCCGCCGCCCCGGCACGTTCATCGACGAGGTCCCCGTCGATCTGCCCCGGCCGCGCGCGCACGCCGTGCTGGCCGAACCGGCGGCGACGGCGGCCCAGGAGCGGATCTGGGCGCAGATCCGCACCGAGGCCGAGGTCGCGATGAGGAGCGAGCGATGAAGACCAGGTCCTCTGTCGTCCCGTCCTACGTGCGGCCGACCCCGCGCCGGGTCGCCGGGCTGCCCTCCGCGGCGTGGACGGTCGTCCTCGTCATCGGGACCATCGCCGCCGTCGAGCTGTACGCGCGGTCGGGCGCGGTCTCCCGGCTCGACCTCATCCCGGTCAGCGAGATGGCCGCCCGCGCGATCGAGCTGCTCGGCGACCGCGAGTTCGTCGTCGGCGCGCTGCTGCGCAGCGTCCTGCTCATCTGCGTGAGCTTCGCCGCCTCGGCGGTCGCCGGGGTCGCCGTCGCCTACGCCATGGCCTGCTCCCGCTGGATGCACCGGGCCGTGAAGCCCTACGTCAACGTGTTCTACGCGCTCCCGGTCTTCGCGCTCTACCCGGTGATGGTGGTGATGTTCGGGACCGGCGTGCTGCCCATCGTCCTGCTGGCCACGTTGTTCAGCGTCGTCATCGTCATCTCGCACGCCCTTGTCGGGTTCGAGTCGACGCCGCCGATCGCCACCAAACTCGCCCGGTCCCTGGAGATGACCCGGGCGCAGCAGCTGCGCAAGATCCTGCTGCCCGCGGCGTTGCCGGACATCCTCGCCGGGCTGAAGCTCGGCCTGGCCTACGCGATCATCGCCGTGCTGGCCACGGAGTTCATCCTCGCCACCACCGGGCTCGGGCAGGTGGTCAACCGGGCCTACAACAACTTCGACACCCTCGACATGTACGCCGGCATCGTGTTCGTCAGCGTCTTCGCGCTGCTCGCCAACCTCGCGCTCGGTGCGGCGCTGAGCGCGTTCGACTGGCGGCGGCGATGAGCGCCCGCCGCAGCCCCGGATGGGTGCCGCCGCTGGTCTTCGCCGTCGCCCTCGTTGCGGTGTGGACGGTGACGGCCGCCCTCGCCGACAGCGCTGTCTACCCCGGACCCGGCGAGGCCCTGCGGAGCCTGCGGTCGGACATCACCGACAGCCGGTTCCTCGGCAGCGTCGGCGACACCGCCCGCGTGCTGCTGCTGTCCTACGCCGCGGCCATCGCCGCCGGCGCGGTCACCGGCATGCTGCTCGGCCTCAGCGCGTTCTGGTCGCGGGCCACCCTGCCGGTGGTGTACGCGCTCAACAGCGTCCCCAAGATCGTGCTGTACCCGATCTTCCTGCTGTTCCTGGGCATCGGCGACCTCAGCAGGGGTTCCTTCGCCTTCGTGTCCGGGGTGCTGCCGATGTTCCTGATCATGGTGGAGGCCACCGCCGGGGTGCGGCGGCTGCACCTGAAACTGTCGGCGAGCCTGGGCATGTCCCGGTGGTCGCTGCTGCGGCGGATCGTGGTGCCCAGCGTGCTGCCTTCGCTCGCCTCGGGCATGCGCCTGTGCTTCGGTCTCACGCTGATCGGGCTGCTGCTCGCCGAGATGTTCTCCGGTTCTTCTGGCCTGGGCTACGAGCTGCTGCGCAACCTGTCGCTGGCGCGGGTGGAGAACATCATCGGCCAGGTCCTCCTGATCGGGGTCCTCGCGCTCCTGCCGACACTGGCCCTGCAGCAACTGGAATCCCGCATCCGCAACCGCTACGAGGTGAGCGCGTGAACCCGACCGACCCCGACGGCGTGACCGGCCGGCTGGCGACCTGGATCGCCGGCCTGCGGCACGACGACATCCCGGACGCAGTGCGCGAGCGGGCGCGGCACCTCCTGCTCGATGGGCTGGTGTGCGCGCTGGTCGGAGCCCGGCTCCCGTGGTCCGAGCGGGCCGTGGACGCCGTGCTCGCCCTGGAGGGCAAGGGCGACGTGCCGTTGCTGGGCTGGGACCGCACCACGTCCGCACCCGCGGCGTGCCTGCTCAACGGCACCTTCATCCAGGGGTTCGAACTGGACGACTACCACGTGCGGGCGCCGCTGCACAGCAACTCGCTCGTCGTCCCGAGCGCGGTCAGCACCATCGCGACCCTCGACCGCACGGTGTCCGGGCGGGACCTGCTCACGGCGCTGATCGCCGGGTACGAGGTCGGTCCCCGTGTGGGGCTGGCGCTGCACGGCGCCGAAATGCTCTCCCGCGGCTGGCACTCCGGCGCGGTGTTCGGCACCCACGCCAGTGCTGCGACGTCGGCGTGGCTGCGGCGGCTGGACGCCGCGCGCGTCGAGGACGCCCTCGGGCTGGCCGCGACCCAGTCGGCCGGGCTGATGGCTGCCCAGTACGAGGCCATGTCCAAGCGGATGCACCACGGTTTCGCCGCCCGCAACGGTCTCTACGCCGCGGCGCTCGCCGAAGCCGGCTACACCGGGATCAAGCGCGTGTACGAGCGTGAGTACGGCGGGTTCCTCGCCACCTTCGGCGAGGGGCACGACCCGCGCGCGGACCTGATCACCGCCGGGCTGGGGGAGGAGTGGGTGCTCACCGACACCGGCGTGAAGGCCTACGCGGCCATGGCCGCCACCCACGCGCCCATCGACTGCGCGCTGGAAGCCCGGTCGCGCGGCATCACGGCCGAGGACGTCGAGTCGATTTCGGTGGAGGTGTCGCACGCCGCCTACCACCACGGCTGGTGGCGGCCGGAACGTCCACTCGAGACGATCGGCGCACAGATGAACATCGGCTACGCCGTGTCGGTCGCCCTGCTGGACGGCCAGGTCCTCGCCGGGCAGTTCACCCGCGACCGGATCGCCGCCGCCGACGTCTGGTCCGTGCTGGACCGCGTCGAAGTCCACCACTGCCCGGACTTCGACACGCCCCAGGACCGGTTCCGCACCCGCATGCGGCTGGTGCTGCGCGACGGCGGCACCGTGGAGATCGAGGTGGACGGCCCGCTCGGCGGCCCGACGCGGCCGCTGCCGAACCCGGCCGTGGTGGACAAGGCGCGCCGCCTCGCCGAGTCGATCGGCATCACCGGCCGGTGGGCGCGCATCGAGCGGATGGTGCTGGACCTCGATTCCCTGCCCGACGTGTCGGCCCTGGTCGGCGAGCTCGCGGCCGCCGTGCCCGCGTTGTCCGTGACCCTGTGAGAGGACCTCCCATGACGAACCTGGCCACCCTGCTCACCGGCACCGCCGCGGAACACCCCGACCGCACCGCGATCGTCATCGGCGACAACCGGATCGGCTACGCACAGCTCGACCGCGCCGCCAACCAGGTCGCGAACCTCCTGGCGCGCCACGGCGTGCGCCCGGGGGACAAGGTCGCGTTGTCCTCCCCCAACCTGCCGCACTTCACGATCGTCTACTTCGGAATCCTCAAGGCGGGCGCGACGGTGGTGCCGCTGAACGTGCTGCTCAAACCCCGCGAAATCGCCTACCACCTCAGCGATTCCGGCGCGGTCGCCTACTTCGCCTTCGAGGGCACCGCGGACTTGCCAATAGGTGAGTGGGCAGCGGAGGCTGTCTCAGCGACTTGCTCGCTGTTCGTCCTGCCCGTCGCGGCGGCCCCGCCCTGGGTGGACGAGCCCACCGAGTTCGACATGGCCGAGGTTGACGACGACGACACCGCGGTCATCCTCTACACCTCGGGCACGACCGGGCGTCCCAAGGGCGCGGAACTGCGGCACCGCAACATGCGCGACAACGCGCTGGCCGGCCGGGACCTGTTCGCCGCCGACCCGGCGAACCCGGACACCTACCTGTGCGTGCTGCCGCTGTTCCACTCGTTCGGGCAGACAGTCGTGCAGAACGGCGCCATCGCCTTCGGCGGCACGATCGTCATGCTGCCGCGGTTCGAGCCGCGGGCCGCGCTGGGGTTGATGCTCCGGGAGACCGTGACGTTCTTCGCCGGCGTGCCCACGATGTATTGGGGCCTGCTGGGCGCGCTGGACGAGAGCGTGGACGTGTCCGCGCTGGCCGCTCGCCTGCGCGTGGCGGTGTCCGGCGGCTCGGCCCTGCCGGGGGAGGTGCACCGGACCTTCCGGGAGCGGTTCGGCGTGACGATCCTCGAAGGCTACGGCCTGTCGGAAACCTCACCGGTGGCGTCGTTCTCCGTCTACGGCGAGGAACCCCGCGTCGGATCGATCGGCGTGCCCATCCCGGGAGTCGAGATGAAACTGATCGACGACGACTGGTCCGAGGTGACCGGCGAAGTCGGCGAGATCGCGATCAAGGGCCACAACGTGATGAAGGGCTACCACGGCCGCCCCGAGGCGACCGCCGAGGTGCTCAGGGACGGCTGGTTCCGCACCGGCGACCTCGCCCGCAAGGACGCCGACGGGTTCTACTACATCGTCGACCGTGCCAAGGACCTCATCATCCGGGGCGGCTTCAACGTGTACCCGCGTGAGATCGAGGAGCTGCTGATGACCCACCCCGCGGTCTCACTGGCCGCCGTCGTTGGCGTCCCCGACGCGTCCCACGGAGAGGAAATCAAGGCGGTGATCGTCCGCGCCAAGGACTCCGACGACGTCACCGAGGCCGACATCGTGGCCTGGTGCAAGGACCGGCTGGCCGCCTACAAGTACCCGCGCCTCGTCGAGTTCCGTGACACGTTGCCGATGACCGCGACGGGCAAGATCCTCAAGCGGGAGATCTGAGCACTCGACTTCAGATCCGCCGCGCCGCCCAAGCGTGCTGTCACCGATGCCACTCCACCTGGTGCGCCAGCGACAAAACCTCTCGGGACAAGATCAACAGCGGGAGACTTCGACCACACCAAGATCGTTTTGTTGCGACCTCTAAGCGGCGTTGGTGCTGATCGGCACGTCGATGCCGTCCCGCGCGACCACGATCCCGTCCTTGATGACGTAGCACTCGACAACGTGCTCGCCACGGAAGCTGGTTCGCTCATGTCGAGCGTTGCCGGCGTGGTTGGGCGAGATGATCTCCCCGCGGATGTTGTTCCGACGCTCGGCCTCGTCTCCGCGGTTCAGCACCTTCCACTTCACGTCGTACGGGTACGCGACGCTGCACTCGGTGATGGTGAAGTCGAGGTCCTTGTTCGGGAGCAGCAAGGTCTTGTTCTTGAGCATTTCGCGGAGCGAAGCCGTCCGCCATCCGTTCTGCGTGACCTTGCAGTCGATCGCGACCGACTCGCTGATGTCCACGGGGTACCGGCTCTCGACGAACTCCTCGGTGTCGTCGAACGAGCGGGCGGCCTTGCTGACTTCCAGCGGAACTGCCGACCCGAACACCTCGCGCCATTTCTTGTTCGCTGAGGCCTTGCCCTCGTTGTCGATGGCTTCGCGGCAGCGGTTGTACGCCTTCTTCGCCTTCGGCTGGAATCGCTTCTTCACGTACACCCGCTGGTTGCTACCCAGCGCGAGGTAGTAGTCCTTGTCCGGCTCGTTCATGAGGAACTCGAAGAAGTCCCTGACCATCAAGTCGAACCAGAAGCTCCCCTTGTCGTCATACTCGGACGTGGCCGAGAAGAACCGGTAGACGAGCGTGTCGATGAGCAGGCCGCCCATTACCACGCCGTTCGCGTCCTTCCACGCCCGGACCATCCGAGCGAGGTGGCGCATGTTCGTCGATGTACGGTCGTTGCAGTCCTTCGTTGCAGCGATCTCCTCGCGCGGCTTGGTGATCTTCCAGCTCTCGGCCTTCGTGTCGGGATAGTCAAAGCTGCCATCGCTGTTCTCGAATGCCGGCTGCAGCTCGAACTTGAACTTGTTGCTCGTGAACTGCACACGAACGACGCACTGGTCGACGCGTATGTCGGTGTTCGGGTACCGCGCAGTCAGATCGTCCCGAACACGGTTGAGCAGCCTTCGCGGTCCCGTCTCGCTGCTGTAGCTCGAGCGGAGGCTCGCCGGGAGGATGTAGATCATGTCCAGGTCTGAGACGCCGCGGATCGCGGTGTGCCGGCCGTAGGATCCGACCATGAGCCGATTCGCCGTGGAGCCCTCGATCGACCGGAAGTCCTTGTTCAACGCCTTCGTGATCTCGTCGCGGCGTGCGGCGATGGTGGTACTGGCGTCGCCGACCTTCAGGTTCTCGAGCAGGGCGTCAAAGATCTCGTCCACCTTCATCGTCCGGCTTCACCTTCGTTGAGACGGAGCGCCTCTGGGAGGAGCAGGTCGACCTCGCGGGAGGTGAAGGTCATCTCCTCGTTGTTCTTGAGCCCGTCCTGCGCCCGGCCGTAAGCCTTGGACGTGGTCCGGGGCGCGTCGGCGTAAGCCGCACGCGTGGCCTCCTGGAGCTCGTCGCGGCGCGCACGAGCAGCGGCAGGCGCCGTCGCGCCGGACATCAGGTCGGCGATCAGCGACAGGTACGACTCACGTACGTCCCACAGCCGCGAGGCGATCTTGTGGTGGGCCTCAGACTCCTCGCTGAATTTGAAGCTCTTGGAGGCGAGGCTCAGCGCGCTGACGACGAGGGCGATGAACGAGGTCGCGAGGCTGGTCAGGACCTGATTGCCCAGCATGCCGAGCACGGACGCGAGGAACGTGCCGGTGCTGACAGCCGTGAAGGCGACCAGCACGCCCTGCTGCCACCGGTATCGCCCGAAGCAGATGTCCGCTTGCTTCTCGTGGGTCTTGTGGCTGTAGACCACCCGGCCGAACGCCTCGCGGACCTGCGCGAGCAGGTACTCCTCTCGCTCTACTTTGACTGCCGGCTCTATCGCCACTTCTCCTCCGCTGCGTACTCGACCATGAGGTGCGCCCCAGGTGGGTTCCTCCCACGCCGTAGATGCCGCGGAAGAGTTACGGTCACTGGAAGTTCGCTGCACTCGGGTTAAGTATGGCTCGGACCACCGACACTCTTAGCTAGGGGCGGACCAAGGCCGGCAGTTTGAACAAAGAGTCGGATGCCCCGGTCCACGTTGCGGCGCACCAGTGCATCGTCGGCCCAGAGGTAGCAGTTACCACATCGTTGTTGCTGGTTGCGGTCGGGGAGCTGTCCCAGCTGGCAGGCGGGCGTTAGCGACGCGGGGCGATACGGCGAAGTCGTGTACGTCTACCCTTCCGGCGTCTCAGCCGCGGAGAATGCCGGGGACCGCGCGCTCGCCGGGCAGCTCCTCTCGTCGCTGGCCAACCGGGGGCGAACGTGGGTGGCCCGCGCGACGCGGCGCTCCTGGCGCGCTCGGCGGTGAGGGGCGCGTACGGCGAGATGACTTCGGGTGCGGCCCCTGCTCCTGGTGCGGCTCGGGTGGGCGCCCAGAACGGCGACGAGGCGCACCGGACATTCGGCGCGGTCGACGATTCCTAGAGGAGCGCTCGAACGGGGTCGAGGAGCCCGAGTGGGTCTACTGGATGAACCGCAAAGAGATCGACGTGGCGGGGCGCGTGCTCATCGAGCTCGGCCAGCCGCCGGCCCCTGCAGAGCCGTTGCTCTCGCGGGCCATCGGCGAGTACACGGCGGAGCATGTTCGCGAGGTCGCGCACTACGAGGCGTGGCTGGCCGAGGCGTTCGCGAGGTCAGGTGAGCTCGACGCCGCGCGGGCGACGGTACGGCACGCGCGGCAGGCGAGCGCGAGTGTCAACTCCGCTCGGCTGGAGCGTCGGGTTGGGATGGTCGAGCGCATGATCGGGGCGTAGCGCTCCGCACGATGAGCTGCACCTGCCTGACCAAGCGCGGAGAAGAGGTAGGAGATCGCGTCGAAAGCCCGGCGATCGCCCGCAACCGTTCGATGACCTCCTTTGAAGAGGCGGGCGTACACGTCAGGCGACAGCTGGTTGGCGATGCGGGCCTCGTACGGCACCACTCTCGAAGTGGTTGGTCGTGAACGGCGTTGCCCACTCTCGGCCTCACCGCGATCGCCGTCCTCGACGCGATCCGCGTCGGTCGGCCGCTGACACCCTCCTCGTCGGCGGCGCTGACGGGCCGGGCGATTTCGGCCCTCCCAGCCGTCATCGGAGGGCTCGGGCTCTTGAGGCGATGCGATCACAGCCAGCCGCGCTCGTCGGCCACTCCACCAGCCGCGGCCACTCTGGCGCGCAGGCCCTTCAGCCCGGACCCGGCGCCGGCCGGGCCGCCGACCCCGTCGTCGCGCACCTCGACGGAGGTCGCGGTCAGCTCGACCGTGCACCGGTCGGCCCGTGCGTGCCGCACCACGTTCGTCACCCCTTCCCGAACGACCCAGCCGAACAGTTCCTGCCGCTGCGGGGGCACCGCGTCGTAGGCCGTGGGCAGGTCGGCGGTGACCCCGGCCGCCCGCAGCAGTTCCCGGCCGCGGGCGAGCTCGCCGGCGAGCGTGACGTCCTGGTATCCGGACACCGCGGCACGGACGTCGGCCAGCGTCCGGCGGGCCAGCTGCTCCACCGATTCCATCTCGGCCAGCGCCGCGGGAGGTGCGCCGACGGCCAGCCGTCGGGCCAGACCGCTCTTCACGGTGATGGCGGTGAGGGAGTGGCCGAGCAGGTCGTGCAGGTCCCGGGCGATTCGGTTTCCGGCGCGTTGCGAGCCGGTTTCGAGTACTACCGGGCGCTGGAGCGGACTGCCGAGGACAACGCGCGCCGGGCCGGCGAGTACCGCGTCGGGATTCCCGTTCTGGCCCTGGGCGGGGCGGCCGGCTGGGACCGGGGCGATCAGGTCGCCGAGCTGGTCCGACGGTTCCGCGCGCACCTGGCCACCCGGTTTTGACGATCCACCAAGACCACCCGCCGGTCTCTTTGGTGTTCGGACGAAGACACGGTGCCGCGCGCCCGGGCAGGATCTGCAGGAACGTCCGGAAATCCCAGTGAGGAGAACACCGATGAGAGGCGAGGATGTCCGTTCGCTGATCGTCAGCGAGCCGACGGGTCCCGATGCGCTCAGGATCGGATCGCTCAGCCTCTCGCCCGCACCGGGCGACGTCGTCATCGACGTCCACACGGCGGGCGTGACGTTCCCCGACCTGCTCCTGACCCACGGGCGGTACCAGGTCAAGCCCGAGCCACCCTTCGCGCCCGGCCTGGAGGTCGCCGGGGTCGTGCGGTCGGCCCCCGCCAGAGCCGGTGTCGCGCCCGGGGACCGGGTCATCGCGTTCACCGGCCACGGCGGCGGCTACGCGGCGACGGTGGCGGTGCCCGCGCAGCACGTTGTGCCGATCCCGGGCGCCATGGGCTTCGACGAGGCCGTCGGACTGATGGTCAACTACCAGACCTCCTACTTCGGTCTCGTCGAGCGCGGCCGGCTCCGTGCCGGCGAGACGGTGCTGGTGCACGGAGCGGCCGGGGGTGTGGGCACCGCGGCGGTGCAGATCGCCCGCGGGCTCGGCGCTCGCGTCCTGGCGGTCGTCAGCGACGAGGGCAAGGCCGGCATCGCCCGGGAAGCCGGGGCGGAGGAGGTCATCCTCGTCGGCGGCTGGATCGACGAGGTTGGCGAGCGCACCGCCGGCGAAGGCGTCGATCTCGTGTACGACCCGGTCGGCGGCGACCGCTTCGACGCCAGCCTGCGCCTGATCCGGCCACAGGGCCGCATCCTCGTCATCGGGTTCGCCGAGGGGCGGATCCCCCAGATCGCGGCGAACCGGTTGCTGCTGCGCAACATCGATGCCGTCGGCGTCGCGTGGGGACACTACGTGCCGCACGACCCCGCGTTGATCCGCCGCGTCGGCGGGAAGCTGAACGAGCTCGCCCAGGCGGGCCACGTCCGTCCGCTCGTCGGCGCGACCTACGCGCTGGAAGACGGCGCACAGGCGCTGAAGGACCTCGAGGCGCGCAAGACCGTCGGCAAGAGCGTGCTGAGGCTGCGCTGACATGACCGAGCGGAACCTGACCGGGCGCACCTTCCGACCGTGGACCTACGAGGTCGGGATCGAAAAGATCCGGGAGTTCGCCACCGCGCTCGGGCACGGCGAGGCCTGCTACTTCGACCGCGAGGTGGCCAGGTCGATGGGTTTCCGCGACGTCGTGGCGCCCCCGATGTTCGCGGTGGTGTTCTGCAAGTGGATGGGGCCGGCGGTCCGGCACCCCGACGTGGGCATCGACTACGCGCGCATGCTCCACGGCGGGCAGGAGTTCGAGTTCGGAGCGCCCGTCTGCCACGGCGACGTCATCACGACCAGCGCCGCGGTCGCGGACGTCTACGCGAAGAGGGACCTCGAGTTCTTCGTGTTCTCGTCCCATTCGGCCAACCAGTTCGGTGAGACCGTCGCCGACGGGCGGTGGACGATGATCGTCCGCGGCAGCGACGGCCAGGCGTGATCCCGGAAGCGGCCCAGCCGCACCCCGAATCCGAAACAGTCCCAGTCATGTGGAGGTGACATGTCCGGACCCCTCAGCGGTGTGCGGGTCGTCGAGCTCGGCGGCATCGGACCCGCCCCGTTCGCCGCGATGATGATGTCCGACCTCGGTGCCGAGGTCGTGCGGATCGACCGGCCCCTCGGTGGCGATCTCGGCGAGCACCAGCGGCACGAGCTGGACCTGCTGCTGCGCGGGCGCCGGTCGATCGCCCTGGACCTCAAGGCGCGTCGCGGCCAGGAGACCGTCCTGCGCCTGCTCGACCGTGCCGACGTCCTGCTCGACCCGTTCCGCCCGGGCGTCGCCGAACGGCTTGGGATCGGGCCGGGGCCGGTGCTGGAACGCAACCCCCGGCTGATCTACGGGCGGATGACGGGCTGGGGCCAGACCGGGCCGCTGGCCCCCTCCGCCGGGCACGACATCAACTACGTCGCGCTGGCCGGTCCGCTGGCGGCGATCGGGCGCCGGGACGCACCGCCCCCGCCCGTGCTGAACCTCGTCGGCGACTTCGGCGGCGGCGGCATGGTCATGGTCGTCGGTGTGCTGGCGGCCCTGCTCGAGCGTGCCCGGTCCAACCGGGGCCAGGTGATCGACGCCGCGATGGTCGACGGCACCGCGGCCCTGTTCGCCAGCATCGTCGGGTTCATGAACATGGGCGTGTGGAACGGCAACCGGGAGGACAACTTCCTCGACGGGGGCGCGCCGTACTACGACTCCTACGTCACCGCCGACGGCCGGTACATCACGATCGGCTCGATCGAACCGCAGTTCTACGCCCTCCTCCTGGACCGGCTGGGCCTGGACCCCGGCGAGTGGCCGCAGCACGACCGGTCCCGCTGGCCCGCCCTGCGGGTCCGGCTCACCGAGATCTTCGCCTCCGCGACGCGCGATCACTGGGTGGAGGTGTTCGAGGGCACCGACGTCTGCTTCGCGCCGGTGCTCAGCGTGGACGAGGCGATGGCGCACCCGCACCTCAAGGCGCGGGGCACCTACGTGACCGAGTTCGGCATGCGGCAGCCCGCTCCCGTCCCGCGCTTCGACCGCACACCGGGCTCGATCCAGTCACCGCCCTGTTCCCCGGGTGAGCACACCAGGGCCGCGCTGGCCGACTGGGGCTTCGCCGAGCGGGAGATCGCGGAGCTGATCGAGACGGGCGTCGCGGTCGACCGTCCCCGGGTCACCTCGGCATGACGGGAGCGGGCACGTGACACCAGGCGAAACCTTCGAGCTCACCGTGACCCCGGACCGGTACCTGCCGCACCGGTACGCGGGGGCGTCGGAGGACTTCAACCCCATCCACGTCGACGAGGAGTACGCGCGCGGAGTGGGCCTGCCCCGCAACATCCTGCACGGTCTGTACACGATGGGCATCGCTGCTCGCGCGGTGATGACGGCGGCCGGTGGTGATCCCCGTGCCCTGCGCCGGATCGCGGTGCAGTTCCGCGGTTTCGGCGTGCCGGAAGAGGAAATCGTCGTCCGGGGCTCGGTCCGTGGGGCGGACGGCGCGGGGATCGTGGCCGATTTGGCCGCCGACCAGAACGGCCGTCCGCTGATCCGTGGTGGCGAAGCGGTCACCCGGTCCTGAGGAGGAGTACACATGGGACAGTCCGGCAGCTCTGCCGCGGACGAGTGGAGGCGCGTCCTGGGCACGCTCGACCAGGACCCGGAACGGGGCTTCAACCTCGCCCACGAGTGCTGTGGACGCTGGGCCACCGACGCCGACCGGCTCGCGCTCGTCATGTGCCACCCGGACGGCAGCTCACAGCGCCACACCTACCGCGACCTGTTCGGCCAGGCGCGCCGCGCCGCCGATGCCTTCGTCGCCGCGGGGCTGCGCCGCGGGGCGAAGGTGGGCGCGATCCTCACCCGCCAGGTCGAGGCCTGGATCGCCGCGCTGGGCGCGTGGCACGCCGGGATGGTCTACGTCCCGCTCTTCTGCGGGTTCGGGCACGACGCCGTCGCGCAGCGGCTCAACGCCGCCGGAGTCGAGGCCGTCGTCGTCGACCAGCGCTGGCGGCAGGTCCTGGAGGCCGCCCGGCCGCTGCTGCGGCGCGACATCCAGGTGTTCACCGTCCCCGGCGCCGACGGGGCGGGTCCGCTCGAGGGGGACCGGGACTTCTCGGCCGAGCTCGACGCCGGTTACCCAGTCACGCCGATGGCCGACACGGCGGCAGACGAGACGGCGGTCGTCATGTTCACCAGTGGGACGACCAGTGAACCCAAGGGGTGCGTCATCCCGCACGCGGGCGTGATCTCGCTGCTGCCCTGGTTCGACCACAGCGTGACGGCCGGTGTGCGGGACCTCCTGTTCACCACCACGGACCCGGGGTGGTCGTTCGGCCTGCTGTCCACCGGTGCGGCCCCGATGGTGCGCGGGGTCGCCCGGGTCATGTACACCGGCGACTTCGATCCGGATGCCTGGCTCGACGTCGTGGAACGCGAGGGGGTCACCTGCTTGACCTCCGTACCCACGGCCTACCGCCGGCTGGTCGTGGCCGCGGCTGAGCGGGGCATCCCGTCCTCGGTCCGCTGTGCGGTGAGCGCGGGGGAGCCCCTGGACGCGGACACGGCCGCGCGGTGGCGGCGGTTGTCGGAGGCACCACTGCGCGACGGATACGGCCAGACGGAACTGGGCATGGTGCTCGCCGACCTCGCCGACGACGCCAGGGAGACGGTGCCCGGCTCGCTCTCCCGGGTCGTCCCCGGCTGGGAGGCGCGCCTGCTCGGCGAGGACGGGCAGTTCGTCGAGGGCCCCGGCCAGGGAGAGATCGTCTTCCGGCGCCCGCCCTATCAGCTGACGAGCAGCTACGCCAACGCCCGGGATTTGTGGGAGTCCCGCCTGGTCGGCGGGGAGTGGTTCCGGACCATGGATGTCGTCCGGCTCGACGAGGACGACCGGTGGTGGTTCGTGGGACGGGGCGACGACGTCATCGTCACCGCCGGGTACAACGTCGGACCCGGTGAGATCGAGTCGGTGCTCACCTCGCACCCGTCGGTCCTCGAGGCGGCGGCGGTCGCGGCCCCGGATCCGCGGCGCGGATCGGTGGTGCGCGCCGTGGTGGTCCTCGCCGCCGGGGCCACCCCGTCCGCGGCCCTCACCGCCGAGCTCCAGGACCTGGTGCGCCGGGAGATCGGACGGCACGCCTACCCGCGCATCGTCGACTACGTTCCCGATCTGCCCAAGACGGTGACGGGCAAGGTCCGGCGCGCATCGCTGCGGGATCAGCCGCGGCGGCTCGCGGACGCCGGGTAGTCACGGCGATCGGATCGCGGCGAGAACGAGTTGCACGGCCAGCCTCGCGTCCGGATCGTCCAGATCGAGTGAGGCCAGGTCGGCCAGCCGTTTGAGCCGGTACCGCATCGAGTTCGCGTGGAGGTGCAGAACCTCCGCCGCGCGCCGGACGTCGCCGAACGAGTCGAGGTACACCCGCAGGGTCCGCTGGTAGTCGGTGCCGTGCAGGCGATCGTGCGTGCTCAGCCCGTCCAGCAGACCGCGCGTCAGAACGGGGCGCGCCCGCAGGAAGGACACGACCTCGTGGAGGAGGACCTCGTGCCGCAGGGCGCTGAAGCAGCCGGTGCGGCGGTCGCGCGCCTGGAGGACGCGCAACGTCAGGTCGGCCTCCTCGCGGGACTGGAGCGCGGACGCGAGCCCGTGCACGGCCGAACCGGCGGCAGCGCACACCGGTGCCCGCGCCGCGCGTGCGAGCTCCGCCGAGGTCTCCCGCACCAGCTGGTCCACGGTGGCCTCGGACAGTTCCGGCGCCACGTGCAGCAGGTAGGTCCGCGCGCCGAGGGCGCCCGCGAGCCAGGTGTGCGGCTTCATCCGCGCGTACCGGGACAGCGCGCGCAGCGCCACGGCGCCCAGGGGCTGGGTCCCGCTCCCGAACACCAGGATCACGGCGCCGACGTCGTCCCCGTCGACCTCGAGCTCTTGGGCCAGCTGGGCGGCGGGCAGGTACCCGCCCAGGAACCGGCGGAGCAGCCGAGCCCCTGGGTGCGCGTCCCGTGCGCTTCGGCGGGCGAGTTCGGGGGCCACGATGTCGGCGAAGTCGCGGGCGAGGCGTTCGACGTCCGGGGCCAGCTCCGCGTCGCCACTCATGAGCCAGAGGTAGCCCACCACGCGCTCGTCCGATCGGACCGGCCGGATGTAGCGCCGCAGGGGCGACGGCCAGGGTGCGTCGAGCCGGATGAGCCGGTCGTCGCGCTGCAGGCGGTGCCGGATCCCGGACTCCTCCATCCACCGCAACCAACGGTCGGGGGTGCGGCGGTTGAGGATCGCCGACCGCCGCGCCTCGTCGTTGGGCTGCCCGGCGACCGCCGAGTAGGCCAGGACGCGGAAGTCCGCGTCCTCGACCACCACGGGGCCGCCGAGCAGCCGCGCGGCCGTGTCGACGACCTCGAACAGGTCCTCGACAGGCCTGGGCTCCGCCGGGAGCTCGCTCAACCGCCGACCTTGCGGTCACCGGCGGTCCAGTACCGGTCCCGCAGCTGCCGCCGCATGATCTTGCCCGAACCCGTCTTGGGCAGCTCGGTCACGAACTCCACGGACCGGGGTTTCTTGTAGCTCGCGAGGTGCGCCGAACAGACCGTCACCACGTCCTCCGGGGTCAGCGAGTACCCGTCGCGGACCACGACGACGGCCTTGAGCGCCTCGCCCCACACCGGGTCCGGGACGCCGATGACGGCGACCTCGGACACCGCGGGCAAGGTCGACACGACGTTCTCGATCTCCGTGGGGTACACGTTGAACCCGCCGGTGACCACCATGTCCTTCTTGCGGTCGACGATGTAGAGGTAGCCGTCCTCGTCGAACCGCCCGAGATCACCGGTGCTCGCCCAGCCCTCGGCGTCGACCATGTCCGCCGTCGCCTCGGGCAGGTGCCAGTAACCCATCATCGTCTGGTCGCCGCGCACGGTGATCTCGCCGACCTCGCCGTGGGGCACCTCGGCGCCGGCGTCGTCGACCAGTTTGACCTCGACGAACGGGCTGATCCTGCCGGCGCTCGCCAGGCGTGCGGGAATCCCGCTCGCCGGGTCGAAGGAGTGGTCCTGCCGGGACAGGCAGGCGATGGGGATGGGCAGTTCGCTCAGCCCGTAGAACTGGATGAACACGTCCCCGAACACCTGGCGTGCCCGGGCCAGCCGGTCGGGCGCGATCGGCGATCCGGCGTACACGACGGTGTGCAGCGACCCGTAGTCCCCGGTGCGCCGTTCGGCTGCGAGCACCAGGAGGTTCAGCATCGTCGGCACCATGGGCAGGATCGTCACCCCGTGCCGCTCGACCAGCTCCAGCGTTTCGGTCGCGTCGAACTTCGGACAGGTCAGGTGGGTCGCGCCCCGGACGAAATACGACGGCGCGACGTACCCGCTGAGGTGGCTCAACGGTGCGACGTGCAGCACGAGGTCGTCGTCGCGGGCCGGTGGCAGCTCCAGGAGCTCGTTGCGCACCATCGCCGCCCAGTTGGCGTGGCTGAGCGTCGCGCCCTTGGGCATCCCGGTCGTCCCGCTCGTGTACAGGATCGCGGCCGGCTCGTGGGGGAGTGGCCGCGTGTAGGGCGCGGGTGCCGCTTCGCGCAAGCGGTCCAGCGTCGTGTCACCCGGGCCGCCGTCCACGGTGACCACGTGCCGCAGCGCGGGCAGCTGGTCACGCACTCCGGCCAGCCGCTCGGCCCACTCCGGCGCGGCGAACACCACCGCAGCGGCGCAATCGGTGAGGATGTGCACCACCTCGCGCAGGTGCAGCCGGATGCTCAGGGCGGTCCGCACGAACCCGCCGAGGAACAGCGCGTGCTCGATTTCGAAGAACTCGGGGCAGTTCCCCAGCAGCAGGACACCCCGGTCGCCGCGCCGGACTCCCAGGCCGGTGAGCCCGCCGACGATGCGGTGGACACGCTCGCCCAGCTCGCGGTAGGTGATCGCAGTGTCCCCGTCCCGCACGGCGGTCCGGGAGCCGTACTGCCGGTACCCCCGCTCGTAGAGGTCCGCGACCGTGACCTGGGTGGCACGCTGCCGGTGATCCAGTCCGTCGGGGCCGATCACGCCGGAGCCCCCGGACGTGCCCTGACCCACCTGGGTCGTTCCGCTGAGCATCGTCGCTCAACCTCCTCGCGCGACACCGCGTGTGTACTGATCGGTCTGGAATTGCCTATCAAGTGGCGATTATGCGTGTACCGATCGGTATAAACAAGTACCATCGGCAACAGGTTCACCGTCCGGTGAACCGGGCCTTGCCCGGGCCGTGCTCGAGGAAGGACTCCATGCCGATCGTGCGGTCGTCCGTGGCGAACAGTCCGGCGAACACTTCCGACTCGAGGTTCAGGCCCGACGTCAGGTTCAGGTCGAGCCCGTCCTCGATGGCCTTCTTCGCCGCCGCGTAGGCCAGCGTCGGTCCTTCGGCGAACTGGGCTGCGTAGGCGTAAGCCCGGTCGTAGGTCTCCTCGGCCGGCACGACCTCGTCGACCAAGCCCATCTCCAGGGCTTCGGCGGCGCCGACGAAACGGCCGGTGTACACGAGGTCTTTCGCCGCGGCCTCGCCCACCAGTCGCGCGAGTCGCTGGGTTCCGCCGCCTCCCGGGATCACGCCGAGCAGGATCTCGGGCAGCCCGAGCTTCGCGTTGTCCGCGGCTAT
Organism: Amycolatopsis sp. 3B14; assembly: GCF_050958625.1. Classification (NCBI taxonomy): domain Bacteria; kingdom Bacillati; phylum Actinomycetota; class Actinomycetes; order Pseudonocardiales; family Pseudonocardiaceae; genus Amycolatopsis; species Amycolatopsis sp. 3B14. Next base: position 31,609 of record NZ_JBHZEN010000023.1, read on the forward strand.
GCGGCGGTCGGTGCTCAGAGCGATCTCCAGCCCGCCACCGAGCGCGTACCCGGTGATCGCGCTGACCGTCGGCTTCGGCACCGACGCCAGCGCACCGATGCCCGCCGAGATCTGCCGCGACTGCGCGACCATCTGGGCGTGGGACGCCGACGCGAGCTCGCGCACGTCGGCGCCGGCGGCGAAGGTCTTGGGTCCCCCCGTGGATCACGACGGCCCGGATGTCCTCGCGGGCGGTCAGGGTGACGGCGACCTCGGCCAGTTTCTCCCGCACGGTCCGGTTCAGGGCGTTCACCGGTGGCCGGTCGAGGCGGACGACGCCGACGCCGTCCTCCACTGTCAGCTGGACATGCTCGGGCATGGGTGACTCCTGTCTGTATCGATCGGTACAAGAGAGAGTAGGGGTGCGATCCAGGGACTTCCTGTGAGCTTTGACATAAACCGGCGATCGGGCAGACCGAGTGGTCCAGAAGAGTAGGGTGAGGGCATGGCCGACGCTGACCTGCACTTCTACTTCGACCCGGTCTGCCCCTTCGCCTGGATGGCGAGCAAATGGGTCCGGATCGTCGCCCGGCAACAGCGCTACGACGTCGAATGGCGGTTCATTTCGTTGCGGCTGCTCAACAGCCACATCGACTACGCCGCGCACTTCCCGCCCGAGTACGAGGCGTCGCACACTGCCGGCCTGAAGCTGCTGCGCGTCGCTGCGCGGATCCGCCAGGCGCACGGGCCGGACCCGATCGGGTCGTTCTACGAGGTGCTCGGCGCGGAGACCTTCGAGCGTGAACCGGTGCCGGGCGGCGTTGCCGCCGCGGTGCACCGGGGCACCCAGGCGCTCGCGATCGAGGCGTTGCGGCAATGCGGGCTGCCGGAGGACTACGCGGACGCGCTGGAGGACTCCGGCTGGGACGCGGAGATCCAGGCGGAAACCGACACCGCCCTGGCGCTCACCGGCAAGGACGTCGGCACGCCCATCCTGCATTTCGAGCCGCCCGAGGGCACCGCGCTCTTCGGGCCGGTGATCAGCCGTCTGCCCGCCGAGGAGGAGGCGCTCGAGCTCTGGGACCATGTGGTGGCGCTGGCGCGGTTCCCCGGGTTCGCGGAGCTGAAGCGCAGCCTCCGGGAACGTCCCCAGCTGCTGTCGTTCGGCGTGCGGGAGGGTGACGTGGGGCGGCAGGAGGACTGGCACGGCGGGAGCCGCCGCCAGAAGAAGTAGGTGGTCCGGTCGGCCGGGCCGCGGAGGCTGCGGGCGGGCTCGGCGATGACGCGATCCGCTGGGGCGGCCGATGGGTCGGCCGCGCGGCGGGACGATCCGTGCGGTGGGAGCCGCGGCCGGGAGAAGGCGTAGCGCGGCGGGCCAACAGATCGTGGCCGCGACGGAACCGGCGGTCGGCGCCTCGGCCGGACCGTGGACTCGCCGGTTGCGCCGGTGACCGGGCCGGCGGCCGCGGGGTGGTCAGGGGATGGCGGCCGGAGCCGGTTCTGCGGCGGGTGCCGCCGTCGGGTGGGCGACGTGCCGGGTGGGCCGGAGCTGGCCGTGGATCACCAGGTCGGTGAGCCGGTCGGCGATGTCCTCCGGGGACAGCGGGCCGCGCTCGGTGTCGAGCCAGACGTGGGTCCAGTTGAACATGCCCAGCACGCCGAGCACGACCACCCGGTCGGCACTGGCGAAGACTCCTTCGCGTACCCCCTCGCGCAGCACCTCGGCGAAGAGGTTCTCGTACTCGTCGCGCAGCGCGGTCAGCTGCGTCGCGCGCTTGCCGCTCAGCGCGTGCATTTCCCGGATCACCACAGTCACTTCGTCGCAGCGCGCGGCCATGATCCGCAAGTGCTCCCTGGCGAGCGCGCGCAGCTTCTCCGTCGCAGGGATGTCTTGTGCCACCACGGCCCTGCCCCGTTCGAGCGCCTCCTCGACGTGGCGCTTCGACAGGTCGTACAACAGGTCCTCTTTGGACCGGATGTGGTAGTAGAGAGCGCCACGCTGCAGACCGGCCGCCTCGCCGAGCTCGGCGACGCCGGTAGCGTGATAACCCTTGCGTGCGAAGATCTCGGCCGCGACGCGCAGAATTCGCTCGTGGGTCGACTCGCCCGACGTGTCCCGCCGGTGTGTCATCGTTCCTCCCCGTCTCGCCAATCGGTACAAGTGTACCGATCAGTATAGGGATCGCACGACAGCGATTGACGGACGAAGCCGGCCGCAGGCCAGTCCGCGTACCCGTGCGCAGCAACGCGACAGCAGGTCTACGACGCGGCGTATCCAGCACTTTGTGAGCGCCGTCACTCATCTGGGTGAAGTCCGAGCGTGGCTGCGCGATCAGGGATTGACTCGCCGCAGATCACCTGTACCGTTCGGTCCGACGTCGGTACTGACCGATCGATACAGAGCCATCGGACAACGGAGTGGCGATGAGCGGAACTCTTTTACGGCGGCGATCCGGCCTGCTGGCCAACATCTCCCAGGAGCAAATCGTCCTCGTGGTGGTCGTGGCGCTCTTCGTGGTGTTCGGCCTGACCCTCAACGGCTTCCTCGAGCTGAACAACCTCGTCAACCTGGTCCGCAGCGTGTCGTCGCTCGGAATCTTCGGCGTGGCGATGGCGGTCGTGGTGATCGCGCGCGGTATGGACCTCTCTCTCATCGCTTCGATGGGCGTCGCCACCGCGGTGGCGATCCAGCTGATGCGCACCGAAGTCAGCACGCCAGTCGCGCTGCTCGTCGGCATCGGGATCGTGCTCGTGATGGGACTGTTCAACGGTTTCCTGATCGCGTTCGCCGAGATCCCGGCCCTGTTCGCGACACTGGCCTCCGGCCTGCTCGTCTACGGCCTGGCGCGCACAACCATCCTCGATGGACTGATCGCCGAACTGCCCGGCGACCGGCACTTCGTCGTCGCCCTCGGTCAGGGCACCTTGTTCGGCATCCCGGTTCCCATCATCGTGTTCGTGGTGACCGCGGTGCTGGCGCAGGTCATGCTGTCGCGGACCAAGACCGGCCGGTTCATCTACGCCCACGGCGACAACGCGGGCGCGGCGGCCCTGTCCGGTATTTCCGTCCGGCTGCTCACCATCTTCGAGTACATGACCAGCGCGGCGATCGGGTTCGTCGGCGGTCTCGTCGTCGCCGGTTCCGTCGGCGGGCTCAACACGCAGGTGATCGACAGCTCGCTGATCTACGACGTGCTGCTCGTCGTCGTGGTCGGTGGCATCAGCCTCGTCGGTGGGCGGGGCAGCGTGCTGAGTGTGGTCGTGGGCACGGCACTGATCGGTGTGATGCTCAACGGGATGACGATCCTCAACATGAACACTCACGAGCAGGACATCATCAAGGGCTTGATCCTGCTCGCGGCGCTCGTGCTGGACAACCGGCTGCACCCGCGTGACGAGGAGACCGTCCGCCAGGGCGACTGAGCCCGGACATCGAATTTCGACCCAAGGACAAGGAGGTCCTGCCATGCGAATCGGCAAATCGCGGATGCTGCGGATCAGCGGGCTCGCCGCGGCCGCCGTGCTGGCTGTCACCGGCTGTTCGACCGGGGGCAGCGCCCAGACCGCGGCCGCGGGGAACAACCAAGTGCCGCCGACGGCTTCCGCAGGCGAGTTGCGCGACCACGCGCTGAACAGCTTGCAGGGCAAGACGGCCGCGTTCGTGCCGGTCGGCATGGGCACCCCGCTGATGGAGGAGTGGAACCGGCAGCTGGAGCGCGGGTTCAAGGCCGCCGGCATGAACTACGTGCTGCGCGACCCCAACTGGGACACCGCCAAGCAGGCCGAAGCCGTGCAGTCGCTCATCAACGACAAACCGGCTGTCCTGGTGGTGCACAACTTCGACGTGCAGATCCTCGCCAAGCTCATCCAGCAGGCGCAGCAGGCCGGGATCTACGTCATCCAGATCAACATGGTGAGCAACTACAAGTCCGACGCCTTCGTCGGCGCCGACACCATCGACCTCGGCCGCCGCATCGCCACCGACATCGTCGCGCAGTGCGGTGCGAGCACGCAGACGTCGCACGAGGTGCAGATCGTGCAGGGTGATGCCACCTCCGGGTTCACGCTCGACGTCATGGCGGGCGCGAAGGAGGTCTTCGACCAGCACCCGGAGATCAAGATCGTGTCGACCCAGGCCGCGAACTGGGACCGGACGAAAGCCCACGACATCACCGCGACGGTGATCCAGCAGCACCCGAACCTGTGCGCCAGCTGGGGTTTCTGGGACCAGATGCAGTACGGAGCGGCCGCCGCGATCAAGGAGGCGGGCAAGCTCGGCCAGGTCAAGGTGTTCACCTCCGACCACAGCAACATCGCCTGCGAGGGCGTGCGCGACGGCATGTTCTTCCAGTCCTACGGCTACTCGGTGCCGACGCAGGGCACGGACATCGTGGCGATCGCGAAGTACCTGGTCCAGTCCGGGCAGGCCCCCGGCACGGCCCGGATCGCCGACTACACCCCGCTGGTGAAGATCGACAAGAGCAACTGGAACCAGCCGAACATGTGTTACGACGGCAAGAACGACGGGCTGACCGTTCGCTGATCCCATCCCCGCCGGGACGCCTCCCGCCTGCGGCGTCCCGGCGCGCCCCAGCTCCGGAGAGGGAGAACCATGACGGCAACTGCGGACGTGCGGCCCGCGACCCCGCGCCGCCGCCCACCTGAGCGCAACGTCCGAGAGCACGAAACCGTTCGCGACCGGCTTCGCCACCTGCGTTACCGCGCCTCGCCGCAACAGTTCTTCGCCGAGCTGTTCGAAAAGAGGTGGATGGAGCCGGCCATCCCGCTGGCCATCCTGATCGCGGTGATCGTGTTCTTCTCCGTCGCGGCCCCGGGTTTCGCCACCTCCGCGAACCTGTTGTCGACGGCGGCGGAGCTCGCGGAGATCTCGTTGATCTGCCTTGGCATGGCCGTGGTGATGATCTCCGGGGGCATCGACCTGTCCGTCGGCTCGATGTTCGGGCTGTGCAACATGATCGCGATCCTGCTGATCACCGTCGTCGGGTTGCCGGTCGTGCCGGCGATCCTGCTGACGCTGGTGGCCGGTGCCGTGCTGGGCGCCACCAACGGCACCATCGTCGCCTACCTCAAGGCGCGGCCGTTCCTGACCACGTTGGTCACGCTGATCATCTTCCGGGGTGTGCTGAACCTGCTCGACCTGCACTACTCGGCCAAGACCGCGTCGGTGTTCGTCATGGACCCGGTGTGGGACTGGTTCGGCACGGGCAAGGTCGCCGGCCTGCCGTTCAGCTTCGTCACCTTGCTGGTGGTGCTCGTCATCGGGCACATCGTGCTGAGCAGGTCGCGACTCGGGTGGCACATCACCGCGGTCGGCGCGAGCCGTCGGGCCGCCCGCCATGCCGGCATCCGCGTGGAGCGGGTCCTGCTGATCAGCTACGTCTTCGCCGGGGCGCTGTGCGCGCTGGCGGGCGTGTTCTACGCGGCGCGGCTGAGCAGCGCCAGCGCGCGGGTCGGCGAGGGTCTCGAGCTGAACGTGCTGACCGCGGTCATCCTGGGCGGCATCAGCCTGACCGGCGGCAAGGGTACCGTCTGGCGTGCCTTCATCGGCGCGGCGACGATCAGCCTGCTGGGCAAGGGTTTGTTGCTCATGGACGTGGGCGGCGAGGTCCTGCAGACCGTGCTCGCCGTCGTGCTGATCGTCGCCGTGGGGCTGGACACCAAGTGGGGCAAGAACCGCGGCAAGGCCATCCAGAAGACCTACGTCAACCCGACCCTGGTGGAGTACGGCCCGCTGCCGGACGTCCGGCCAGGCTCGGGCAGCCCGTTCGAGATCAACGACCGGCTGCGCGACGCGGAAGCGATCGGGCTCGGTGAGGTCGAGGGACCCGAGGACGTGATCGTGGACTCGCAGGGACGCGTCTACTGCGGTACCCGGCAAGGCTGGATCCTCCGCTTCTCCGGACCCGATTTCAGCGAGCGCGAGGTCTTCGCCCGCATCGGCGGGCACCCGCTGGGCATGGCGTTCGACGCCGACGAGAACCTGATCGTGTGCGTCGGCGGCATGGGTCTGTATTCCGTGTCCCCGGACGGCAAGCACCGCAAGCTCTCCGACGAGACCAACCGGACGTGGGCCCGGCTGCGGGACGACTCGCGGTTGCGCATGGCCGACGACCTCGACATCACGCCCGAAGGCAAGGTCTGGTTCAGCGAGGCCACCACCCGCTTCGACATGGCCGACTGGATCCTCGACGGCGTCGAGGGCAGGCCCAACGGGCGGCTGCTCTGCTACGACCCCGTGACCGGGAAGACCAGGACGGTGATCCGGGATCTGGTGTTCCCCAACGGGATCTGCAGCTGCCACGACGGCGAGTCGCTGCTCATCGCGCAGACCTGGCTGTGCCGCATCCTGCGGTACTGGCACAGCGGGCCGAACGAGGGCAAGCTGGAGATCTTCATGGACAACTTCCCCGGCTACCTGGACAACATCAACCGGGCCTCCGACGGCACCTACTGGGTGGCGCTCAACGGGATGCGTTCACCCGCCTACGACCTCGCGATGCGCATGCCCACCTTCCGGCGCCGCATGATGAAGCGCATTCCGCGCGACGAATGGCTCTACCCGAGCATGAACCACGGGTGCGTGGTCAAGGTGTCGGATGCCGGCGAGGTGCTGGAAGCCTACTGGGATCCGGGCGGGGAGAAGCACTCCACCATCACGTCGATGCGCGAGCACAACGGCTACCTCTACATCGGGGGGCTCGAGAACAACCGGATCGGCCGTGTCGAGCTCCGCGCCGGCCGACCCGAAATGGCCACCACCGAGCGGGCGGGCCGTCCCGCCACGGTCGGCTGAGGAGGAGGACCGATGCCCCGAGTCGAAGCCTGGGAACTGGTCAAGGAGTTCCTCTTTCCCGGCAGGTCCGGACACCGCGCCATCCCGCCGCTGGACGGCGGGCTCACGCCGAACGACGAACTCGACGCCGTCGCGACCGCGATCGGCGGCCTGACCGAGCCCGAGGACGTGTGCCTGGACGAGCGCGGCGACCTGTACGTGAGCACTGCCGACCGGGTGGTGCGGGTGTCCGGTCCGGACTTCCGGCACTCCGAGGTGTTCGCCACCCTGCCCGGGCCGGCCGGCGCGCTGGAGCCCGGCCCGGACGGCCTGCTGGTGGGTGTGGCGGGGACCGGCCTGATGCGGCTGGGCCGTGACGGGGCGGCGGAGCTGGTGACCGCGGCCGACGAGTCCGGTGTGCCGATCCACTGCCCGACCGACGTCGCGCTCGCCGGCGACGGCACGATCTACCTCACCGACGGGTCCACGCGGCACCACGGCCGGGACTGGGTCCGGGACTTGATGGAGCAGAACGCCCGCGGACGGCTGCTGCGCCACGACCCCCGGTCCGGTCGCACCACCGTGCTGGCCGGCGGACTGGCCTACGCCAGCGGAGTGTCCCTGACCCCCGGGCAGGACGCGCTCGTCGTCTGCGAGGCGTGGGCGCACCGGGTCCGCCTCTACCCGCTGGCCGGGGGAGCCGGTCGCACCTTGCGGGAGAACCTGCCCGGTTACCCGGGCCGGATCAACCCGGCCCCGGGCGGCTACTGGCTGGCGATGTTCGCGCTGCGCACCCAGCTGGTGGAGTTCGTGCTGACCCAGCGCGACTACGTCGAGGAGATGATGCGCACGATCGAGCCGGACTACTGGATCCGGCCCGCGCTGCGCGGCCTCGACTCCGGTCTGGAACCGCTGCAGGGCGGGCAGATCCGCAAGCTCGGCGTGATCAAGCCGTGGGCGCCCCCGCGGTCCTACGGCCTGGTCGCCCGGCTGGACGAGGAGGGCTACGTGGTCTCGAGCATGCACAGCCGCGGCGGTGGCCGGCGGCACGGTGTCACTTCGGCCCGCCAGTGCGGAAGCCGGCTGTTCATCGCGGTGCACGGCGGGGACCAGGTGCTGGTGACCGGGGCGGGGGAGGCGTGATGAACCAGTCCATCGTGGAGCAGCTGGAGATCGACCCGGCGGCCGGGCAGACCCTGCTGGTCGAGATGTCGAAGGTGACCAAGACCTACCGCGGCGTGCACGCCATCCACGACATCGACTTCGACCTGCGCGCCGGTGAGGTGCACGCGCTGGTCGGCGAGAACGGCGCGGGCAAGTCGACGCTGTGCAAGATCCTCGCCGGCGCGGTGCAGCACTCCAGCGGGGAGCTGCGGATCGGTGGCGAGCTGGTGAACTTCCGCCGCCCGCACGACGCGCTCGAGCACGGGATCGCGATGGTCTACCAGGAGACGAGCCTGGTGCCGACGATGACCGCGGCGCAGAACATCGAACTCGGCCACGAGAAGCTGCTGACCCGGTTCCGCTCGCTCAATATCGGGGCCCAGCAACTGCTGCAGTCGATGAACTTCCACGTCGATCCGACGGCGTATGTGTCCAACCTCGGCGCGGCGAAGAAGCAGATGGTGGAGATCGCGCGAGCCCTGCGCTCCCGGGCGCGGATCGTGATCTTCGACGAGCCGACCGCGAGCCTCACCCCCGAGGAGACGCTCCACCTGTTCAACGTCATCAACGATCTTCGCGCGGCGGGCCTGGGCGTCATCTACGTGTCGCACGCGCTGGAGGAGTCGCTCAAGATCGCCGACCGGGTCACGGTCCTGCGTGACGGGGAAAGGGTGGCGTGTCTGGAAGCGGCCAAGACCGACCGGGACGAGATCGTCCGGCACATGGTGGGGCGAGAACTGGGCGGCGCCGCCCGGGTGGAGCCGCGTCGCACCGCGGACGTTCGCAAGCGCCGCGTGCTGGAGGTCGAGAACCTCATCCTGGGCAACGTCGTGAAGAACATGTCGTTCTCCGCCTACGCGGGGGAGGTGCTCGGCATCGCGGGGCTGATCGGCAGCGGCCGCACGGAAACCGCGAAGATCATCGCCGGGGCGCTCAAGCGCAACCGGATCCACGGCGGCCGCGTGCTGCTCAACGGCAAACCGGTTCGCTACCGGGTGCCGAAGCAGGCGATCGACGACGGGATCGTCTACATCACCGAGGATCGCAAACAGGACGGGTTCTTCGAGACGATGACCATCGCCGAGAACCTCTACCTCGGCCTGCTCGCCTCGCGCAAGGGGCGGCGGCAGTGGTGGTTGTCCTCGGCGCGGCGCAAGCGGGTGGCGAAGGAGTGGAGCGACCGGCTGCGGATCAAGGCGATCAACGCCGACGCGAAGATCGTCGAGCTCTCCGGCGGGAACCAGCAGAAGGTGGTCGTCGGCAAGTCGCTGGTGGCGGACCCGGAGGTGGTCATCTTCGACGAGCCGACCCGCGGTGTGGACGTCGGCGCGATCGAGGAGATCCACCAGCTGATCCGGCAGCTCGCCGACGAGGGCAAGGCGGTCATCGTCATCTCCTCCTACCTGCCGGAGATCCTCGCCGTGTCGGACCGGATCCTGGTCGCCCGGTTCGGTCGCACCGTGGCCGAGTTCAGCAGGGAAGAGGCCACCCAGGAAAAGATCATGTACGCCGCGATCTTCTGAAGCGGAGCGAAAATGGACAGTTACACGGTGGCCGAGCTCCTGCGCAAATCGCGCCTGGCCGGCCGGGTCAACGAAGGCCGCGTGGCGGTCGTCTTCGAAAGCCGTGAGGTCACCTTCGACGAGCTCGACGAGCGGTCGGACCGGCTCGCCGCCGCCCTGCACGCCCAAGGTTTCGCCAAGGGCGACCGGGTCGGCGTTCTGCTTTACAACCGGGTCGAATGGGTGGAGCTCTTCTTCGCCGTCGCCAAGCTCGGCGGGGTGGTGGTGCCGCTCAACTACCTGCTCAAGGCCGGCGAGCTGCGCTACATCCTGGACGACTGCGCGGCGTCCTGGGTGGTGTACGAGCAGGCGCTGGAACCAGTGGTGAAGGAGCTGCGCGCCGGTGGGTCGGCTGCCCGGTACGTCGGCGTGGGCACCGCGGACGGAGATTTCGCGTACGAGGAGCTGATCTCGCGGGCCGGCCCGCCGCCGGAGGTCGAGGTCGCCTCGGGAGACCTGTTCCTGCTGCAGTACACCTCAGGGACCACCGGTGCGCCGAAAGGCGCGATGCACACCCATGCCACGGTGCTGTGGAACTCCTTCCACCAGGTCGTGGACTACGGCATCACCGCGGACGAGGTGTACCTGGTGGTGCCCGCATTGTGCTGGGCGGCGGGGTTCCACGACCTCGCCCTCGCGACGTTGTGGCGGGGCGGCCGGGTGGTGCTCTCGCCAAGTACCGGCTTCACTCCAGAACGGTTCCTCACCACCGTGGAACGGCACCGGGTGACGTCCGTGCTGCTGGTTCCCACGGTGCTCAAGCGTGTGCTCGGGCATCCCGGTCTCGGCGACCACGACGTCAGCTCGCTGCGCCTGATCTGCAGCGGCGGCGAACCGGTGCCGCTGACCGCACTGGCGGACGCCCGCCGCTTGCTCCCGTCCTGTGCGGTGCTGCAGGTGTACGGGATGAGCGAGTTCCCCACGATGATGACTTACGTACGGCCTGACGAGGCCGCGGGCAAGGCGGGCTCCGCCGGGCGCGCCTGCAGCGCGGCGGAGGTGCGGGTGGTGGATGAGCGCGGGCAGGACACCGCGCCGGGCGAAGTCGGCGAGATCATCTGCCGCTCGCCGGCCACGATGATCGGCTACTACGGCAAGCCCGACGCGACGGCCGCGACCCTCGAGGGCGGCTGGCTGCACACCGGTGACCTGGCCCACGTCGACGCGGACGGCTACCTCTACATCTCCGGCCGGTCGAAGGACATGATCATCACCGGCGGGCTGAACGTGTACCCGGCCGAGGTGGAACGCGTGGTCGCGCAGCATCCGGCGGTGCTCGAGGCCGCGGTGGTGGGTGTCCCGGACCCGGAGTGGGGCGAGGTCGGCGCGGCCATGGTGGTCCTGCGGCCCGGGTGCGAGCTCGGCGAGGAGGAGCTGACGCGGTACCTGAAAGGCGAGCTGGCGACCTACAAGATCCCTCGCCGGTTCACCTTCACCGACACGCTGCTGCCGCGCACGACCTCGGGGAAGGTGCAGAAGTTCCGGGTGCGGAAACTCCTGGATCTGCGATGACCACGCCTGAACGCCGGTAGCGCGCCTTCGGGCGATATCATGTGGATCGTTCGGTCCACGATCGGGAGTGAGGGCGGCGTCGGCTATGACGGTCACGAGTTTCGAGGCGAACAGGGCACGCGTGATCGGGATCGCGGCGGATCTGTTCGCCCGGAACGGCTACCACGGCACCGGGATGGCCGAGCTGGGGCAGGCGGTCGGGCTCGGCCGGGGCGCGCTCTACCACTACATCGGCAGCAAAGAGGCCGTGCTCTACGCGATCAGCAAGGAGCAGGTCGACAAGATGAACAGCTACGCCGAGGAGCTGCTCGACCAGGAGCTCGCTCCGGAGGAGCTGCTCCGGCAGATGGCCCGCGGGCTGCTGGCCAACATCGCCGAGCACCGCTCCGAGTGGGCCGTGTTCTTCCGCGAGTACACCGCGCTGACCGGTGAGCGCCGGGACCACGTCATCGCGGCCCGCGAACGGTACGAAAGCTACTGGCGGCAGGCACTGGACAACGGCGTGCGGGCGGGGGTGCTGCGCCAGACCCCGCGCCTGCTGGTGAAAGGGATCCTGGGCATGCTCAACTACACGTACCTGTGGATGGAGCCCGACGGCGAGCTGAAACCCGACGAGGTCGCGGACATGTTCCTCGACGCGCTGATCGACGGCATCCGGGCCTGAGGCGGATCTCGCGGCCGCCACGATTCCGCGCCCACCTGCCTTGCGGAAAATGTGACGTGTACCGTTCGGTACGAAACTGCTTGTCGTTGTTTCGCCTGCTCTGCTACAAACAGGGCACATCGGCTGCCCGCCAACGGGTTTCGGGACTGGGTCTCCCTCGCCGGGCCCTGGCGGCCGACCCGTTCTCCTTACCCTTCCGCGGCTTCCTGTGGCCGGTGTCGCCGACATGGAAGGAACGACATGCGAATCGACGACAGCGCTGCCCTGGTCACCGGCGGTGCGTCCGGGCTCGGCCAGGCGACGGCCCGCCTGCTGGCGGAGAAGGGGGCGCGGGTCTTCGCGCTCGACCTGCCCGCGGCGGTCGCGGCGGCCGCCCCGGTTGAGGGGGTGACCTATGTCGAGGCCGACGTCACCGACGCCGACCAGGTGCAGGCGGCCGTCGACAAGGCCGCCGGCGCGGGCGTGCCGCTGCGGATCGCGGTGAACTGCGCGGGGATCGCCCCGTCTGCCCGCGTCCTGTCCCGCTCGGGCAGGCACGACGTGGCCCTCTTCCGGAAGGTCCTCGACATCAACCTCACCGGCACCTTCACCGTGCTCGCCGTCGCCGCCGAGGCGATCGCCACGACCGAGCCGCTGGCGGACGGCGCCCGCGGAGTGGTGGTCAACACCGCGTCGGCCGCCGCGTTCGACGGGCAGATCGGGCAGGTCGCCTACGCCGCCTCCAAAGGCGGCGTCGTCGGGCTGACCTTGCCCGCGGCCCGGGATCTGGCGTCCTCGGGCATCCGGGTGATGACCATCGCGCCCGGCATCATCGACACCCCGATGATGGCCACCGTCGCCGAGGAGTACCGAGCCGGGCTCGCGGCCGGCGTTCCGTTCCCGTCGCGGTTCGGGCGGCCCGACGAGTACGCGCGGCTCGTCGCCACCATCGTCGAGCACGACTACCTCAACGGCGAAGTCATCCGGATGGACGGAGCGATCCGGATGGCGCCGCGGTAGGGAATCCGCCTGGGTGAGGGCGGGCCGAACTCTGCGCAAAGGCTTGTACTGATCGGTCTGTACAAGTATTCTTTCAAGTAGTCCAGCGTCGGATCCCGGGAGGAAACGTGGCCAGTAGCGCGGGGTGTGCCCTCGTCACCGGCGGAGCGGGCGGAATCGGCCGCGAGGTCGTCCGGCAACTCGCCGAACGCGGACTGCATGTCATCGTCGCCGACCTCGACGCCGAGGCGGCCCGCCGCGCGGCCGATGAAGCCGGAGCCGTCTCCTCGGTGGCCTTCGACGTGGGTGACGCCGGGGCCTGGAAAGTGGCGGTCGACGCCGTCGAGGCCGCGGGCGTTCCCCTCGCCGCACTGGTGCTGAACGCGGGCGTCGCACTCGGGGAAGCGGAGCTCCTCGACGTCGACCCCGCGGCCTATCGCCGTGCCTGGTCGGTGAACGTCGACGGCGTGGTCCACGGCTTGCGGGCTCTGGTGCCCCACCTGGTGGCCGAGGGCGGACGCGCGGTCGTGACCGCGTCACTCGCGGGCATGACCGCGGTGCCGTTCGATCCGGTGTACGCGATGACGAAGCACGCGGTGATCGGCTTGGTCCGGGGGTACGCGCCCACGCTCGCCGCCAAGGGCGTCGGGCTGCACGCGGTCTGCCCCGGCCTGGTCGACACGCCGATGCTGGGCGCCGCCCGTCCCGAGCTCGACCGGCTCGGGTTCCCGCTGGTCACCGTGCCCGATGTGGCGCACGCGCTGGTCTCGTGCGCCGTCGGCGACGACCCGAGCGAGGTCGTCGTCGTCCAGCCAGGCCGGGAGCCGGTGCCCTATCGCTTCGCCGGCGTGCCCGGCGGCCGCACGGGCAGCCCGATGCCCGCCCTGCCGTCCCGGCTGCCGATCGGCACCCGCCGGTCGGTGTGAACCCGCCCCAGGGAGGAACCATGACACCAGTGCGCGACGCGGTCATCGTCGACGTTGTGCGCACGCCCGTCGGCAAGGGGAAGAAGGGCGGTGCGCTGTCGCACGTCCACCCCGTGCACCTGCTCGCCGACGTCCTCACCGCCCTCGTCCAGCGCGCCGATCTCGATCCGGCCCTGGTCGACGACGTGATCGGCGGTTGCGTCACCAAGGCGGGGGAGCAGGCGATCAACCCCACCCGCAGCGCCGTGCTGGCCGCGGGCTTCCCGCCCTCGGTGCCGGCGACCACGATCGACCGGCAGTGCGGTTCGAGTCAGCAGGCCGTGCACTTCGCCGCACAGGCGATCCAGGCCGGCGCGGCCGACATCGTGATCGCCTGCGGTGTCGAATCGATGTCGCGGGTGCCGATGCACTCCGACGCCCAGGGTGCCGACCACCTCGGCACCCGGATCGCGGAGCGGTTTCCCGGTGGCGGACTCATCGGCCAGGGGCTGTCCGCCGAGCTGATCTGCGCCCGCTGGCAGCTGGACCGCGACGAGCTGGACGAGTTCTCCGCGGTCTCGCACCATCGCGCAGCAGCCGCGCGGGATGCCTTCGCGCCCGATCTGATCACCGTCACCGACGCGCCCGAGGTGGTCGTCGACGAGACCGTCCGGCCGGGGACCACGGTCCAGACGCTCGCCGGGCTCCGGCCGTCCTTCGTGGACGAAGTGGCTGTGCGGCGGTTCCCCGAGATCGACTGGAAGATCACGCCGGGCAACTCCTCGCCGCTGACCGACGGTGCGGCGGGCGTCCTGCTGATGAGCGCGGAGAAGGCCGAGCAGCTGGGCCTGACCCCGCGGGCGCGGGTGCACTCGATGGCCGTTGTCGGGGACGACCCGATCGTCATGCTCATGGGCGTCGTGCCGGCCACCCGCGCCGTGCTCGAGCGCGCCGGGCTGACCGCCGACGACATCGACCTGTTCGAGGTGAACGAGGCGTTCGCGCCTGTGCCGCTGGCCTGGATGAACGATCTCAAGGTGGAGCACGACCGGCTCAACGTGCACGGCGGTGCCATCGCGCTCGGCCACCCGCTGGGCGCCAGCGGCGCCCGGATCATGACGACTCTCGTCGGCGCGCTGGAGCGTCGCGGGGCCCGCTTCGGGCTCCAGACGATGTGCGAGTGGGGCGGCATGGCCAACGCCACGATCGTCGAGCGGATCTGACCCTCTCTTTCCGATAAATGTCACACACCTATTCGTATAGACCGATCGGTACAATACTGTGATGGATGCAGACGACAGCATGACGGGCGAGCGGGTGGCCCTGGTCACCGGCGCCTCCCGCGGTATCGGAGCCGGCATCGCGCAGCAGCTTCTCGACCGGGGCCTGCGGGTCGCGGGTACCTACCGGACCGGCGGTGAGCTCGTCGAGAAGCTCGCCGCGGTCCACCCGGACCGAGTTCTGCCGGTGCCCTTCAACCTCGCCGCGCCCGAGGGCGCCAGGGCGGTGATCGAGCAGGTCACCGGCCAGTGGGGCCGGCTCGACACGCTCGTGCTCAACGCCGCGGTGTGGCAGGGCGGCAAGCTCGCCAAGATCGATCTCGACGACTGGTGGCAGGTCGTCGAGGCGAACCTGAGAAGCACCGCCGCGCTCGTCCAGGCCGCGATCCCGTGGCTGACCCAGGGGGCGACCCCCGGCGTCGTGCTGGTCGGCTCCGCGGTCGGCTCCGTGGGTTTCCCCGGCGACACGGCCTACGCGAGCGCCAAGGCGGCGGCCGTGGGCTTCGCCCGCTCCCTGGCGAAGGAACTCGCGCCCAAGGGGGTGCGGGTCAACGTGCTCGCGCCGGGCTTCGTCGACACCGACATGACGTCGGCGATCCCGGACGTGGCCCGCGCCAGGATCGCCGATGCCACGCTGCTGGGGCGGTTCGGCACGGTCGAGGAAATCGCCCGTGCCGCGGTTTTCCTGGCCGAGGACGCGACGTTCTGCACAGGTGCGGTGCTCGCCGCCGACGGCGGCTGGACGCTTTAGATCCCAAGGAGGAAATGATGAACGCAGGCCTGCCCGCCGAGGAGTACCGGAAGCTGCGCGACAGTGTGCTCGCCACGATCTGGGACGAGCTCGACCCGCTGGAACACCAGATCGAGGACACCGAAACCATTCCCTACGACATCGTCATGCCCGCGCTGCGTTCGTGTGGCGCGTTCGGCCTGATCGTGCCCCAGGAGTACGGCGGCGCCGGGCTGTCGATGGCGCAGTACCTGCCGATCCTGGCCGAGTTCGCGAAGATCCAGGGTGGCATCCGGGCCATCGTGCACGTGCACAACTCCTTCGCGCACGCCCTTTCCGAGATCGGGAACGATGCTCAGAAGAAGGAGATCCTGCCGGGCGCGGCGACCGGCGAGAAGTCGCTGGCCTTCGCGCTCACCGAGCCGGGCAACGGGACCGGCGCCGACCTGTCGACCACCGCGCGGCGCGAGGGTGACGAGTACGTGCTCAACGGGCGAAAGTGGCTCATCACCAACTCCGACATCGCCTCGCACTTCCTGGTGTTCGCCAAGACGTCCGACAAGGACGTTTCGGCGCTCATCGTGCCGCGCGACACCCCCGGGTTCTCCATCGCGCCGCTGCCGGAGACGATGGGTTGCAAGGGTGCCGAGCACGGCGAGCTGACGTTCGAGGATGTGCGGGTGCCGGTGTCGGCTCTGGTCGGCGCCGAGGGGGAGGGTGGCGCGCACCTGGAGCGGGCGCTGGAGATCAGCCGGGTGTTCATCGCCGCCTCTTCGCTGGGCACGGCGTCGCGGGCGCTGGAGCTGTCGCTGAACTACGCGCAGGAGCGGGTCACGTTCGGCAAGCCGATCGCGCAGCGCCAGGCGATCCAGCGCTACCTGGCCGAGATGGCCGCCGACGTGTACGCGTTGCGCGGCATGCTGGCGGACGCGGCGTCCAAATGGGACAGCGGCAAGCGGATCCCGGCCGAGTCGTCACTGGTCAAGCAGTTCGGCCTGGAGGCTGTCGGCCGGGTCACCGACCGCGCGCTGCTGGTGCACGGCGGGATCGGCTACACGCGGAAGTACCCGATCGAACGCCTCTACCGCGACGCGCGCCTGAACTGGCTGGAGGAGGGCACGCCCACCATCCAGTACATGGTGGCCGCCCGGGAACTGCTCGGCGGCTACACATTCGAGGACGCCTTCACGGTCGCGGGCTGACCACCGAAACGACAGATCCGGCCGGGCACCTTGGGTGCCCGGCCGTTGTCGTGTGGCGGTGCTCGCAAAAAGCTGGGCTGCGAAGGCGGGACCGCTTATGTTTGACAGTGTTGTCAAACATAGCTCAAGGAGGTTGCCGGTGAACTCGGTGGAAGTGGTCGAGTCCTTCTGGCGCGACGTGTGGAACGCGGGCAACCCGGACGCCGCGGACCGCTACGTCGTCGAGGACTTCGTCATCACGAACGCGGGCGAGCGCATCGAAGGGCGCGAGAACTTCAAGGCGTGGATCCGGGCGTTCCGGGAGAAGATCGACGACTTCAGGCTGGAAGTCATCGAAACGTTCCAGAACCACGACGGCAGCCGTGTGGCCTCGCGCTGGCGGGTGCACGGCCGCAACAAGGGAATGCTCGGCACCGAGCCGGACGGACGGCCGATCTCGTTCAGCGGAACCGCGGTGTGGGAGGTGCGCGAAGACGGCAAGCTGCTGCACAACCACGTCGAGCGGGCTGCGTGGGAACTCTTCCAGCGTCTGACCCCGCAGTCGGCCTGATCGTGCGTCGCGGGCCCGCCGACCGTGGCGGTCGCGAGGTCTCCCGGCACGGTCGAACGCGTCCCGTCCCCACCGGCGCCGGCCGTGTTCCGGTGGCGGACGGTTGTGGTCCGCTCCGCGCTGCCGCCGCTGTCGCTTTCGGACACACGGCGGCCGCATCCAAGCTGACTGCGGGCGGCCCGAATGGCCGGATACCGGCGCCGTCGGCCGGGGCCTTTCCCCGATGACGCGAAGATGGCCCGCGGCCTTGGTGCTCGCGGTGATCGCGGGTGCCCTGGCCGGCGCTTCCGGTGTCGCTCTCATCCAGACCGTGGCGGAATGCCGGTGGCTGCTGCACGGTGCGCCGGTGCCGGTGGTTCTTCTCGCCCCGGCAGTGGCAGCGCTGGCCTACGGGCCGTTGCTGGCGGTGTGCGCGCCGGAGGCCGGGGGCGGCGGGGTTCCGCAGGTCCGGCGAGCGCTCGCGACGGCGGAGCCACTCCGTCCCCGCGTCGCGGGCGTCAAGGGGATTGCCGCCGGTCTCACCCTCGGCTCCGGCGGATCGGCCGGGAGCGAGGGCCCGATCATCCACATCTCCGCGGCACTCGGCTCGGCGCTGGTGCGGCTGCCGCGAGTACCGGCCACGCTGGTGCGATCGACGGTGGCGTCCGCCGTGGCGGGCGGTGTCGCCGGGTCCTTCCAGGCGCCGATGGCCGGCGTCGTCCTGGTCGTGGAAGTCCTGCTGACCGGCGTGAGCCCGCTCGAGCTGGCCGCGATAGTGGCCGGGGCCGTCTCCGGAACCACGGTCGCCTGGGCCCTGCCGGGAGAGCCACTGCGGCTGCCCGGACCGGACATCGCCGGGTTCGGCCCGCACCTGGCCACCGTGCCGGTGGCGCTGCTCGCCGGGGTCGCCGGGGTCCTGCTGATCTGGAGCCTTCACGTGGTGCGGCGGGCAGCCGATCTGGTGTGGCGGTGGTCCGAGTGGGCGCGCCCGGCTGTCGGTGGGGTGCTGATGGGCGCGGCTGTCCTCGCGGTGCCCCAGGTGGGTGGGATCGGGCAGGACGTCATCACCCACACGGCCAGGGGATCCGGAAGCACCGGCGCCCTGCTCCTGTTGGCGGCCGCCAAGATCCTCGCGACGAGCGTCACCCTCGGCGTCGGCGGGGTGGGTGGCACCATCGGTCCGACGCTGTTCGTCGGCGCGGCCGTAGGCGCCGCGTTCCCGGTACCGGGGGCGGCCGTCGTGGGAATGGCCGCCTGCCTCGCGGCCGGGGCCCGTGCGCCGGCCACGGCGGTCGTGCTGTCGGCCGAGCTGAGCGGGCCAGGCCTGCTGTCGTCGCTCGTGCCCGCCGCGGTGATCGGCTGGGTCGTGGCGCTGCTGCTGTCCGGAGGCAGCATCTTCGATCCCGGTAGAGTTGCCCGGCGCGGGACAGGAAGGAGTTTCATGGCCGGGGTTCGGCAGTTCGACGAGCGAGTGGCGCTCGAGCGCGCGCTCGATGTCTTCGCCGAGCGGGGGTTCCGCGCGACGTCGATGCTCGACCTCGCCGCGGGCACCGGTGTCCAGCGTGGCTCGCTGTACCACGCCTACGGGGGCAAGGAGGAGATCTTCCTTCGTGCCTTCGGCGAATACACCGACCGCTTCCTCGCCGGCGCCCGTGACGCGCTGAACGGCCCCGACAAGCGGACCGCCCTGCTGTCCTTCTTCGACTACTGCATCGCCATGTTCTCAGCCGGCTCCCCGTCCCGCGGCTGCCTGTCCACCCGCACGGCCGTCGAGGCCGCGACGGACTCTCCCCGGGTGGAAAGCGCGGTCCGCGTGATGCTGGACAAGCTGGAAGACCTCGTCCACGACGCGCTCGTCACCATCGACGACGGCGTGGAACTGGCCGCCGACACCAGGGCGGTCGCGCGCTTGGTCGTCACCACCACCCGCGGCATCGCCGTGCTGGAACGGGTGGACCACACGCCTGACGAGCTCCACGCCATCGCCGAAACACTGGTCACCACGCTCGTGGGCCGGTAGCCCCGCGGTTCCGACCGCGGGGCCCGGCTCTGGATCAGCGGTTTTCCGGACGTCGATGCCGTACGCGGCGGCCGCCGCCCGCCGCTCAGTGCCGGCGTGGCGTGAACAGGAGCGCGGTGAACGTGATCGCGCACGCCAGGACGATGTACAGGGAGATCACCCAGGAGCCACCGAAGCCGGCGAACAGGGCCGCGGCGATGAACGGCGCCGGGCCGCTGGTGATCAGCCCGCCCACCTGGTACGCGACCGAGACGCCGGTGTAGCGGTGCTCGGCGTCGAACAGCTCAGCCAGGAAGCCGGCCATGGCGCTGTAGCTCAGCGCGTGGCCGACGCAGGCGAACAGGAACATCGCGATGAGCACCGCGGCGGGGGCGCCGCTGTCGATCAGCCAGAAGAACGGGAACGCGGCGAGGGCCGAGTAGACCGCCCCGGCCAGCAGGACGTTCCGCCTGCCGATGCGGTCGGCGAGGACGGCCACCAGCGGCACTGCGGCGATGTCCAGCAACGAGGCGACGATCAAGCAGGTCAGTACCGTGCTGCGAGAGATGCCGGCCTCGCCGGGGCCGTACGACAGCACGAACACGGTCACCACGTAGAAGGGGATGTTGGAAGCGGCTTGGGCGAACAGACCGACGAGAACGGAGCGGAGGGAACGTCGCAGGGTGTCCTTCAGCGGGAACTTCGACACTTCCCGGGCCTGCGACACCTGCTCGAACTCAGGCGACTCGCTGAGGCGGGAACGCACGTAGAAGCCGACCGCGATGAGCACCGCGCTGGCCAGGAACGGCAGGCGCCAGCCCCACGACAACAGTTGGTCCTTCGGCAGTTGCTGCACCGCGAGGAACGCCGCGGCCGACAGCACGAGCCCGGCCGGGACGCCGGCCTGCGGCCAGCTGCCGTAGAAGGCCCGCCGCCGCGGCGGAGCGTGTTCCACCGCCATCAGCACGGCGCCACCCCATTCGCCGCCGACCGCGAAGCCCTGGATCAGCCGGACGAGAACCAGCAGCAGAGGCGCGGCGAGGCCGATCTGGGCGTAGGTGGGCAACACGCCGATAGCGACCGTCCCGCCGCCCATCAACAGCAGGGACAGGATCAGCATCCGCTTCCGGCCGAGCCGGTCGCCGAAGTGCCCGAACACGATACCGCCCAGCGGGCGCGCGACGAAGGCGACGCCGAACGTCGCGAAGGCCGCGAGAGTCCCGGCCAACGGGCTCAGGGTGGGGAAGAACTGGGTGTTGAACACCAGGGTCGCCGCCGAACCGAACAGGAAGAAGTCGTACCACTCGATCGCCGTTCCGACGAAGCTGGCGAAGGCCACGCGCGCAGGGTTGACCCGCGCCGCCTGTTGTTGCTCGACCACCATCATTACCTCCAACGACTTCGGGGGAGATTCGCTTCACCACGCGGCGCTTTGTACCGGTCGATCTGATCCGTTCCGGCGGTGGGGCCGACCGGGTGGATGCCGCCTGCCCCGCACGAGAGCTGGGGCAGGAGGCGGACGACGCGCCCACGATCCTGGGGAGCAGTGGCGCGCGACGTTGCCTGAACTATAGGCATATTGACCGGTCGGTACAAGACACTGAAGGAAAGGGTGCCCGTGTATTTCGGTCGGGGTGTGGCGGTGGCGGCCTAATGCCCGCGACGCGGCGGTCCCGGCGTCACGGTGGGGTCCGAGTGGTGTGATGGCCCGCCGGGGGAGCCGTACTCGGCTGGTCGCACTTACAAGCGGCCGGCACCGCGGGTTACCGCAGGGGCGCCGATCGGGCAACGGGTCACTCGCCGTCGGTTCGCCACTGCCGCCGCAGACGTTCGCGGTCCACGACCCGCCCCTCGAGCACGACATCGGCGATGCGGCGGGTGTTGGTGATGTCCGCGCGCGGGTCGGCGTCGAGGACCAGCAGATCGGCCCGCTTGCCGACCTCGATGGTTCCCCGGTCGGTCAGCCCCAGCAGGTGGGACGAGCGCCGGGTGGCGAATTCGATGGCCTCGAGCGGGGACAGGCCCGCCTCGACCAGCGCTTCGAGCTCCCGGTGCTCGGCGAGCCCTGGGAGCTGCGCGAGCAGGCCCGTGTCGGCCGAGTAGACGAGCCGGACGCCGGCTTGGTGCAGGGTGGCGAAGTTCTCCTGCAGGCGACGGTAGGTCTCGCCGGTGTCGAACAGTGGCTCCCCGCCTCGCGCCTGCATCCGGCCACGCAGCTCCTCGATGGCTGTGGCCGGCAGCGTCTCCCGCACCGCCGGATCGTCCAGCCATTCGGTGCGCGTCGGGCCCTGCACGCTCATCGAGGTGAAGACCGCGGTGTCGCGCTCGACGAGTCGTTCGATCAGCTCCTGGTCGGGACCTGGGCTGCGGGGCATGTGGGCGAGGATGTCGGCACCGGCGTCGAGCGCGACCTTCGCGTCCTCGACGGTGTAGATGTGCGCCGCGGCCTGGATGCCGTGCTGGTGGGCTTCGTCGACGATCTCGCGGCACGCCTCCGGCGACAGCTTGGCCGCGGCACCGCCCCGGTCGTCGATCCAGAACTTGACCGCGTCGACCTTCCGTCCCGCGAGCTCGCGCACGAAGGCCCGCCCGTCGGCCGGGTCGGTCACCTGATGCACCGCGTCGACGGCGAAGAACGGCGCGCCACTGGCCTGCCCGGGGCCGGGCGCCGCGACCAGGCCGGAACCCGCGGTGAAGAAGGTCGCCAGATCCGGGTCGTCGAGGGTTCCGGAGCGTTGCTCGTCGCGGATGGCGATCTCGATGCCGTTCCGGTCGGTTCCGAGGCACTGGAACGTGCTGATGCCGTAGTAGGCGAACCGGCGGAGGTGGTCGAGGATGTTCTCGCGCGAATAGAAGCCCGGATCGCAGGCAGCATCTCGCATGTAGCCGATGTGCCCGTGCGGGTTGACCAGGGTGGGAATGACCGTTTTGCCCCGCAACGAGACCACTTTCGCGCCGGTGAGGTCACCGGCGGGCGCCTGACTGAGGCCGGTGATGCGTCCATTCTGGACAGTGATCACGGCGTCGTCGAGAACCGTGGTGCCGTCGCCTACGATCACCCGCGCGTCGGTGAATGCGGTGGCGCCGGTGCGATTGTCGTTGTTCATGGGGTTACTGTCTTTCGTCAGAACGGACTGGGAATGCGGGGCTGGAGGCGTCACTGGTACCGGGCGGCGCGTCGCTCGTAGGCGGCGTAGTCCATAAGGGACTCAAACGTGTGCTGCCCCAGCATCAGGTCGCCTATGTCGGCGACCTCCCGGCCCTCCTTGAGTGCGTCGAGAACCGCTGTGACGCTCTTGGCCGCCGCGCCGATGAGGCTGTACCACAGCAGGAGGATGTCCGCTCCGGCGTCGGCGTACTCCTCGAGCGTGCTGCCGGGGCGGTCGCCGCCTGGAGCGTCGAACAGGTCCGCGGCCACCATGACGGGGGCGTCGATGCGCGAGCGGACCTCCTTCAGCTTGGCCGCGGGAATCGCGGGAGCGAAAACCGCGTCGGCCCCGGCCGCGACATAGCTCTGCAGGCGGGTGACGGCATCGTCGATGTCCCGGTGCACCCAGGCCGCGTCCGACCGAGCGATGATCTGGAAGGTCGGATCTGTGCGGGCGTCCAGCGCCGCCCGGATGCGCTTCGCCATCCGTTCGGGAGACATCAGTCCCGCTGGTCGCGACGTGTGCTTGCCGCCGAGGTTGTCCTCGATGTGGATACCCACTACGCCGGCGACTTCGAAGGCCCGTACCGTCCGCCAGATGTTCTCGGGCCCGTAGAAGCCGTTCTCGCCGTCCACCAGCACGGGCAGCTCGGTCGCCTCCACGATCCGGCGCGCCGCGTCCACCATTTCGGTCAGCGTGAGCAGCCCGACGTCCGGCTCCCCGAACGTGCTTGCGGCAGCGGCGAAACTGCCGAGGTAGGTCGCGGGGAAACCGGCGCGTTCGACGAGCTTCGCGGTCAAGGCGTCGTAGGCGCCCGGAAGCACGAGGGGCCCGGGAGACCGGACGAGCTCGGCGAAGGCCGCGCGGCGCTGGACTGGGGTCGACGGCACGATGGGCCTCCTTGATGCGAAGTGCGGACGGTTCGCACGCCCGTGGCGCGCTGGGAGTGCTGCAAGGCTGCTGACTTGCTTTCAGCAAGCTAGCATCGCTGGATTTCTTCGTGCAACCCAGCGTGGCGGCCAAGCTGGCTAGCTGGGAGCTACCCAAGTGGGTACGATGGTGGTGTGCCCAAGACGCTCGGCAAGGACTCGACTTGCTCCATCGCCCGGACGCTGCAGGTGCTCGGCGACAGCTGGACGCTGCTGATCGTCCGGGAGGCGATGCTGGCGGGCTCGACGCGGTTCCAGGAATTCCGGGAGGAGCTGGGGATCGCGCCGAACATCCTGGCCAAACGGCTCGCGCAGCTCGTGGACGAAGGGCTCATGGAGCGGCGGACCTATCGGGAGCCGGGGCTGCGGGCCAGGGAGGAGTACGTGCTCACCGAAGCCGGCCGCGGCCTGAACGTGGTCATGGCGGCGCTGGCGAGCTGGGGCCGCGCCTACCGGCCGCGTCCCGGCGGCACCTCGCCACGCTTCACCCTGGAAGATACGGGCACGGCCGCGCAACTGGCGTTCGTCACACCGGACGGTCAGTGTGTGCCGCCCGCACAGCTGACCGCCCGGAGGACCGACGACGCCGCGCTCGACGCCATGCCGGGGACCGCGGACGGGATGCAGGCTGCCCAGGCGAGCTGACGGCGGCCGGGCGAGGGCTTGTCCATCCCGCCGACGGTTCGGCGAAAGCAGGCTTCCGCGGGTTTCGGGCCTCGGGGCGCACCCGGGGCCCGAAACCCCGGGGAGCGTCACGCCGCCTTGACGGTCCCGCCGTCGATCACGAGGTCCGTGCCGGTGATCCAACGCGCCTGCGGCCCGAGGAGGAACGCGACCGCGTCGGCGATTTCATCGGCTTCCCCCATCCGGCCGAGTGCGATGCCCATGCTCGCGGGCACGCCCTCGTCCAGTACCTGCTCGCGAGTGGTGCCCGACGCGTTGGCCATGCTGTCGCCGAGACGGCCGTCATCGGTCCAGCCCGGCGTGCGGACGGGCCCGGGCGACACGGCGTTCACCCGGACCCCTCGCGGTGCGAACTCCTCCGACAGCGCCGTCGTGAGGTTGGTCAGCGCAGCTTTGTGCGCGGAGTAGTCCACGACCATCGGGAACGGCAGCCGTGCGTTGATCGACGACACGTTGACGATCGCTCCGCCGCGTTCCAGCAGTGCCGGCAGCAGTGTGCGCGTGAGGCGCACGGCCGACAGGACGTTCGCGTTGAAACCCTGCTCCCACTGCGCGTCGGTGACGTCGAGGAACGAACTCCGGGCCTCGAACTGCCCGACGTTGTTGACCAGCACGTCGACCCGGCCTTGCTGCAGTGCGGCAGCAGCGAGCGCCTCGACCCCCTCGGCGGTCGCGAGATCCGCGCGGACCACGGTCAGGTTGTCACCCCGCTCTGGCGTAGCCGAGCGCGAACCCGTGACGACCCAGTAGCCGTCCTTGCGCAGGCGCTCGACGACCGCAGCGCCGATGCCCTTCGTGCCACCGCTGACGACGGCCACCTTGTTGCCCATCACTGCCTCCCTTTTGGGAGCGATCGCTCCCGTATGGATCAGGACAGTACAGCGGGAGCGATCGCTCCACAACTGGGGTACTCTGGGGTGCGTGGCACGGTCCCGGCAGTTCGACGAGGGGGAAGTGGTCGCGCGCGCGACGGAGCTGTTCCATCGGCGCGGCTACCACGCCACGTCCACCCGCGACCTCGGGGAGGCGCTCGCCCTCAACCCGAGCAGCCTCTACCGGACCTTCGGGGACAAGCACGCGCTGTTTCTGCGCGCTCTGGACCACTACCAGGCGTCGGAGTCCGCACGCTGCACCGCCGCACTGGAGGACGACCGGCCCGTCCGCCTCGTGTTGCGCGAATGGCTCTACTCGATGGTCGAGCCGACCGACTTGCCAGGCTGCCTGGTCATCCATACCGCCACTGAACTAGGCACGGACGACCCGGAAACCAGTCGGCGCGTGGATGCGGCATTCCAAGGCGCGACGGCCGCAATCGCCGCGTTGTTGCGTCGTGGGATCGCCGCCGGTGAACTGGCTGCCGACCTCGATGCTGAGGCCACCGCCGACCTGCTGTTCACCACCCTCGCCGGGCTGCGGGTACGCCACCGCGCGGGCCACGACCTGCAACGGCTGCGCGCGGCGGTCGACCAGGTGCTACGCGTGCTCGGCTGACCCGTTGGTGTGGCCACCGTCGGCAGCCTGGTTTGCGCGGCGCGGCGCAGTGGATTCGAGATGCCAGACCCCTGGCGCTTCGCGTACGACGAGGAATTCGGGCACTTTCACCGAGCCGGCAGGCCGGTGATCATCACGTTCTGGACATGGCGCCCACGTCGCCTCACGAACAGTTCTGGCGAGTGAGTGTGCCCGGAGCGACCAGCGCCTCAAACCACCCGTTTGCCTCGTCACGGGATTCTGACGATGAAGCCACCCCCGGAAGTGAGCTCAGGAAAGACATTCGGGAAGCACCCACGACGATCGGATGGCCGAGTCCGGCCAGCGCGTCGAGGTTGGCCGGCAATTGCCAGTTGTGCACGGGGTTCCTTGGCGAAGGCCAGTCCAGGGTCGAAAGCGATCTGATCGAGGTGGACCCCGGTGGTGACGGCAGAGTCACGACCCACGCGCACCCCGCCGACGCGATCAGCCATCCCCGGGTCGGCGAGGCCGCCGGACGCTGCTAGGACACGACCTCGCCCAGGATGTGATGGGACAGGTGTCCTTCGGCGAGCTGGCCGTCTGGCTGGCCACCCAGCGCCGCCCCGAAGCCGGTGAGGTCCGGGTCTGCTCGGTGGCGGTTCGCGATTCCTCGGCGTGACCGAGGACTGCGGGCGGTTCCTGGCCGACGTGTTGTCCACAGTGGAGGAGATTCCGCCGGATGACGCGGGCTGGGACGAGCTGGCCCTGCGGACGGTGCGCACCCAGCGGAAAGCCGGACGCTTCATCCCCGGGCTGGGTCACCACGTGCACAAGCAGGGTGACCCCCGCACGCCGCGGCTGTTTCAGATCGCTCGCGAAGAGAACCGGTTCGGTCCGCACCTGGCGCTGTTCGAGGCGATCGGCCGCGTGCACCCGCAGGTGCTGGGCAAGACACTGCCCCTCAACGGCGCCGGCGTCTGTGGCGCCGCGCTGGCCGATTTGCACCTGCCGCTGCCGCTGCTGCGCGGATTCGCCTTGCTGGCCCGTACCGCGGGGCTGATCGGGCAGCTGGCCGAGGAGCTGCGGCGCCCGGTCGGCAACGAGATCTTCCTGTCGGTCGACCTCAACAACCGGCCGGTGCCACCGACACCGTCTTGAGGCCGCCGCCGCATCGGCTTCCCGTCAACAGGACAAGGTGATCCTCCGTAATGGACTTGAGACCCGAGAGAGAGACGAAACCATGTTCGTCGCTATGAGTGTCCGGGGCTTCCTCGACCGAACCTTGTCCGGGACGCGTTCCAGGTCGTGGAGCTTCTCGAGGAGAGGTGAGCCGGTCTTCTCACCCGCCCTTCTCGACGGGCAGGCGGGCCGACCTGCCCGGTGCCGGGGGTGTGTGCATCTGGTGTGGCCCCTCCTCGGCGATGTGACCATCCCGCGGACGGGCCACAGGCACGAGCGTGTTGCGTGGGCAGCACGGTCCGAGTTGCCCCAGTGCCGGAGAGGGTCACTCCGAGGCGGGCGGCGAATCGAAGCTCGCGCCCATCCCGATACCGGCCCCGCCGTCGACGGGAATGACCGCGCCGGTGACGAATCTCAGGTTCGGTGACACGAGCGCACCGGCCACGTCGGCGAACTCGCGGGGCTCCCCGATGCGTCCCATCGGCAACCCGCTCCCCAGGCGAGCCTTGGAGAGTTCCGGCTGCCTGTCGAGCGTCCTGCCCAGCAGCGGGGTGTCGAAGTAGCCGGACAACAGGGTGTTGACGGTGATGTCGTGCTTCCCGACCTCCAAGGCCAGGGTCTTGGCGTAACCGATCACCGCGGACCACACCGCCACGGGCGCCGCCATGCCGACGGCCGGGCGCTCGACGACACCCGAGACGACGTTGAGGATGCTGCCCCCTTCGGCCGTCATGTGCGGCAGCGTCGCTCGCACGGACCGGACAACGTAGAAGAAGTGGCGTGCGAACGCTTGCAGCCACACGTCGTCGGTGAGTTCCGAGATCCGGCGGATCGGCGGTCCACCGTCGTTGGTGACCAGGACGTGGACAGCCTCACCGAACCGCGCGAGCGTTTCGGCCGTGACCCGCTCGAGGTCGGCGTCGACCGAGCAATCGGCGGCAAGCCCGAGGACCCGATCCTGGCCGTACCTGCCGGCAAGTTGTTCCGCGGCGGCCGAGATCTTCTCCGCGCGACGCGCGAAGATCGTGACGAAGGCGCCTTCACGCAAAAGGCGATCGGCGATCGCGAAGCCCAGGCCATCGCTGCCACCGCCCACGATGGCCACCTTCCCGGTCAGTCCCAGGTCCATCACTCGACTCCGATTGAGGTAAGGAACGATTCGGCGTTGCCCGAGAACACGTCGTCGAGAACGTCCGACGAGAAGCCCTGCTCGCGCCACTCCTCCACCAGCCGTTCGTGGCTGAGCATCGGGTAGTCGGCGCCGAAGAACACCCGCTTGCGGAGCCGTTTGCCGATCTCGCGCTTGAGTTCGTCGGGGAAGTAGCGCGGAGACCAGCCGTGGAGCTCCATCCAGACGTTCGCCTTGTGGAGTGCGACTGCGATCATCTCTGACTGCCAGGGCCACGCCACCCGCGCGGCGATCACGTTCAGGTCGGGATGAGTCGCTGCGATGCGGTCGACGTACCGGGGGTGGCAGCCCTCGAGTGTGATGCCCATACCGCCACGGGTTCCGGCGCCGGTCGCGGACATGCCCACATGAACCAACACCGGACGGTTGGCCTCGATGCACAGGTTGAGGCAGGTCTCCCACTCCGGCTGGTCTGGTGGGCCGGCCGGGGTGAACGAGTGAACCGTCAGTCCGATCAGTCCGGGTCCCTCACTCAGGCAGCGCTCGAGCTCCTTGACGTGAGCGGGCTGCGTCGGGTCGATGCCGATCCAGTTGCCGAGCACGACGTCGGGGTGCTTGTGAGCGAAGTCGAAGGCGTAGTCGTGCTGATCTCGTAGCGCACCGGCATCCATCTTGTACGTGTACGCGAAGTCGAGCATCACCTTGGCGTTGGCCTGACGAAACTGCGCTGCTTGCTCCTCGTCGCTGACGAAGTTCATGCCCCACTTGAAGTAGCCCCGCAGGGCCTCCCGGTCCTCGGCGGTCTCGTACGGGCTCCCCTTCCAACCTCGCTCGGTGCCCCAGTGGGAGTGGAAGTCGATCAGCCGGGGTGGCGGTGTCGTCAATGCTGTTTACCTTTCGTGACTGGTTGACGGAAAGATGTGGGAGTGTCAGTTGACTTTGCGCGCCGGGTCGCTCCAATAGGGTGCGCGCAACGCTTTCTTGTCCACTTTTCCCACCGGCGTCTGGGGAAGCGAGTCGACGACCACGACCTTCTTGGGCGAATACATCGAGCCCTTGACCTGCTTCACGAAGGACTGGAGGGCGAGGACGTCGACGTCCTGCCCAGGGCGCGCGACCACGAACGCGGTGACGATCTCGCCCCACCTGTCGTCGGGCACGCCGATCACCGCCGCCGAGCCGACCGAGGGGTGCCCTGCCAGAGCGGCCTCGACTTCGCTCGCGTAGATGTTGAAGCCGCCGGAGATGATCATGTCTTTCTTGCGGTCGATGATGTAGAGCAGGCCCTCGTCGTCCTGGCGGGCGAGATCTCCGGTGTGCAGCCATCCGCCCTTGAGCGCTGCCTCCGTCTCCTCGGGAAGGTTCCGGTAGCCGAGCATGACGCCGCGGTTGCGCATGGCGATCTCACCCACCTCGCCCACGGGAACGTCGTGACCGTCCTCATCGATCAGCCTGACGCGGTTGCCGACCACGGGACGACCACAGGAGGCAAGCCGCTCCAGGCTCGTGGTCTCGTGCGCGGCCTTGGGCAGGACCGTCCCGATGCCGGTCGACTCCGTCTGCCCGTATATCTGGGAAAAGACCGGACCGATGCGCTCACGAGCCTCGGCCAGGCGCACCGGAGACATCGGCCCGGTGGCGTACCAGATCACCTCGAGGCTGGACAGGTCTCTCGTCTCCGGGCGCTCCTCGTCCAGCAGCGTGTAGATCATCGTCGGAATGCCGGTGACGCAGTTGATGCGTTCTGCCTCGATGATGTCGAGGAATCGGCCGGGATCGAAACCCTGCTCGATCACGACGGTGCCCCCACGAAGCAGCGTCGGGAGGACACCGAGCCCGGCGGCATGGGTAAGCGGAGCCGGGGCCAAGTACCGCGGCAAGTGCGGCTGTTCGAAATCGGCCATGTGCGCACAGACCATCTGCACCATCGACCGATGAGGCTGCATCACGCCCTTGGGCCTACCGGTCGTCCCGCCGGTGTACTGCAGCCACGCGAGGTCCGTCTCGGTGGCCGGACCAGGAACAAGTGGTCGAACTGCGTAGGACTCGCCCTCGGGCAGGCCACCCGCAGCCGGGATCACCATCAGGTGTCTCAGCGAGCCGACCTCGGCGAGGACCTGGCGCCCGTGCTCCGCCAGGGGCGCGGTCACCACCAGCACCGTGGCTTCCGCGTCCTCGCAGACGACGATGTGGTCCTCGACCGAGGCCAGGGCCTGAAGACCGGTGAAGCGCGCGCCCAAGAGGTACGTCGCGGCCTGGACGATCCATGACTCGGGCATGTTCGGACTGAGCATGGTGACGCCCGCTCCGAGCCCCACTCCGCGATGGGCCAGCGCGGCCACGTACTGCGAGACGAGATCTCGGACCTGAACGTAAGTCAGCCGCCGGTCACCGGCGACGAAGGCCTCGGACGAGCTGTGCCGGGTGAGTGCCTGCACGATCAGGTCACCCAGCGTCACCCCGGAGGAGGCCGTTGCGGCTGTCGCCGAAGCGGAAGCGCTGTGCTCGTGGACGGGATGGGACATGCCTCAACGATGGGCGGTGACTCGGCGGACGTGCCACCGATATTTCGCCAGCAATTACGGGTAACCCGCCACGCTGAGGCTACTCTCGAGTTGCGCGGGCCGTAGTGCGGTAGTGACCGGGTGTCTGGCCGACGAGATCGGTGAAGGCTTCGATGAAGCTGCTCGGGTTTGCCCAGCCCAGTCGTATCGCCGTGTCGGTGACCGAGGCGCCTCCGCCGAGTTCGAGCAGTGCCCGCTGAATGCGCAGCAGCGTGCGCCACTGGCGAAAGCTCATCGACAGTTCACTGCCGAACAGCCTGCTGAGGGTTCGTTCGCTCGAGCCGGTTCGGTGCCCCAGCTCCGCCAGGGTCGCCGGGCTGGCCGGGTCGGCGTGCAGCAGGTCGGTGACGGCCTTGAGGCGGGTGTCGCTCGGCTCCGGGAGACGCAGTGGTTCCCGCCGGGCGCGAGCGAGCTCCGCGATGACGACCTCGAGCAACAGATCCGCGCGGGGGCTGTCGGCCGGGTTGTGCTCGCTGAGCAAGGCCAGGTAGGCCTCGCGCATCAGCGCACTGGCAACGAACACCGAGGGTTCCGCCGGCAGTCGCTCGGCCAGTTCCGCCGGAACCCGGAGCAACCGGACATCGGTCTCGCCGTACGAGCGACTGCTGTGTACGTGGAACGGGGGCACCCAGGTGATCCGGCTCGCCGGCGCCACCCAGGTGCCGACCTGGGTCGTGGTGACCAGCGCTCCGGAAGCGGCGTACCTGAGCTGCCCGAAGTCGTGGAAGTGCGCGGCGACGTCCGCGCCGTGGGCCAGGGGCTCGCAGACCGCCGAATCGTCGGTCCAGAACACCGGCTCGCCGACAGGTTCGCTCATGGGTACTCAGCCTAACCGCGTTTGGCGGGTTACCGGGATTTTCTGTCGCGACACCGGTGGTACGCCGTCGTTGAAACGGTCATCGTCGAGGTGGAAAGGCGGCGCTTCCGTCCGCACACCCCGAACCAGGAGAGTCATGCGAGCCATCACCCAGCAGCAGTTCGGCGGTCCCGAGGTGCTCACCATCGTGGACACGCCCGAGCCCCGCGCCTTGCCGACCGAGGTGCTCGTCCGGGTCAAGGCGATCGGGCTGAACCCGCTGGAGGCGCGCCTGCGCGCCGGCGAGTTCCCGCTGCTCGGCCGGCCGCCGTTCATCCTCGGCTGGGACATCAGCGGCGTGGTCGAACAAGCGCTGACGTGGCGGTGGCGGCCCGGCGACGAAGTGTTCGGCATGCCGTTGTTTCCCCGGGCGGCCAACGCCTATGCCGAAATCGTCGCAGCGCCGGCGTTGCATCTGGCGCGCAAGCCGGCGTCACTCTCGCACACCGAGGCAGCGGCGCTACCGGTGGTCGGACTGACAGCGTGGCAGGGCCTCGTCGACCTCGCCGGCGTGACCGAGGGCGACCGCGTCCTGATCCACGGCGGGGGCGGTGGAGTCGGCCACGTCGCGATCCAGCTCGCGAAGGCACTCGGCGCGCACGTGATCACGACCGCCAGCGGGAGCAAGCGGGAGTTCGTCGAGGGACTCGGCGCCGACGAAGTGATCGACTACACCGCGGTCGACTTCACCGAGACCGTCCGGGACATCGACGTCGTGCTCGACACGCTCGGCGGCGACACCGGCAAACGCTCACTCGGAGTGCTCCGCCCAGGCGGGCACCTGGTGACAGCGGTCGCCGACGAGGACACGGAACTCGCCGCCGAATACGAGGCGGCCGGCATGCAGTTCAGCGGCATCGCGGTCGACCCGGACCCAGTCGCCCTGCGAGGACTCGCCGAACTCGCCGAACAGGGCAAGCTCCAAGTCCACGTGCAGGAGACGTTCCCGTTCGAACGCATCGCCGACGCACACCGGCTGCTCGACCACGGTCACCTCCAAGGCAAACTCGTCCTCACAATCTGATCGGCGGCGGCATCTCCCTCGAAATGCCTTGTCGGGGAAGGGAAAACCACGCGGCCGCCGCGCGGCTCCGCCCGGAGTTCCCGGTGGGCGGAGCCGCGCGCCGGGCTACTCGGCGTGTGCGGCAGCCGTCCGCAGACCGTAGCCGCGCTCGTAAAGCGGATGTGGAGTGTCGTCGCCGAGCTGCGCCTCGACATCGTCGACGGACGGTTCCTAGCGCGCGATCGGTTCCGGCTCCCTCGCGGTGGCGGGCTTCGGCGTTCTGGACGCCGGAGGATGCTGCCGGAAGAAGACGGAACCGATGAGGACCACCGTGCCGGCCAGGCACAGCCAGGCGAAGGCGTCCCCGATCACTCGGTACGGCGTGGTGACGCCGTGGACCGGCACGTCGACCAGCCACAGGTCCTGATCGATCAGCGTGTTCTGGGTGGACAGCGTGTTGCCGTGGCTGTCGAACGCCACCGACCAGCCCACGTAGTCCTGCCGGATCAGCGAGTAGCCGTTCTCGATGGCGCGCAGACCGGCCATTTCGGAATGCGTGCGACCGATCTCCGGCCAGTCACCGCCGGGCACCAGCATGATGTCGGCGTCCGCGTGCATCATCGCCGGGAAGTCGGCGTCGTAGCAGATCACGCTGGAGAGGCGGCCGTAGGGCGTGTCGACGACCGGGGCGACACCGCCGCCGGGCCGGTACGGCTCCAGGCCGGGAACCGGGTGCGACTTCTGATAGGTCCACAGGACAGCGCCGTCCGGGCCGATCAGGTGGGTTTCGTCCCGGCTGTCCCGCGGGCTGGGCAGGTGGACGTTGTCGGCGACGAGCAGGTAGATCCGCTCCTGCCGGGCGATGTCCTGCGCCCGCGAGAGGAGCGCGGGCAGGCCCGCATGGGAGACGTAGGCCGCGTTCTCCGACCAGACGACGATCTTCGCGCCGGCCCGGGCCGCGTTCCTCGTCCTGGCGAACAGGTCGTCGATCACGGCGGCGGACTCCGGTCTCACCGTGTCGGGATCGAACCGCGGCAGCGCGCCCTGCCCCCGGGTCACCTCGACGTCCGGACGGCCGAGAGCCGCCATCTGGTCGCGGATCAGGCCCATGTTCGCGTTGAGACCCGCGATGCGGACGGTCTGCGTGGTGTCCACCGGGAACCACGCCATCCGTGCCGCGCCGCCGACCACCACGACGGCGAGGACGGCGACGTAGCCGCCCACCACGCGCGCGGTGCGCCACGACGGCGGGTGCGCCCAGGTCCAGTTCACCACGGTGGCGCATCCACCGACGAGGAAACCGATCCCGTACGAGCCGGTCACGGAGGCCACCTGCGACAACGCGAGGTTGCCGAACTGGGTGTTGGCGAGCAGGCCGACGACCGTGCCGAACGGCGCGAACGTGCCCAACAGGAACTCGGACACCACGACCGCCATCGGGAACAGCAGCAACTCACCGGCCGTGCCGAGCCGCGGCGCGACCAGCCGGTCGGCGATGTAGGGCAGCGCGAGCACGACGCCGAAGGTCAGACCGGCCAGCACTGTCATCCCGGTCATCGGCACGGCCATCTGCCAAATCCAGAACATCGCCCCGGCCCAGGACACGAGCCACACCAGGACCAGGCCGCCGACCGGGCGGCTGGTGCGCGCGAAGCGCAGCAGGAACACCGGGAACAGCCACGCGGCCACTGGGATGTCCCAGCGACCGCCCACGGCGAACAGGGCGGCCACCGCGCCGACGACCAGCCACAACCAGCGTCGTCGATCGTTCGAGACGTTACTCATCGAGTCCTCCAAGCTCCCGTGCACGTGCTAGGCCGCGTTCCCGACCAAGCCGAGCCGGAGCAGGCTCTCGGCAGTGTCGGCGATCAGCTCCTCGTTGGACCTGGGCTGCCAGCCCAGCACCCGGCGTGCCTTCTCCGCGCTCGCCCGCTTGACCTCGCCCAGTTCGTGAACGTGCCCGCGCAGCGCCGGATCCGCGCGCGATGCCAGGTGTACCAGCAGATCCGGCGCCTCACGTGTGGGCACCCGCGCGCCGAGCCGGTCGCGGAGCACGCGTGCGATGTCGGCGATCCACAGCGTCGTCCCCCCGACCGCGAGAAAGCGCTCGCCCCTGGCCGCCGGATCGGTCATCGCTGCACGATCCATGAAGTCCCACGCCGCGCGCTCGGCCAGCGTCTTGGACTTCGCATAGGCACTCACCCAGGGACCGTCCACATCGGTCCAGTCCTGTCCGGTGAACGTCCGGCCGGAACTCGTGTGGCCGTAGCTCATCGCCGCGAAGGACGAGGTCAGCACCACCCGCTGCACGCCCGCATCGCGCGCGGCGCGCAGCACCCGCAGCGCACCGTCACGCGCGGCGGCCGGGAACGGCGAGGCGACGTGCAGCACGTAGTCGCAGCCCCGCACCGCGGTCGACCAGCCTTCGTCGGAGGTGAGGTCGGCGAACGCGAAGCTGAGCGCGTAACCCGGTTCCGTGCCGCTGTAACCGGCTTCGAGCAGTCGCGGGATGCAGTGAGCCGCGACGAAACCCGAGCCCCCGCTGATCAATACCAACTCGCCACTCATGCTTTCGCTCCCCTGCGCTCGACAACAAACGTGTCTTCATATGAGACACGAATGTATCAGCGCGAGACGCGAGCATCAAGACAGTGATGTCTCAACCTGATACGCTGCTACTCACCATGGAACGAGCACCATCTCCCAGCAGCAGCAAGAGCGCACCGCGCTTCGACCGCACCTCCGCCGCGATCCTCGACGCCGCGGCCCGGGTATTCTCCGAAGAGGGCGCCGGCGCGAACCTCGCCACCGTCGCCGTCGCGGCCGGTATCAGCCGCGCCACGCTGTATCGCTACTACGCCAACCGTGAGGCCTTGCTCGAAGCCCTCACGGCCGACGCCCTCGACGCCGTGGCACGCCGCCTCGCGGACGCGAACCTGGAACGCGCGACCGTCGAAGACGCGATCGAGCGGATCCTGCGCGCGTTCGTGGCCGTCGGAGACCGCTACGCGGTGCTCACCAACGACCAGGCCACACTCGAAGCGGCACACGGGGAACTCGCCGCCCCGCTCCACGACGTCCTCGCCCGGGGAATCGAGACCGGAGTGTTGCGCGACGACCTGCCTGTCGAGATCCTCTACGAGTTCCTCGCCGGCACCATCCTGAAGGCGATCGCGCTCAACCAGCAGCACCGCCTGGGACTGGAAGAAGCCAGCGCCACCGCCGCGAGCTTCTTCCTGAACGGCACCCGCTCCCGGGACTGAGGCGGCGGACACCCACCAGCGGTCAGCCGACCGTGACGGTGCCGAGGTGGCTGAACTCCGCGGTGATCGGGTGGCCGGGGCGGAAGGGCACCGCGTCGGTGAGGCCGCCGGTGAGGACGAGCCACCCTTCTTCGAGGGCGAGGCCGCGGTCGGCGAGTGCGTTGGCGGCCAGCGCGAGCGCGTTGGCCGGGTGGCCCTGGACCGCCGCGCCGGTGGCGGTGTCGACGACCTCGCCTGCTTCGCGCAGCACGCAGGCCTCCAGGCCGAGGTCGAGTTCGCGGGGATCGCGGGTCACGTCGCCGACGACGAAACGGGCCGACGACGCGTTGTCGGCGATCACGTCGGGCAGGGTGAAGCGGAAGTCGCGGTAGCGGCTGTCGATCACCTCGAGCCCGGCCGAGACGGTGCGGACCGCGGCCATGGCGGTCGCCGGGGTGACGCCGGGGCCTTGCAGGCGGGCACCCAAGGTGAAGACGATCTCCGGTTCGACCCGGGGGTGGATCAGCTCGCCGACCGGGACCCGGGCGCCTGCGGCGAGGACCATGCCGTCGGTGAGCCAGCCGGTGAGAGGCGCGTCGATGCCCATCCGCTGCTGTTTGGCGTGGGACGTGAGGCCCAGCTTGACACCGATCACCCGTTCGCCGCGGGCGGCCACGAACTCCGTCTGCACCTGGTAGGCGGTGGCGACGTCGAGTCCCGGCCAATCGTCGGTGATGGGACGGCGGGCGGTGCGGCCGGTCTCCGCCGCGCGCAGTTCCTCCACGGCCCGCTCGACTGTCCACGTAGTCACGGTCATGATGCCACTGTGGACGTTTCGGCCAGGTAACACCATCCGCCGTTTCCGGCCACCGGAAACCGGTGCGTTGTTCCCGCCGCGACCGGCCCTACGGTCGCTCCAAACCGCCGCCCGCGACGTGGCGGGCGGCACGGCTGGCTCGAGGAGACCGTCGATGAACAAACAAGAGCTCAAGGTCGTCGGTGCGTCGGCCGTCGGCACGGCGTTCGAATGGTACGACTTCTTCCTCTACGGGGCGCTCGTGCCCGTCATCGGCAGCAAGTTCTTCAGCGACTACGGGTCCGCGGCACAGACCGTGTTCGCGTTGCTCACGTTCGCCGCCGGGTTCATCGTCCGGCCGATCGGGGCGCTGGTGTTCGCGCGGATCACCGACCTCGTCGGCCGCAAGATCGTGTTCCTGATGACGCTGGTCCTGATGGGGGTGTCGACCGTCGCGGTGGGGCTGTTGCCGACCGCGGACCAGATCGGGATCACGGCGCCGATCCTGCTGGTGACGTGCCGCATCCTGCAGGGGCTCGCGGTCAGCGGCGAGTTCGGTGCCGCGGTCACCTACGTCTCCGAGTACG
Organism: Amycolatopsis sp. 3B14; assembly: GCF_050958625.1. Lineage (NCBI taxonomy): Bacteria > Bacillati > Actinomycetota > Actinomycetes > Pseudonocardiales > Pseudonocardiaceae > Amycolatopsis > Amycolatopsis sp. 3B14. Next base: position 68,476 of record NZ_JBHZEN010000023.1, read on the forward strand.
CGCCCGCCAAGCAGCGCTCGTTCTTCGTCGGCTGGCTCACCGGCACCACCGCGCTCGCGTTCAGCCTCTCCCTGGGGGTGCAGCTCGTCGTGGAATCCATTGTCGGCACCGCGGCGTACGACTCGTGGGGCTGGCGGGTGCCGTTCCTCATCTCGGTGCTGCCGCTGGCGCTGTCGGTGTGGATCCGCACCAAGCTCAACGAGAGCCCGCTGTTCCTGAAGATGAAGCGGGAGGGCACGCAGGCGAAGGCCCCGCTGCGGGAGGCGTTCGGGTCGCGGGCGCGCGTGCGGATGATCGCGATCGTGTTCGTGATGGCGTCGGCGCAGTCGTTCATCGGTTACCTGTCGACCGTCTACATGGTGACGACGATGAAGACCTACCTGAAGGCCGACTCGTTCACCGTCAACGCCATCTACATGGTGATCATGCTGATCGGGTTCTTCCTGTGCGTGTTCGTGTGCTGGCTGTCCGACCGGATCGGCAGGCGGCCGGTGCTGTTCGCCGGGCTCGGGCTCGCCGCGCTGCTCGCGTTCCCCGTCACCAACGCGATCACGTCGACCACCAACCCGGCGCTCGCGGCGGCGCAGGACCGCGTCTCGGTCGTCATCAAGGCCGACCCGGCCGACTGTTCGTTCCAGTTCAACCCCGCCGGCACGGCCGAGTTCACCTCGGACTGCGACCGGGCACGCAACGTGCTGCAGGCCAACTCGGTCGTGTTCGACCGGCAGGACGTGTCCGGGCCGACAACGGTCGTGGTGGACGGTACCGAGATCGCGGGCGGCGAGTCGCTGCAGACCGATCTCGTGGCGGCGATCAAAGCGGCCGGCTACCCGGTGGGCGGGTCGGCGACCACCATCAAGGTCGACGGGATCGGGGATTTCTTCGACGGGCGGGTGCTCGGTGTCGCGCTGCTGCTGCTGGCGCTGGTCGCGCTCGCGCAGATGACGCAGGGCCCGGCCGCGACCGCGATGGCGGAGGTGTTCCCGACCAGGATCCGCGCCACCGCGCTGTCGATCCCGTACCAGCTCGGCGTCGGCGTGTTCGGTGGCCTGCTGCCCGCGACGATGGTCGCGATCAGCGCCGAGGTCGGCAGCTTCACCACCGCCCTGTGGTATCCGGTCGGCGCGATGGCGCTGGGACTGGTGGTCCTGCTGTTCACGTTGCCGGAGACCAAGGGCGTCGACCTCGGCGAGGTCAGCCTGGACGGCGACACGGCCGTCGAACCCGTCGAACCCGTTCGCCAGGGCCGGTGACCGGGATGCCGATCGTCGACGTGTCACTGGTGGCCGGACGCACCGAGGCCGAGCTGCGTGAGCTGATCACCGCGGTCCACGACGCGGTGGTGACGAGCCTGGGCGTGCCGGGGGAGTCCGTGCGGGTGCTGGTGCGTGAGCTGCCGCCGACGCACTGGGCGGCGAACGACGAGACCATCGCCGAGCGCCGATCCCGCTGACAGCACGACGAATGGGGGGCCGCGAACCCGCGGCCCCCCATTCACCTGCCCGTCAGTCGCGGAAGTGGGTGCTGGTCCAGCCGCCGTCCACCGGGATCGTGACACCGGTGACGAACGCGGCGTCGTCGGAGGCGAGGAACGCGAAGACCCGCGCCACGTCCTCGGGTGTGCCGACCCTCGGCAGCGGGCGGGCGCGCGTCACCAGGTCGTCGAAGATCCCGGACGCGATCTTCGCGCGCGTCGCCGGCGTCTCGATCAGCCCGGGCGCGACCGCGTTCACGCGGATGCCGCGCCTGCCGTAGTCGGCCGCCATCTGCCGGGTCAAGCTCGCGACCGCGCCCTTGGCCGCCGAGTACGGCGCCGACCCGGCGACCCCGGTCAGTGCGAACGACGAGGCCGTGTTGACGATCGCCCCGCCGCCGTCGAACACGTGGACCGCCCGCCGGGACAGCGCGAACGTCGTGGTCAGGTTCGTGCGCACGAAGAACTCGAAGTCCTCGTCGCTCGTGTCTCCCGCGGACCGGTCACCGGCCTTGCCCGCGATGTTGGCGAGCACGTCCGGTGTGCCGACGGTCGCCGCGCAGTGGTCGAACACCTCTTCGGCGGCACCGGGCGCCGCGAGGTCGACGGCAAACGTGGGCACCGACAGCTCGGCTAGACCCTGTTCGTCGCGGTCGACGGCGAGCACGGTCGCGCCGCGGGCGGCGAACAGTTCGGCGGTCGCCCGGCCGATGCCCGACGCCGCGCCCGTCACGATCGCAGTCCTGCCGCTGAGCTGTCCGGTCACGTGTTCCTCCACAAAGGTCGACATCGTCCGCGATCATCCGCCGGCGGCCGCGAGGTCACCACCGCGCGTTTCCGGTGGGTGAGAACGGGCGCTGGCGATCTGTGCACGGGTGCGGTGCGCTCGCCGCATGGACGCAACCGTGACGTTCCCCTCCGACGGGGTCGCCGTGCTGGCACTGGACCGGCCCCACCGCCGCAACGCCCTGGACCGCGCGCTGCTCGACGGGCTGCCCGGCTTGTTGTCCGAACTGGACGCCGACGACCGGGTGCGTGTCCTGGTGATCACCGGCCGTGGCGGCGCGTTCTGCGCGGGTGGCGATCTGGACGTGCTTGCCGCCCTGGGTGCGGAGACCCCCGACGAGGCCCGGGCACGGATGGCACGCGAGTTCGACACGGCAAGGCTGCTGCTGGAGTTCCGCGCCCCGACCGTGGCGGCCGTCGACGGGGCCGCGGTCGGCGCGGGAATGGCGCTGGCGCTGGCCTGCGACCTGCGGATCGGCTCGCCGGACGCGGTGTTCGCGAGCCCGTTCATCTGGATGGCACTGGTTCCCGACTGGGGGGTCACGTGGCTGCTCGCCAGGGCGGCCGGGCAGGCACGGGCCACCGAGATCGCCCTGTCCGCCCGCAAGGTCGGCGCCGCGGAGGCGCTGCGGATCGGGCTGCTCGACGACATCGTGCCCGCACCGCTGGACGAGGCACTCGCACGGGCCCAGCGGCTCGCGGAAGCCGATCCAGCCGCCGCGGCGGCGACGAAACGGCTCATCGCGGGGGCGACGGGCACCTTCCAGGAGGCGATCGACGCCGAGATCACCGACCAGCTCCGCGCGGTGCGGTCACCGGAGTTCGCGCGGCGGATGGGGGAGTGGTCCCAGGCGGTACGGGGGCGTTCCCGGTGAGTGGAAACGGACCATTGTGCACAGCCCGGCCCGCGACGGAGGGTGAGCCGAGAAGCGAGGAAAGGGAGGACGAGCGGTGGAATCCTTCGGGCACGTCATCGCGGGTGAGGAAGTCGCCTCGGCGGACGGGGCGACCTTCGAGTCCGTCGACCCGTGGACGCGAGCGCCCTGGGCCACGGTCGCGCTCGGCTCGGCCGACGACGCGCGGCGCGCGATCCAGGCCGCCAGGCAGGCCTTCGACGACGGGCCGTGGCCGCGGATGAGCTTCGTCGAGCGCGGGGAGATCCTGCACCGGCTCGCCGACCTCATCGTCGCCAACGCCGGCGAGCTGGCGCTGGCCGACACGACGGACATGGGCAAGCCGATCAGCCAGACCGCGGGCCACGACGTGCCCCGCGCGGCGCGGAACTTCCGGTTCTTCGCCGACCACTCGCGGCTCACCCCGGCCGAGACCTTCCCCATGCCGGACGGGCACCACGCCTACACCCAGTACGACCCGGCCGGTGTGGTCGCGGCCATCGCGCCGTGGAACTTCCCGCTCATGATGGCGAGCTGGAAGGTGGCACCCGCGCTGGCCTGGGGCAACACGGTCGTGCTCAAGCCCGCCGAGCAGACCCCGGCATCCGCCACCATCCTGGCTCGGCTGGCGCTCGAGGCCGGGCTGCCTCCCGGGGTGCTGAACGTGGTGCACGGGTACGGGCCCAACGCGGCCGGCCAGGCGCTCACCGAGTCACCGGACGTCGACCGGATCACCTTCACCGGCGAGTCGTCGACCGGCCGGGCGATCTCGCGGGCCGCGGCCGCCAACCTGACACCGGTCAGCCTGGAACTGGGCGGCAAGGGCGCCAACATCGTCTTCGGCGACGCCGACCTCGACCACGCGGTGCGCTGGGCCATCCAGGCCGTGTTCAGCAACTCGGGCCAGGTGTGCCTCGCCGGCAGCAGGCTCTACGTGCAGCGCGACATCTTCGACGAGTTCCTGGCCCGGTTCACCGCGGCCGCCGACGCGCTGGTGCTCGGCGACCCGAAGGACCGGGCCACCGAGATCGGCCCGCTGTCCTCGCGGGAACACTTCGAGAAGGTCGCCGGGTACCTGGACATCGCGACCGCGGCCGGTGCCCGCCTGCACACGGGCGGTGTCGGTGACGGGTGGTCGGTGCGCCCGACCGTCGTGGTCGGCGCCGGCCAGCGTGACCGCGTCACCCAGGAGGAGATCTTCGGGCCGGTCGTGGTGGTGCTGCCGTTCGACACGGAGGCCGATGCGGTGACAGCCGCCAACGACACGCCGTACGGTCTGAACGCCATGCTGTTCACCCAGGACCTCTCCCGCGCCCACCGCGTCGCACGCGCGCTGCGGGTCGGCACCGTCTGGGCGAACTGCTTCTTCGTGCGGGACCTGCGCGCGCCCTTCGGCGGCGCGAAACACTCCGGCGTCGGCCGCGAGGGCGGCACGTACAGCCGGGAGTTCTTCACCGAACCGAAGGCCGTCGTCATGGAGATCGCCGCACCGTGAACCAGCTGGGAGCAAAGATGACCGAGATTCGTGCCGTCAGTACTCGCAACGCGCCCACCGTGGGCTTCTCGACCGGGACCGCCGCGCCGCTGTCCCAGGCGATCGTGCACGGTGACACGATCTACTGCTCGGGGACCGGGCCGCTCGACCCGGAGACGCGCACCATCGTCTCCGACGACTTCGCGACGCAGGCGAAGCAGACGCTGTCCAACCTGGTCGCGGTCGTCGAGGCCGCCGGTGGCAGCCGGGAGACGATCCTCAAGTGCACCTGCTTCGTGGCCGACGTCGAGAACTTCCCGACGTTCAACGCGGTCTACCGGGAGTTCTTCGAGGGCACCCCGCACTTCCCGGCCAGGACCACCGTGATCGCCACGCCACACCGGACCGGGGTGCAGGTGGAGGTCGAATGCATCGCGGCCGTGGCCCGGCCATGACCGATCTCGTGCTGCTCGGCGGCCGGGTGCACACGGTGGACGCGCCCGCCGCCGAGGCGGTCGCCGTCACCGGTGGCCGGATCACCGCCGTCGGGTCCACCGAAGACGTCGCGGCCGTCGCCGGACCGTCCACGCGGGTCGTGCGGCTGGGCGGGCACACCGTGCTCCCCGGGCTGATCGACTCGCACTGCCACTTCGAGCAAGCGGGCATGGCCGGCCACCTCGTGTCGTTCGCCGGTGCGCGCACGCTCGACGAGGCCCTGGCCCGCGTGGCCGGACTGGCCGCGACCAAGGCGCCCGGCGCGTGGGTGCAGGGACAGATGTGGAACCCGCTGCTCCAGGTGGGCCGGGCGCCGACCCGCGCGGAACTGGACCGCGCCGCCGGCGGCCGTCCGGTGTTCCTGCCCGAGGGCCACGCCGCGTCGGTCAGCACCGCGGCGCTGCGGCTGGCGGGCATCGACCCGGACGGGCACGACGGCCGTCTCGTCGAAGGTGACGTGCACGCCGTCGCCCGGATCGTGCCGCCGTGGACACCCGAGGAGCGGGCGGCGCAGCTGACCGCGGCGATGCGGGTGCTCAACGAGCACGGGATCACCTCGGTGGTCGCCGGTGCGCTGCCACCGTCCGACGTGGACGTGCTGCGCGACCTGGCCGAATCGGGCGCCGCGACCGTGCGGGTGGCGGCCATGGTCACGCCGACCGGCGAGCTGAACCCGTCGGTCTCCGCGGCGGAGTGGCGTGATCTGCTCGCCGGGGGCCCACCGAAACCCGTTGGCGACCGGTACCTCACGCGCGGCGTCAAGCTCCAGGTCGACGGCGGCATGACGCTCGGCACGGCGGCCACCCGCGAGCCGTACGAGAACAGGCCCGGCCATCACGGCGAGTTGTTCGTCGACCGGGCCCGGCTCACCGAGCTGGTCGACATCGCGCACCGGGCGGGCTGGCCCGTCGGCACGCACGTCGTCGGCGACGCGGCCATCGACCTCGCCCTCGACGTGTACCAGGCCACCCGGGGCGGCACCCCGCTGCCGGACGTGCTCATCCACGCCAGCCTCATCCAGCCGGACCAGATCGCCAGGGCTCACGCACTCGGCGTGCAGGTGGCCGCGCAGGTCCCGTTCCTGTGGCGCAACCGCGACGCCATCGCGGGCCACCTCGGCGAGGAACGCGCCGACGCCGCCGTGCCGCTGCGCGACCTCGTCGACGGGCTCGGGATCGACGGTGTCGCCGCGGGCACCGACTACCCGGTGAACGACCTCGACCCGTGGCAGAACATCCACGCCATGACCACCCGGCAGGACACGCACGGCCGCGTGGTCGGCGCGGCACAGGCGATCACGCGCGCCGAGGCCGTCCGCCTGTACACCACCTCGGGCGCCGCGCACACCGGTGAGCAGGCGATCAAGGGGCGGATCGCGCCCGGGTACCTGGCCGATCTCGCGATCGTCGACGACGGCCGGACGTTGATGACCATCGTGGACGGACAGGTCGTCCACGACACAGGTCTGCTCGACTAGGAGGTAACCGATGCACCCCAGCAAGATGCCCATCGTGGAGCTGCGGAAGGCCGCCGACGAACTGGCGGCGGCCGGGAAGCGGGTCAAGGTGCTGTGGCAGGAGAGCGAGTCGCTCGCGTTCCTCGCCCGCGGCCGCGAGTACCGCAGCGAGTTCCACCTCAACCCGAGCGACGAGGTGATGTTCATGGTCCGCGGCTCGATGGACCTGCACTACCGCAAACCGGAGGGCGGTTCGGACATCGCGGTGATTCCGGAGGGGGCCACGATCTTCACCCCGACCGGTATCGCGCACTCGCCCCGGTTCGCGCCCGACGCGTTCGTGCTGGTGATCGAGCGGTTGCGGCGGCCCGGTGAGCTGGACCGCTTCCGCTGGTTCTGCCCGAAGTGCGACGAGTTCCTGCACGAGGAGGCCGTGCACGTCAGCGACTACCGCACGGATCCGGTCGCGGGCGCCTACCAGCGCTTCTACGGGGACGTGGACGCCCGGACGTGCAAGGCGTGCGGCACGGTCATGCCGGACGAGCGCCTGTGAGGCCCGCGGGCGAACTGGTCCTCGACGCGCTGCGGGCACACCCGGACCGGGTGGCGTTCGAACACGCGGGGACCGCACTGTCCTACCGTGACGCCGAAACCACGGTGCTCGGCCTGGTGGAACTGCTGGCGAAGCTGCCACCCGAGGACACGGTGGTGCAGGTCCGGCCCAACGACCCGCTGCAGTGGCTCGTGAACGCCGCGTGCTACGTCGCAGGCCGCCGGTCGGCCGGGATCCCGCCGGGAACGCTGGACGACGCCGCGCTCGCCGAACGGCTCGACCGGATCGGCCCCGCGACCATACTGTCTGATGTGGACATCCCGGCACCGGGCGGGCCGGTCGAGGTCGCGCCCGCGGACGTGGTGGTGCGGCTCGGGTTCACGCGCGGCACCACCGGCCCGGTCAAGGGCGTCGAGCTGACGAGCGGAGCGCTGGGCGCGGTCGCGGTCCTGCTCCGGGACACGCTGCCCTGGCCGGACCGGCCCCGGGTGCTGTGCCCGGAGCCGGTGTCCGGCGGCTTCGGCAACCTCGTGCTGCCGACGCTGCTGCTCGGTGGCACGTTCACCATCCCGGACGAGCCCGGTGTGGACGCGCTGCTGGACGCCGTCGTCGCGCACCGGCCGACGGTGCTCCTGGCCATGCCGCCGACGTTCCGGGCGCTGCTGGACCACCCGCGAGCCGCGGGCGTCGACTGGTCGAGCCTGGAGCTGCTGATCTACAGCGGCACCTCGCTGACCGACGACGAGATCGACCGCGCGCACGCGCTGTTCGGCCAGGTGCTGTGCCAGGTGTTCGGCCAGGTCGAGGCGCCGAAGACGATCGCCTACAGCACGCCGGCCGACCACCTCGGCCCGCACCGCTCGTCGCTGGGACGGCCGTTTCCCGGCATCGAGATCGACATCGACGAGGCGGGCGAGCTGTGGGTGCGCGGGCCGAACATCGCGCGCTCCTACGCGTTCCCGCCCGGTTCGCCGGTCCGTGACGGCCGGCTCCGCACGGGAGACCTGTGCCGTCTCGAGGACGGCTACCTCTACCACGTCGGCAGGGCGCGATGAACCGCCCGGTCGTCGACGTGCACACGCACGCCCTCCCGCTGCCGCTGCTGGACTGGCTGTCCGATCAGGGCCTCGCCGAGCGCGGCGACGGGGTGGTCCGGATCGACCCGGTGATCTCCGGGATGCCGCAGGGCGCGCCCATCCCGTTGCCCGCCGCCCAGTACGACGTGGACGAGCGGCTGGCCGACATGGCACGCACCGGCGTCACCCGGCAGCTCGTGTCGGTGCCGCCGTTCGTCACCTGCGCCGACGCGACCGAGGAGGCGAGGGTCCTCGACACGGTCCGGTGCGGCAACGACACGCTCGCGGAGTTGCTCGCCGGGCACCGGGGCGTGCTCGATCCGCTCGGCCACGTGCCGCTCGGCACCGGGAAAGCCGCCGACGAAGCCCGGTACTGCCTGGAGGAACTGGGGTGTGCCGGCATCGCCATCGGCACCCGCGGGCTCGGCGCGGAGCTGGACGACCCCGTGCACGAACCGCTCTGGGAGTACCTGGCGGAGCGCCGGGCGTTCGTGTTCCTCCACCCCAACAGCACGCCCGGCGGCGCCCGTCTCGCCGACTACTGGCTGCCGCAGCTCGCCGGGTTCCCCATGGAGACCGCGCTCGCCGTGTCCCGGCTGGTCCTCGGCGGCGTCCTGGAACGGCACGACCTCCGCGTGTGTCTCGCACACGGCGGCGGCTGCCTGCCCGCCCTGCAGGGCAGGCTCGACCTCGGCTGGACCCGCAAGGCGGTCGCCCGCACCACCCCGCATCCGCCGAGTGCGTACCTGCGCCGTCTCTACTACGACACCGCCACGTTCTCGGCCCCGCTGCTGGGCAGGCTCGTCGAGGACTTCGGCGCCGGCCACGTGCTCGTCGGCACCGACTACCCGTTCGAGCTGGCTGACGCCGATCCACTCGGGACGGTCGACGCGCTGCGGCTGACGCGGCCGGAGGCCGCGCGGATCGAGTCCGGCACGATCACCGCGTTGCTAGGCGGATCGGCGTGACGTCGGCAGTGCCGATGCCGTCGTAACCGTTGGCCAGTTCACGGGAGATCGACAGCGTCGCGAGCCGCAACGCCGGTTCGACCGCGGTCAGCGCCCGCGTGTGCGTGACGGTGTGCGACACCACCGACAACGCCGCGACCACCCGGCGGTCCGGCCCGAAGATCGGCGCCGCCACCGACACCGTGCCCAGCGACAGCTCCTCCGCGCACCGGGCGATCCCGGTCGCGCGGACCTCCTGCAGCGACCGCATCAGGATCCCCGGCATCACGATCGTGTGCGGCGTGTACCGCTTCAGGCCGGCGGCCAGCACGGACTCCTGCAGCTCCCGCGACGCGTGCGCGAGCAGCACCTTGCCCACCCCGGTCGCGTGCAGCGGCGACCGGCCGCCGACCCGGGAGACCACGTCGACCGAGCGGCGGCCCCACACCCGCTCCACGTACAGCACCTCGTCGCCGTCGAGCACCGCGAGGTGCACGTTCTCCGCGGTCGCCTCGTACAGATCCTGCATGAACGGCAGCGACACGTCCCGCAGCGTGCGTGGCGCGGGGCAGAGCGCCCCCAGCTCCCACAGCCGCAGCCCGATCCGGTAGACGCCGTCCCGTTCCTTCTTCAGCGCACCCAGCTCGACCAGTTCGGTCGCGATGCGATGGACGGTCGACACGGGCATCCCGGTGACGGCCGCCAGTTCGATGAGCCGGAGCGCGGGCCGCTCCTGGGAGAACGCGTTGAGCAGCGCGAACACCCGGCCGGCCACCGTGCGGCCGGTGCTCGCCTCGCGGGGAACGCTCATGATCGGCACCGGTTCGGTCATGGCCGCGCCCACAGCGTCCGGCCGGGGTCCTGACCGGGTGATGCTACCCCGGACGACCCCGATCGTCGCAGGTCGAACGCGAGCACGCCGATCACGGCCGCCGCGACGACCGTCATCACCAGCGCGAGCGGACGCAAAGCCCCGATCGCCCCGACCACGCCGACGGCGAGGATGGCACCCACGTAGCGTGCCGACTGGAACAGTCCGGCGACCACCCCGGACATGCGTTCCGGCGCGCGTTCGTACATGAGGCGTTGCAGTCCGAGGTTGCACAGCCCGTACGGGATGCCGAGCACGACCCCGTCGAGCACGATGAGCCACGCGGGTGTCCCGGGCCCGAACGTCGCGAGCGCGGCCACCCCGATCAGCAGCAAGCAGCCGGAGAGCGGCAACGTCCACCGGCCAGCCACACGACCACCTGCCACGGTCACCACCACGCTGCTCGCCGCGATCGGCATGACCAGCAGCCCGGCGGCCGCCGCGTCGTACCCGAGGGTGTTCTGCAGCCAAGACGGCAACCCGTAGAACGCGCCGTAGTAGGCGAGGTTGAACAGCACGAACGTGCCGAGCACCGGCACCAGCCCGGGTGCGGCGGCGAGTGCGCGGACGTCCACGAACGGCGCCGCCGCCCGCCGCTCCCACCACAGGAACCCGGTCGCCGCGACCACGAGCACCACGGCGGCCGGCCACGAGCGGCCGAGCATCAGGTCGAGCAACGCGACCACGGCCGCCGCGAACAGCAGCACGCCGAGGGGGTCCAGCGCGGCGCGGCGACCGGGCCGCCGCTCGTCCGGCCCGATCGCCCGCCACGCCAGTACCAGCGCGACCAGCATGATCGGCAGGTTCACCCAGAACACGGCCCGCCACCCCGCCCACGCGGTGAGCAGCCCGCCGAGCACCGGCCCGACGGCACCCGCGGTCGTGTTGGCGGTGGCGACCGCCGTGAGCCGCCGCACCTCGCCGCTGCGGCGGATGACGAGCACCGCGCACGGGAACGCGGCGGACACACCCGCCGCCTGCACGCCACGGCACAGCACGAGCACCGGCAGCGACGTCGCGGTGGTGGCCACGGCCGAGGCGACGGCGGCCACGGCCATCCCGGCGGCGAACAACCGCCGGGGCCCGATCCGGTCGGCGACCCGTCCCAGCACCGGCTGGCAGACGCACGCGGTCAGGTAGAACACGGTGACGACCCAGGTCGTCGTCCCGGGCGGCAGCGCGAACTCCTGACCGATCGGGGCGAGCGCCACCGCCACCATCGACGAGTTCAGCGGCGCCAGCAGCGTCCCGGCGAGCAGCGCGGTGACGGCGATCCCGGTGCGCGTCATGCGGTCACGCGCAGCAGGAGCTTGCCCTCGACCTTGCCCGAGGCGAGGTCGCGGAGTGCCCGCGGCCCTTCCTCGAGCGGCAGCACGTCGTGCACGCGGTGGCGCAACCGCCCGGCGCCGGCCCAGTCGAAGATCACCCGCAGGTTCGCCTCGTGGACCGCGCGTGCCCGCCGCACGAACTCGCCGAAGAACACGCCCACCACCGACGCACCCTTCACGAGCGGGATGTTCAGGCCCACCCGCGGGATGTCACCGGACGCGAACCCGACCACCAGGTACCGGCCCGCCCACGCGACGGCACGCACCGCGGCCTCGCCCACCGCACCGCCGACCGGGTCGAACACCACGTCCGCGCCCCCGCCGGTCAGCTCCTTGATGGCGGCCTTGGCGTCCGTGCCGCCGTAGGAGAACGTCTTGTGCGCGCCGTACCGCAGTGCCCCGTTCGCACGTTCCGCCGTGGACGCACCGGCGATCACCTTCGCGCCGAGCAGGTTCCCGACGTCCACCGCGGCCGAGCCGACCCCGCCCGCCGCGCCGAGCACGGCGAGCGTCTCGCCGGGTCGCAGCCCCGCTCGCTGAACCAGCGCGTGGTACGCGGTCGAGTAGGTCACCAGGATTGCCGCCGCCTGCCGGTCGGTGACGTGCTGCGGCAGGACGGTGACCCGGTCCGCGCGCACCACCACGGCCTCGCGCGCGCACCCGTACTCCTCGTTCCCGGCGACCCGGTCACCCACCCGCACCGACGTCACCCCGGCGCCCACGGCGACGACCGTGCCCGCGTACTCGCTGCCGGGGGAGAACGGCGGTTCCGGCCGCACCACGTGCGTGCCCGCGACGACGAGCGTGTCGTGGAAGTTCAACCCGATGTGGCTGACCGCGACCACCACCTCACCCGGCCCGGGCCTCGGCGACGGCACGTCGAGCACGTCCAGCTCGCCGAGGCGCGTGCACACGAGCGCGCGCATCAGGCCACCACACCTGCGGCGAGGAACCCGTCGACCTCGGCCGCCGAGAACCCGGCGGCTCGCAGGACCTCCCGGGTGTGCTCGCCGAGTTCCGCGGGTGCGGTGCGGATGCCGGGCAGTTCGCCGTCGTAGCGGACCGGGTGCCGCAGGACCGTCGCCGGTTCACCGTCCACGTCGAACTCGGCGAGCAGCCCTTCAGCGGCCACCTGCGGATCGGTGCGCACGTCGTCGTAACCGGCCACCCGTTCGAACCAGAAACCCCGGGGCCCCAGGCGTTCCGCGACCTCCGCGTAGCTCATGGCGCCCAGCACTTCGGCCACCGTCGCGGTGTACTCGTCGCGCTTGGCCCGGCGCGCCTGCTGGTCGTAGGCCGCCAGCACGGGGGAGCCGAGCGCGTCACCGAGTTCGTCCACCGCGCCGTGCACCGCGATCACGACCGACGCGTCCCGCAGCCGGTACACGCCGTACGGCGCGTCGATCGACCAGCACGCCAGCTCGTCCGGGCGCGCGAGGTCCGCGGCGGTCCGCCTGCCGGAGAAGTACAGTGCCAGCGACTCGGCCTGCAGGTCGAGCCCCGCGCCGAGCAGGCTCGACTCGACCCGCGTGCCCGCACCGGTGGTGAGTTTGCGGGCGTAGGCGGCCAGCACGCCCATCGCGAGCAGCGCCGCGCCGTGGTGGTCCACGACGGGTGTGCCGGCCGCGGTCGGCCGGTTCCCGGTCACGTCGACGAGCCCGGTCCGGGCCTGCACGAGCAGGTCCACACCGGGACGACCCGCCATCGGGCCACGGGAGCCCCAGCCGCTGGCGGAGGCGTAGATGATGTCCGGTTTGATCGCCCGGACCGCCTCGTAGCCCAGCCCGAGCCGGTCCAGTGCGCCGTCCCGGTAGTTCTCCAGCAGCACGTCGGCCCGCTCGATCAGCGGGCGGAGCACGGTCAGCGCGTCCGGGTGCTTGAGGTCGACGACGATCGACCGCTTGTTGCGGTTCACCGACAGGAACGTGACGCTGCGCCCGGCGAGCCGGATGCCACCGCTGCCCACCCGCCGCTCCCACGACCCGCCGGGTGGCTCGACGGTCACCACGTCGGCGCCGAGGTCGGCGAGGTACTGTGCGGCGGCGGGTCCCTGGACGAAGTGCGCGAAGCTCAGCACCGTCATCTGGTCGATCATGCGGCCTCCCTGCGGCAGTGGTCCGCCGACCATAGGAACGCCGGATGCCCAGGCCCTACGACCCGTTTCCGGTGAACGGAAACGGACGGCCCGTTCGCGGCCCGCGGTCCGGCAGGCTGTCCACATGGCACGGCTCAGGCTCCCCGGATGTGTGGTCGAGTGCGCGGTCGCCGGCGACGGGCCCGCGGTCCTGCTGCTGCACGGATGGCCCCAGACGGGGTACGCGTGGCGGCACGTGGTTCCGCTGCTCGCCGACCGGTACACGGTCGTGGTCCCCGACCTGCCCGGCTTCGGCGGCAGCTCGCGGATGACCGGCGGGTACGACAAGCGGTCCGTGGCGGAGGTGGTGCACCGGCTGATGACGTCGCTGGGGTTCGGGCGGTACCACGTCGTCGGGCACGACGTCGGCGGTCAGGTCGCGTACCCGCTCGCGGCGCTGCACGGGGACGCGCTGCTGAGCCTGACGTTCGTCGAGGCGGGCATTCCCGGGCTGGGGGACAGCCTCGCCGCGGCGAACCCGCTGACCGGCGGGTCGTGGCACTTCGGGTTCAACATGGTGCCCGACCTGCCCGAGTTCCTGCTGGCGGGGCGGGAACGCGGCTATCTGGAGTTCATGTTCCGCCGCGACTCGATCGGCCTGTACGTCACGGACGCCATCGACGACGTGGACCTGGACGTCTACGCCCGCGCCCTGGCCGCACCCGGTGCGGTGCGCGCGACCATGGGGTACTACCGGGCGCTGCTCCAGGACGTCGAGGACAACCGCGCGTTCTGCGCCGCTGGACCGGTCACGGTGTCCACACTGGTCGTCGGCGCGCGGTACGGTGTCGGGCTCGGGTGGCTCGACACCGTCGAGGCGGCGGCGTCGGACGTGTCGTCGTGCTGGGTGGAGGACTGCGGGCACTACGTGCCGGAGGAACGTCCCGCGGAGCTGGCCGGCATCCTGGTGGAGAGGTGGGAGTCGTGACCGATGTGGTGCTGATCCACGGTGCGTGGCACGGCGCGGGGCACTTCACGGCCCTGGCCGCGGCACTGACCGCGCGCGGGCACCGGGTGCTGGCGCTGGACCTACCCGGCCACGGCACGCGGGCCCGGTTCCCGGCGAGCTACCTGACCAGGGACACCGGCGCCCTGCGCACCGAGCGGTCCCCGCTCGCGGACCTGACCTTGGACGAGGTGGCGACGGACGTGATCACGGCCCTGCGCCGCCGGTCCGTGCTGGTGGCGCACAGCATGGGCGGCGCGGTCGCGACCCGGGTGGCGGAACTGGCCCCGGAACGGGTGGCGCGACTGGTGTACGTGGCGGCGTTCGTCCCGACCCGGCTCGGCACCGCGGGCGCCTACCTGGCACTGCCGGAGGCGAAGACCGCACTGGGTGGCGGGCTGTACCTGGGCGATCCGGCGGCCATCGGCGCGGTTCGCATCGACCCGCGCAGCACCGACCCGGCCTACCTGGCGGAACTCCACGCCGCGTACTTCTCCGGAGTGGACAGTGCGGACTTCCGCGCGCTGGCCGCGCTGCTCAGCCCGGACCAGCCGCTGTCGTTCCTCAGCACCCCGACGGGCGCGACCGCCGAACGGTGGGGCCGCGTCCCGCGCACGTACGTGCGCACGACAGCCGATCGCGCCCTGCCGGTCGAACTGCAGGACGTGATGATCCGCGACGCCGACGACCTGGCCCCGGCGTTCGAGCAGGTCACACTGGACGCCGGACACGCGGTCTTCGCGACCCACGCCGACCGGCTGGCAGGCCTAGTGCACTGACCGGTTGGAGTTGGTCGAGGCAGCCGGGTGTGATGCAGCTGCGGCGCAGCCCGAGGGCGGTGCAGGAACGCAGCGACGGGTGGACGTAGCCGATACCGCGGCCGCGGACCTGCTCGCTGCGCACCAACCTGGCAGCCGTCCACAACCTCGCGAGTCACAACGCCTGGTGCACTGACCGGCGCCCGGGAACCGCGGCGAGCAGTTCGCGGGTGAACGCGGCCGCCGGCGCGGCCAGCACGTCCGCCGTCGGGCCCGATTCCACGACGCGGCCGTTCCGCAGCACCACGAGGTGGTCGGCGGCGGACGCGACCACCGCGAGGTCGTGCGAGATCAGCAGGTACGCCAGCCCGTGCCGGTCGCGCAGCCGCCGCAACAGGTCCAGGATCTGCGCGCGCGTCACGGCGTCCAGCGCGGACACCGGCTCGTCGAGCACGATCAGGTCCGGCCTCGACGCCAGCGCACGCGCGATCGCCACGCGCTGCCGTTGCCCACCCGACAGCGCGGACGGCCTGCGCGAGACGTACGAGGTGGGCAGCCCGACGTCCGCGAGCAACTCGAGCACCCGCCGCCGCCGTTCGGCCCTGCCGATGCCCCGCAACGGTTCCGCGACGATCCGGCCGACACGCCACCGCGGATCCAGCGAACCGAACGGGTTCTGCGCCACGAACTGCACCCGGCCACGTCCGGCCACCGGCGGCGTACCCGCCACGAGCACGCTGCCGCCCGCCGGCTCGGTCAACCCGGTGACGACCCGCGCGATCGTCGACTTCCCGGACCCGGACGCACCGACGAGCCCGAGTGCGCCCGCCCTGCCCAGCGTGAACGACACACCGTCCACGGCGACGGTCCTGCCGAACGACTTGCGCAGGTCACGCACCTCCAGCAGGGGTTCGGCCACCGGCGGCCGTGCGGTCCGGGGACGCGGCGCCGAGTCGAGCAGCAGGCGGGTGTACGGGTCCCGCGGGTCGCCGAGCACGGCCGCCGTCGGGCCCTCCTCCACGATGCGGCCACCGGACATGACGGCCACCCGGTCCGCCCGGTCGGCCGCGACGCCGAGGTCGTGCGTGACCAGCAGGACGCTCGTGCCGTCCGCCGCCACGGAGGCGAGCAGGTCCAGCACGGTCTTCTGCACGGTCGTGTCGAGTGCCGACGTCGGCTCGTCCGCGATCAGCAACGCGGGCCGGCCCGCGAGCGCCATCCCGATCAGCACCCGCTGCCGGTAGCCGCCCGACAACTGGTGCGGGTACGCGGCGAGCACCCGGTCCGGATCGGGAATCCCCACGCGCGCCAGCTCCGCGGCCGGGTCGGCCGGGTTCCCGGTCAACCGCAACGCTTCCGCGACCTGAGCGCGCACGGTCATCAGCGGGTTGAGCGCGGTCCCCGGGTCCTGCGGCACGAACCCGATCCGCCGCCCGCGCAGGTGCCGCCACCGGCGGTCCGGGAGCCGTTCGACGCGTGTCCCGTCGAACGTGATCGCGCCACCGACCCGCGCCGTCGGCGGCAGCAGGCCCACCGCGGCGTGCGCGAGCGTCGACTTGCCCGACCCGGACTCGCCGACCACGGCCACCACCTGGCCGGCGGGGACGGTGAGGTCCGCGCCCGTCAGGGCGGCGTCGCGTCCGTAGTGGACGGTCAGGTTCCGTACGGTCAGCATCGGTTCTCCGATCGCAACGTGTGGCCGAGGTGGTTGACCGCGAGCACCACGGCCACGATGACGAGGCCAGGCAGCGTGGTGAGCCACCACGCCGAGGCGAGGAAGGGGCGGCCCGCCGCGATCAGCGAGCCCCACTCCGGCTCCGGCGGCGGGGCGCCGAACCCGAGGAACCCGACCGCCGCCACCGTGAGGATCGCGTTGCCCAGCTCGAGTGCCGCCAGCGCGGCGACCGGGCTCGCCGCGTTCGGCAGCACGTGCGTCATCAGCGTCGTGTTCCTGCCGGTGCCGCACACGACGGCCGCCTCCACGTACCCCGCACCGCGGACCCGGACGACCTCGGCTCGCATGATCCGCGCGAACACCGCGGCCGCGGACACCCCGACGGCGATCGCCACGTTGCCCGTGCCGGGACCGAGTACGGCGACCACCATCAGCACGAGCAGGAACGACGGCACCGCGAGCAGCACCTCCACCGCCCGCATCACCACGTCGTCGACGGCACCACGAGCAGTGCCGGCCACCAGTCCGAGCGCAGACCCGGCGAGCACCGCGATGCCCACCGCCAGGACGGCCGCCGACAGCGACGCCGCCGATCCGTGCACCACTCGCGCGAACAGGTCCCGTCCCAGTTCGTCGGTGCCGAAGGGGTGAGCGGCACCGGGCGGCCGCAACCGCTCGGCGATCGCACCCCGCACCGGATCCGCCGCGGTGAACAGCCCGGGCGCCAGGGCGGCCGCCACGACCACCACCAGCACGGCAACGGCCGCCAGTACGCCGGGTCTGCGGAACATCACCCGCGCTCCCTCGGGTCGACCAGCGGGTGCAGCAGGTCCACGGCGAGCGCCAGCACCGTGACGAGCGCGGTCGTGACCACCACCAGCCCTTGCAGCACCGGCAGGTCCCGGGTCGTCACCGCGGTCTCCACGAGCCGGCCGAGCCCGTTGCGCGCGAACACCGTCTCCACCACGACCGAGCCGGACAGCAGCCAGCCTGCCAGGAGCGCCACCATGGTCAGCGCGGGCATCGCGGCGTTGCGCAGCGCGTGCACCGACACCACCCGCGCCACCGACGCGCCCTTCGCACGTGCGGTGCTCACGTAGGGCTGCCGCATCTCCGCCAGCAGCCGCACCGACAGCACCTGCGCCACGAACGCCGACGACGGCACGGCCAGCGTCACCGCGGGCAGCACGAGCCCCGCCGGCCCGTCGCCGCGAGCCGGGAACAGCCGCAACCCGAACGAGAACACCTGCAGCAACACCAGGCCGAGCCAGAACGTCGGCATCGACAGCGACAGCCCCGGCAGGCCACCGAGCAAGCGGCGCAACCACGGCCTGCCGGTGTGCGCGGCCAGCCAGGCGATCACGAACCCCAGCGGCACGGCCAGAAGCAGCGCCGCGCCGGCCAACGCCAGCGTCCTGGGTGCCGCGTCGGCGATCGTCGCGCCGACTCCGCGGCCGGTCTGGAACGACGTGCCGAAGTCACCGCGCAGCGCGCGCCACAGCCCGTCGGCGTACCTGACCCACGCGGGCCGGTCCAACCCGAACTCGGCACGCAGCGCGGCCACCCTCGCCTCGTCGACCGCGTTCTCCGGACCGATCATGATCCGCACCGGGTCGGCGGGCAGCAGGTGGAACGCGGCGAACGTCAGCGTGTAGGCAGCCAGCACCACGACGGCGGCCTGCCCGGCCCGCCGCAGGACGAACCGGCGCACGGTCAGCCCCTGACGTCGAGGAGCACGCTGCCCGGCTCCACGTCCTGGCCGGTCCAGAGCACGACGTTCCCCGGCCGCAGCCTGCCCAGCAGCGCCAGTGTCAGCGCGCGCTGGCCGCCGGTCGGGATGAGCCCGCCGTCGGGCACGGCGACCACGCCGTCCTCCCGCAGCACCGCACACCCCGACCACGTGGCCGTGTCCGAGGTGGACGTCCGTTGTGGACCACTCGGCCGCGCGGCGTACCGGTGCCCGCGCAGCGCCTGCCCGAGGTCGGCCGTCCACTCGTGCCCGTCGAAGCCCACGACGAGCGTGAGCGTGCGGGTCCCCGCCGGTCCTGGCGGACCGGGGACGTGCCGGTCGGACAGGCTGACCACCTCGACCTCACCCGCCGCCTTCGCGGGCGCGGACAGGGTGGCCGTCTCCTGGCCCGTGGCGGGTACGAAGAACGCGACGTCCTCCGGCACGAGCGTGCCCGTGCGGTAGGTCAGCAGGTATGCCGGGCCGAGCACCGGCCCGTCCAGCGCGACCGGCGGCAGCACCACCGCACCGCCGTGCTGGAACCCGTACGCGCCCTCGGCCCGTGCGCCGGCGACGACCTCGGCGGCGAACCGCACGATCGCCTCGTGCGCGATGCGACGGGTCATGACCTGGACCGCGAACCAGTCACGGGCGTCCTGCAGGCGGGTCAGCCCGTCGGGCCCGGCGAGCACCGGCACCTCGGCCGGGTTCGTGAACGGGATCAACGCGTCCCGCAGCAGCACGAGCTGCCACAGCCACTCGTTGTACAGGTTGCGTGCCGGATGCAGCTCCGGCCCGCCGATGAGCCTGCGGACCACCGGCGGGATCCACGAGTAGCCGACGCAGCTGCTGTGGATGTCGGCGGGACCAGTCTGTCGCGGTGGCGGTGCGTCCGCGACGAGGTCCAGCACCAGTGCCGAGACCGCGTCGGCGTTCGCGGCCAGTTCGCCGCGCACGCCCTGGTCGACGAGTCCCGCGTCGAGGCGGAGGGTCGCGTAGGGACCGGAGGTGGCCAGGCACGCGGCGAGGCCGGCGACGAAGTCGGCCCTGGTCTCCTCCCCGCCACCGGCGGCGTCGACCGCCGCGTCCAGCAGCGACCGTGCCGCGGCGACGAACGAGGCGGCGGTCACCGCGCGCCCGTCACCGAAGTCGTGCCACGTCATGCGTCCACCTCCGCGTCGGAGAAGATCGGACGGCCCGAACCGTCCAGCCGCACCCCGGACACCCGGGGTGCCAGACCGATCGACGAGGCCTGTTCGAACAACGGGATGCCGTGCCCGCCGGCGAGGATCGCCTTCGCGGCCGTGTCCACGGCCCGTGCCCGCTCCTCGGGGGCGAGGACGGTGGCGATCGCCGCGATCGCGGTGTCCAGCTCGTCCGGTGCGTTGCGGCGCAACGGGTTCGCGCTCGCCACCGGGTACAGGCTCGCCAGCACCGCCGGGTCGCCCCGGGTGACGGCCCACGACACGAAGTCGTAGTCACCGGCGCTCTGGCGTGCGCTGTTGGTGGCGTCGTCCAGCGGTGTGACCCGCAGCTCGATCCCGACCTCGGCCAGCTGCTGGGCCATGAGCTGGTAGACCGCGCCGTACCGTTCGGTCGCCGAGTACACCAGCGTGAACGACGCCCGCACGCCGTCCGCGCCGGGTCGCAGCCCCGCCGCGTCGAGCAGGCGGACCGCCTCACGCCGGTCGGAGGCCAGGTCCCGCGACCGGTCGGCGTAGCCGGGCGTGGTCGAGGCGAGGACGTCGGTCGCCGGGCGCTCGCCTGCCGACAACAGCGGCGCGAACTCCGCGCGGTCCAGCGCGAGGCCCACCGCGCGGCGCACCGCGGGATCACGCAACGCCGGCCGCGATTCGTTGGGCAGCACCGTGTACACGACGCCGGGCCGGGTGCCGGTCAGCAGCCGGGGACCCTCGCCATCGCCGCCGAACGACGCTTCGTCCTGCTGGAGAACCTGCAGGTCGGCGTCGAGCTGACCGGAGACGAGGCTGCCGTGCCGTGCGCTCGGATCGGTGACGATCGCGAAGACCAGCGTGCGCACCCGTGGGGTGCCCTGGCGCGTGGCCAGGTCGCTGGCCCACGCGTAGCCCTCGCGGGCGGTGAGCCGCACCTCCTCGTTGAGCGCCACCGCGTCGAGCACGAACGGGCCGGAACCGGTGAGCGTGCCCGCGCACCGCTTCTCCGGGGTCTCCGCCAAGGTCTTCGGCGAGAGCATGCCGAGCGTCACCATGGACGTGGCCTGCAGGAACTGCGCGCTCGGGGTGTCGAAGCGCACCTCGACGGTGCGCGGGCCGGACGCGGTGGCGCCCGCGTACCCGGCGAGGTAGGTGGCGCCGAGCGGGGACCGGGCGCCGAGCGCGGCCACGTCGTCGAGGTTGGCGACGACCGCGGCGGCGTCCAGCGGGGTGCCGTCGCTGAAGGTGACACCGTCGCGCAAGGTGAACGTGAACCGCGTGGCCCGCTCGTCGACCGTCCACGACTCCGCCAGCCACGGCACGATCTCGCCGGTCTGCGGGTCCTGGTCGGTGAGCGAGTCCACGAACTGGCGGGACACCTGGAGGTTCGGGGTCTGCGGGGTCTGATGTGGATCGAGGCAGCCGATCGGCGCGGCGAGGCCGGCCCTGAGCGTGGCCGGCGGGCCGTTCTCGGCGGTGCCGGTACCGCAGGCGGTGAGCACGGCCGCCCCGCACAGGAGGAGGGAGCTTCGTCGTAGCACGGGCCGAGTATGTGTGCCGGAATCGTCGCGGCCGGGCTCGCGTTTTCACTCTCCGGAAAGCGTTCACGGAGTGGGACGACGGCTGCCGTTGTCGGACCGCGTGTTAGTTTCCGCGCGGAGTAGGGGAAGGGAGCGCAGCGATGCCGCCTCGAAGTGTCGCCGCCCGCGTGCTGTCGGTGCTGGACGCGGTGGAGCGGGCGTCCGGGCCGCTGCAGGTCACCCAGATCGCCGCCCGCACCGGGCTTCCCGTCGCGACGGCGTGGCGGATGGTGCGGGAGCTGACCGAGTGGGGTGGCCTCGAACAGCAGGCCGACGGCCGCTACCGCCTCGCGACCCGGGTGTGGGCGATCGGCAGCTCCGCCCCGTGCGTGCGCAGGATCCAGCGCGACACGTCCCGCCACATCCGTGAGCTGGCGGCGGCGACCGGCAGGACCGCCTACCTCAGCGTTCTCGACCAGGACGAAGCGCTCGTCGTCAGCCTCGCGCACGCCGGTCGCGGCACGCCGGAGGTGCACGAGGGCAGCAGGCTCCGCGCGGACGCTTCGTCGGCCGGATTGCTGTTCAGCGCGTTCGACGGCCCCGACGGCAATCCTGTGCGGGACGGGCGGATCGCGGTGCACCGCGACATCACGGGCCGCTCGTCGATGTCCGCGGCGATCACCGACAAGGCCGGCGCCGTGGTGGCCGCGCTGACCCTCGCCGGCGGCCGGGGCGAGGCATGGCTGCGACTGCGGCCCACCCTCGCCGACGCCGCGCGCACAGTCCGTTTCAGCATCTACCGCGACGAGCTGCTCGCGTAGTCATTCCTTGCGGTGAATGCGGGTGTCGCCGGCCGAGGTCAGGAGAGTCTCGGTCGGCCGAGGGTTAATCGCGGCGCGGCGGCGACGACCTGCGGCATCAGGTCTGACCACTGCTCGAACTTGACCCGGGTGGCGTGCACGATGAAGCCGATCAGCTCTCGCGGCTCTTCGATCGACTCGATTTCGTGTCGAAGTATCCCTCGGCTGGCGCCTGGTTCAACCCCCCACGGTAGGTGCAGAGCAGCACGCGTCGCGATCCTGGCGAACCGCCATTGTGTTGTGGTGATGACTGCTCAACCTGCTGCTGGCGTTCGACACGTTGATGGCCGAGTGCAGTGCCACGAGGGCGGCCGAGCGGATGTCGGTCGGGCAGCGGCGATGAGCGCGTCGTTGTCCCGACTGCGGAAGTTCTTCGAGGGGAGGGCCGGTCGCTCGTGCCGACCACCCGGGCGCTGCAGCTGATCGAGCTGCAACGCGGCGGCGTTCCGGACCCGGCCAGTGTCGACGACCCCGGGCTTGTCGCCTGGTATTCCCAGTTCGCGAGCCGGCGTCCACGCCCGCCGCGCGACCCCCTGAACCGGGACGCCTGTTACCTATTGCCAAACGTAACGTCTCGACCTACAGTGATGCGCAATGTGACCGAGACCACGATGAGGTGGGCATGACTGCGACCCCGTTCCTTGCCGCCCCCGGATTGCCAGGCCGACTCGGCGACGAGGCCCGCTCACCCGTGAGTGACGAGCGCTTCTCCCCGGCAATGCTCGCCGGCCTCGCTGCCGTCGGACTCGAGGTCACCGGAGCGCCCCCGCCCGTCTCCTCGTCCGACGACCTCGAGACCGTGCTGGCGGCCGTCCGCGCCGCACACGACGGGTTCCAGGCGCTGTACGAGACGATCGACCTGTCACTGCCCGGCGACAGTGACGACGTCGACGTGAGCACCGCAAGCATCACCGGTGTGGACGGCAACGAGATCACCCTGCACATCTTCCGGCCGCGTGGCGTGGACGGCCCGTTGCCCGGCGTCGTCTACACGCACGGCGGCGGCATGGCGATCCTGACCACCGACAATCCGGTGCACCGCCGCTGGTGCACCGACGTCGCCCTCGCCGGTGCGGTCGTCGTGATGGTCGATTTCCGCAATGCCTGCACCGCGGCGACCCACGACCCCTTCCCCGCCGGGGTCGAGGACTGCCTCACCGGTGCGGTGTGGGTCCACGAGCACAGGGGCGAGCTCGGCGTCTCGTCGGTCGTCATCCAAGGTGAGTCGGGCGGCGGCAACCTGGCGATCGCCACGGCACTGCTCGCGAAGCGGCGGGGGATCGACGTCATCGACGGCGTCTACGCCAGCGTTCCGTACATCAGCGGTCGTTACGGGTGGGACCGCGAACGGCGACTCGCCGAGCTGCCTTCGCTGGTCGAGAACGACGGGTACTTCATCGAGACAGGCATGATGGCTCTCCTCGTCCGTGCCTACGACCCGCACGGCGAGCACACCGAAGACCCCATCGCGTGGCCCTACTACGCCACCGAAGAGGATCTGCGCGGTCTACCGCCGTTCGTGATCTCGGTCAACGAGCTGGATCCACTGCGCGACGAGGGAATTGCCTTCGCCCGCAAGCTCGCGCGAGCCGGCGTCGCGGTGTCGGCACGGGTGAACCTGGGCATCGTCCACGGTGCCGAGGTCATCTTCCGCCACTACGTCGGTGCCAGCACAAAGGCGGCGGTCGCCGACATCGTGGGGTTCGCGAAGCGGGTGCGCGGGAACTGACCTCGTGCGCGAACGCACGTCGACCCGTGAAGGAAGGTCCGTGTCGCACAGTTCACCCGATGCGCGGCTGGAGCAGTCCAGCTCGTTGTGCGAGGTCCTCCTCGCGACCGCTACCGCGCGACCCGATCAGCCGGCCCTCCGGTCACCCGAGTCGAAGGTCGAGTGGACATACCGCCAGGTGCTGGCCCGCATCGGTGAAGTGGCGAGCCGTCTCCGGGAGCGAGGTGTCGGTCGCGGTGACGTCGTGGCCCTCATGCTGCGCAACCGGCCGGAGTTCCACGTCGTCGACGCCGCTGTCATGTTCCTGGGCGCCGCGCCGTTCAGCCTCTACCACACTTCGCCGGCCGAGCAGCTGAGACACGTCCTCGTCGATTCCGGAGCACGCCTCCTCGTGACGGAACGAACCTTCGCGGGCGTGGTGGAGGCAACCCGACGACTGGGCACTCCGTTGGAGCAGGTGCTGGTGATCGACGGGCTCGCGCCGGAACTTGCCGCGGACACGACCGAGTTCGACTTCTCGTCCGCAGGCGTGGGACCGGACGATCTCCTGACGTTGATCTACACGTCGGGAACCACGGGGCCGCCCAAGGGTGTCGAACTGACACACCGGGGCATGCTCGAGGAGCTCCGTGGAGTGCATTCGTCCCTGCCACTGAGCGGCGGCGGCCGCCAGATCAGCTTTCTGCCGGCGGCCCACGTGGCCGACCGATGGGCTTCGCACTACTCGGCCTTCATGACCTACGGCAATACGGTGACATCGGTAGCTGATGCGTCCCAGCTGTTCGATGCGATCGCGGAGGTCCGTCCGACGATCTTCGGCGCAGTTCCCCGGATCTGGGAGAAGCTCAAGGTCCGCGCAGAGGAGGAATACGAAGGCGACCTCGTCTCCGACGTACTCGAGAACCCGGCGCTCGCCGCCCACGTCCGCGAACGCCTCGGACTGGACGCTGCCACTTGGGTCAACACCGGCGCTGCGCCCACACCGCCGAGTGTCGTGGAGTTCTTTGACGCCCTCGGTCTTCCGCTCTGCGAGGTGCTGGGGATGTCGGAGCTGTCCTGTCTGGTCACGATCAGCACGCCGGCCAGCCGGCGGCCGGGAAGCGTCGGCAAGCCGTTGAGCGG
This sequence comes from Amycolatopsis sp. 3B14, assembly GCF_050958625.1. Lineage (NCBI taxonomy): Bacteria > Bacillati > Actinomycetota > Actinomycetes > Pseudonocardiales > Pseudonocardiaceae > Amycolatopsis > Amycolatopsis sp. 3B14. The sequence goes on from NZ_JBHZEN010000023.1 coordinate 93,477, forward strand.
CGTCGAACTCGCGCTCGCCGACGACGGTGAGCTTCTCGTTCGAAGCGCTCAAGTCATGCGCCGCTACCGTGGCCTGCCCGAGAAGACGGCGGAAGCGATCGACGCGAACGGCTGGTTCCACACAGGTGACGTCGCCCGGATCGACGGAGACGGATTCGTGTGGATCGTCGACCGCAAGAAGGAGCTCATCATCAACGCGGCCGGCAAGAACATGTCTCCGGCCAACATCGAGATGGCAGTGCTCGCCGCTGGTCGTGCGATCAGCCAGGTGTGCGTCATCGGAGATCGGCGCCCCTACAACGTGTGCCTGGTTGTGCCGAATCGTGCGGCGTTCGGCCCCGGCGACACCGACGCGGCGCTGTCAGCTGCCGTCCAGGCACAGATCGACGCCGCGAACGCGGCTCTCGCTCGCGTCGAGCAGATCAAGAAGTTCGCCGTCCTGGACGCCGAGTGGTTGCCCGGCCACGAGCTCACACCCACGATGAAGCTGCGCCGCCGAGCGATCGCTGACAAGTATTCGGGCGTGATCGAGGGCCTCTACCGCGACGGTGGGCTTGCGTGATGGTGGCAGGGCAGGCCGACCGGAACACGTCGGCCTGCGCGCCCGCTATCCGCGGGGAACCGTCTCCAGGACGAATCCCCGGGGCGGCCCGGACAGCGCGGCCTTCGCCTCCGCGCCGAACCGATCGGCGATGATCTCGGTCGTGCCGGCCTCGATCCCGTCGAGCGCGGTCCGGACGATGTCCACCGGATCGTTCATCACCGCGTCGCTCGCGTGCGTGCGCATGGTCTCGGTCGCGGTGGGGCCGAAGACCACGCCGCTGACGAGCGTGCCCTGACCGGCCAGCTCGAGCCGGACGCCGTTCGTCAGGCTCCACTCCGCGGACTTGGCGACGGCGTAGGCGTTGTTTCCGTCGTAGCTCAGCCACGACAGGTTCGACAGCACGTTGAGGATTGCGCCGCCGCCGTTGCTGCCCAGCGCAGGCGCGAAGGCCCGGATCATCGCCAGGGTGCCGTAGAAGATCCCCGTCGACGAGGTTGACTCCGCAGGAGACTCCGGCGTTGTTGACCAGCAGGGTGACGTCCCCGGCCACGGCGGCGGCCGCCGCGACCGACGCGGGGGTCGGTGACGTCCAGCGGCAGCACCTCGACGCCCGGAAGATCGACCATCTCCGGCCGTCGTGCCGTGGCGTAGACCTTGGCCGCTCCCCGCTCCAGCAGTTCCCGGGCGAAATGCCTGCCGAGGTCCCGGATGGCTCCGGTGACGAGTGCGGTTGCTGGAAGTACTGGCTGACGTGCTCGCCGTTTCCGGTGTCCGGGGCACGATCGGCACCCGGATCGAGGCCGGTGGCACGTGGGGGATCCGCCTGGAGGACTGTCCCGGCGAGGCGATGCACGCCATCACGTCCGGCAGCGCGTGGCTGATCGTGGATGGCGCGGAGCCGCGCGAGCTCACGACCGGCGATGTCGTGTTGCTGGCGGCCGGGACCGTGCACACGCTCGCGAGCGCGCCCGGCGTCACGGCCCGCGCCTGCGACGCGGCGGGCGCAGCGCGTGCCCGCGAGTCCGGCGAGACGGTCACGATCGGGTCGGCGCCGGCGCGGACCCGGCTGGTGACCATTCACTACGACCACGACCCGGCGGTGCGCACCCAGGTGCTCCGGGCGCTTCCTCCGCTGGTCCACGTGCGCGCCGATGCCGGCGCGGCGTGTTTCGACGACGCGGTGCGCCTGCTCGGCCGCCAACTCGCCCACCCGCAGCCGGCGACGGCCGCCGTGCTGAACAGCCTCGCCGACGTCATGCTGATCCAGGTGCTGCGGGCCTGGCTGGCGACCTGGCCCGCCGAGCAGCGCGGGACGTGGCTCGGCATGCTGGCCGATCCGGTCGTCGGGGAGGCGCTGGAACGTATCCATCGTGAGCCGTCCCGGCCGTGGACCGCGACCACCCTGGCGTCGGCGATCTCGGCGTCCCGCGCGACGCTCGCTCGCAGGTTTCCGGCTGCGATCGGGCAGAGTCCCGGGGCTTACCTGACGCAGTGGCGGATGGACCTCGCCGCGGTCCGGCTGCGCGACACTCTTCACCAGGGAGTGAGCGGCAGGTTTGGCTGGCCGACCGCATCCCGCTCAAGCGGTTCGGCGAGCCCAGGGAGATCGCGGAGATGACGCTCTTCCTCGCCTCCGACGCCTCGTCCTACATCACCGGCGCCGACTTCCCGGTCGACGGCGGCCTCCCGCTGGCCGTTCGCTGACCACTGGTGCGCCGGCGGGTCGTGCCGCTCGATCCGGGTGCCGGACTGTACAAAAAGGAGCCTGGGTGCGACGAGGTCTGGTGGCCCCCAGGCGGGACCACCCCTTCCGCCCCGTCGCCGCATTGAGCGCCAGTCCACGTCGGCCGAGCGGGTTCCGGCTCGTCGCTGGAGACGCAGACGGGTGGGCTGCGCGCCTTGCGACGTGGGGCACGGGCGAGCTGCGTTGCCCGCAGGCGGGTATACGAGGACTCCGCGTTGGCTGGTCAGGCACGTGCTCGAACACGCGCGCAGCCGAGCTTTGGGTTCACGCTGCTGGGCCGTGCTGAGGCAGGACCGCAACGTCGACCGGGGCGGTGGGGGAGAAGCTCACCCGGTCTGGTCCTCGCCCGTGCTCGCGGCCAGCTCGGTGTCGACCCCGATCGGGCCGAGCAGCGAGGCGCCGCCTGGTGAGTCGAGGGGCTCGGTCCTGCCGGGCAGTGGCTCGGCGAAGAACCGGGCGTTGTCCTCGGCCCATTCGGGAGCGTCGGGCGGTGGTCCCTTCGTGATGGCGTCGACTGGGCAGGCCGGCAGGCAGTTGCCGCACTCGATGCATTCCAGGGGGTTGATGTAGCGCTTGCGGGCGCCCTCGTAGATGCAGTCCACGGGGCAGGCGTCGACACACGACCCGTCCAGTTCGTCGACGCATTGCGCGCCGATCACGTATGGCATGGGTGGTCCTCCTTTCCACAGCGCGTCACGCGATTCGCGCCGCGTCCATCAGTTCCGTTGAGTGGCCGGGGAACACTGCCTCACCAGGGCGCAGTGCCGCCGCCAGGTTGTTGATCGCGGTCGCGGCTTCCCCGAAGCCGACGGCCATGATGCGCACCTTGCCGGGGTGCGCGGTCACGTCGCCGATCGCATAGACGCCGGGGACGTTGGTGGACATCCGCTCGTCGACCACGATCTGGCGGCCGGTCAGGTCGAAGCCCCACGAGGCGAGGGGACCGAGATCGGCGGTGTGGCCCAGAGCGGCGATGAGGGCGTCGGTGGGCAGCTGCTGCTCGTCGCCGTCCCGTCCGCGCACGGTGACCGCCTCGAGCCGGCCGTCGCCGTGGGTGGCGACCACGTCGGCGTCGAGGATGATGCGGGCGTCGGTCTGCTGCAGCCGGCTGACCGAGCGCGGGTGAGCGCGGAGGGTGCGGCGCCGGTGCACCACGGTCAGGGAGCGGGCGACCGGCGCCACCATCAACGACCAGTCCACGGCGCTGTCGCCGCCGCCGACGATCACGACGTCCCTGGCGTGGTAGTCGGTCAGGTCGCCGAGGGAATAGCTGACCCCGCGACCGAGATGCGGCTCTGCCGCGTCGAGGCGGCGGGGCCGGAAGCTGCCGATCCCGGCGGCGACGACAACCCCATCGGCCTGGACTCTCCGCCCACTGCCGGTCGTGACGGTGAAGCGGCGTTCCCCACCGGCCGGGTTCCGATCCAAGGTGGTGGCCTGTTCACCGAGCACCCAGGTGGGAGCCGCGACCTCGGCCTGGGTGACCAGCGCCTTCGTCAGTGCGGCACCGGTCACCTCCGGCAGGCCGGCGACGTCGTACACCGGCTTTTGCGGGTACAAAGCCATCAACTGCCCACCCGGCTCGGGCAGCGAATCGAGCAGCACCACGGACAGCTCCCGCAGGCCCGCGTAGTACGAGGCGAACAGGCCACTCGGGCCCGCACCGACGATCAGGACATCGGCGTCGAGATCGGCGGTGCTCATCGCCCCGGGGTCCCGAAAACGTCGGCGAGGAGCGACGTGGCCTGCTGCCACGCCTGCCGCGCCGCGGCCTCGTGGTACATCGCGGGGCGGGCGTCGCAATGGAAGGCGTGACCCGCGCCGGGGAACACCGCCATCCGCAGGTCCACTCCGGTGCGCCGGGCAGCGCTGGAGATCGCGTCGCGATGCTCGGCCGGGATGGTCGGGTCCTGGTCCCCGACGATCATGAGCACGGGCCCGGTGATGTTGTCGATGCGATCGAGCACCGCATGCGGCCCGGCGACGACGCCCGGGCCGTAGAAGGCGACGGTGGCGCCGAGTCCCAGAGTGGTGGTCGCCGCGGTGAACGCCGCCCGGCCGCCGAAGCAGAACCCCAGTACGGCGGTTCGCTGGACCGGAATGTTCTCCTTCTCGTCGAGGTGTTCCAGCACTGCGACGACGTCGGTGTCGATCTGGTCCGGCGTGATCGCGTCGATCAGCGCCATCGCCTTCTCGCGGTCGGCGTAGTCGATCGTGCCGCCACCGGTGCGGTGGAACAGTTCCGGTGCCAGTGCGAGGTAGCCTTCCGCGGCGACGCGTCGCGTGACGTCCTGGATGTGGTCGTTGACGCCGAACGCCTCCTGCAGGACCAGGACCGCGGCGGGCGGGGTGACGGGGTGCTCCGGGCGCACGCGGTAGACGCGCATCGGACCGTCGCTGGTGGACAGTTCCAGCCAGTCGCCCGGGGGTTCGGAGGTGGTCATGTCGGTGTTCTCCTTCTTCGGGGCGCTCAGGCCCACATCAGGGCGCCGGCGGCCGACGCGCCTTCGCCGAGCGCCGCGTAGGTGGCTTCGGCGGCGGGGTGCAGCGGAACGGGCGTGCTCGCGATCGCCTTCGGGTCGAGTGGGTAGCTGACCGGGCTGCGGTCCGGAGGCAAGTGGTGGTACTGGACTTCCAGCGCCTCCCGGGTCGCCACCAGGCACCAGGCGATCATCGAAGCGATGTCGTCGGGCAGGTCCGCCCGGCACACGAGCAGGAAGTCGGAGAACTCCAGCGCCTCCAGGTCGTGATCCAGACCGGGCAGATAGCCGGCGGGCACGGTGGCGGTGGGCCAGTGCCAGTCGGCGAACGCCGCGACCACCGCGGGGTCGACGTCGAGGTAGGTGACCGGCCTGTGCTCGGCCACCCGTTGCCAGGCGGGGGTCATGATCGCCTCGTGAATGAGGACGTTGGCCCCGCCGTCGCGGAACGCGGCGATCGCCGGGAACGGCCGTTCCGCGTAGAGCATCGACCCACCCGCCTGCTCGAGGCGCCCCGGTGTGATGCCGTGCGCGCCGAGCAACCGGTGAGCGGCGGCCCCGATCAGGTTGACCCCGTCGTCGGGGCTGGTCGCGATGCGCAGCGACGGCAGCAACTCCGCCAGCTCACCGGTGTGCGAGACGCCGAGCGCGGCGTCGACGCACGTCACCAGGCGGTCGCGCTGGGGGAGCGTGCCCAGGGCGCGGAGCCGGTCGGCGCCGGGCACCGCAAGGGGACCGGCGCCGGCCGTGATACCCGCGGCCGCCGCGGTGGGGGTCAGAAGTGCCGCGTCGACGTCCTGCGCGAGCACGGCCCGGACGGCATCGGTGCCGCCGCGCCCCGACCAGATCCCGAACCGGGATCCCGGCGCCGACCGGTCACCGATCTCCTGGCACAACCAGCCACAGATGCGGTGCAGGTTCGCCTGGCCCCAGTCGCCCTGGAAGATCAGGGAGATCTCCCGGTCGATGAACGGCTCGGGCGGGGTGGCGTGCTCGGTCACGAGGTGGCCCCGGAGGTCATCGCCGCGAGCTGGGCCTCGTCCAGGGTGTAGTCGATCTCGTGGATGTCGTCGAAGGGGAAACCGATCCGCTCGAACTCCTGCTCCACCGCGTCCTGGCTGTCGGCCTCGTAGATGGTGACGATGAATCCCGAGCGCAGGTTGACGAACAGGTTGCGGAAGCGGGCGTGCACGCCCTGGGCGACTTCGGGCCCGTAGCCGGCGATCTCGTCGGCCGAGAGCCCGGGCGCCTGGTGGAGGGTGAGGAAGGTGGCCATCGTGTCAGCTCTCTTCGTCGAGTGGTCTGCGGATGAGGTTGGTCGCGGCGGTTCAGGCCGAGGCGAGTTCGTCGCGGAGTTGCCGGGCGACCTCCGGCCAGCCCGCGAAGGGAGCCATGTCGATCAGCGGGTGCCGGGTGCCGCAGGCCGAGCACGTGCGCAGTGCTTCGCTGTCGTTGAACTCGGCACAAGCGTCGTAGTACGACTGCTGGGAGATGGTGTTGGCGGTGTCCCACTCGACCCGGTGCACCTCGCCGTCGCAGCCGGGGCAGTACCACGCCACCCCCTCGAGGCCGGGGTTGCGCGCTTTGTAGCGGATCTGCACGCCCTCGTCGGTGGGGAGGATCCGGTGCGGAGTGCCCGCGGGGATGTAGACGTGGTCGCCGAGCTCCAGGGTGAACCACTTGACCGACGAGTCCTTGAGGTGCACGACGGCGGATCCGGACAGCTGCGCGATCACCGTGTCCTTGCCGCAGAGCAGCCAGAACGGCTGCGCGACCGTGTTGCGCGAGAGGTGGGCCTGCGGGTCCAAAGTGGCCGGCAGGACCGGCGTGTCGGCGTAGTCGCCGAGGTCCTGCGCGGCCTTGAGCCCGTTGAGCATCCGGCGCCTGGCCATCACCGCACCGCCTTCTTCTCGCCGAGCGCGCGGATCGCCGTGCGCAGCGCTTCCTTGGAGCGGTTGGCGGTGCGGGTCTGCTCGACCCACCGCGACCAGCCCCACTTGTGTTCGGGGAACGTGTCGTTGACGTGACCGCACTTCGAGCAGGTCCGCACGGCGTCGTCGTCCATCTGGGCCGCCGCCTCGACGCTGCCCCAGATCGTGCTGAACACCGGGTACTCGTCGTCGTGGCTCCCGCCCCACTGTTCGGGCTTGTGCCCCTCGACGCCCTGCGGCGTCGAGTCGTACTCGAAGCGCAGGAGCTGCTCGTGGCACTTCTGGCAGCGGAAGATGATCGCCTCGCGCTGCTTGTCCTCATCGGACTGGCGCTGGGTGATCGTCATGACCGCGTAGGAGTCCGGGTCCTTCGGGTCGCGCAGGAACGAGTTCACGCCGTGCAGCGCCTGGTTGGCGAAGATCTGCCCGGTCTGCAGCATCGCTCCGCTGGCGCCGAAGACGACGGTGAGCTCCTCGACGGTGTTCCAGTGGAAGAAGTGGCCGAACTCGCCGTCGTCCGGGTCCCCGGTGAAGATCGCGCCGCACGGCACGATCGCGCCCGCGTCGTGGTAGGGGAACAGGGCCTGCAGCTCGCAGGAGGCACCTGCCATGCGTTCGAAGACGTTCGCTTTGAGCGGCTCGCGATGGCCGGTCGGTGGCGGAATCCGCGGGGGCGCCGCGGAGCCGGCCGCGGCTGAACTGGTGGTGGACATCGTCGTCTCCAGGATTGGTGTCTGCGGATCGCAGTGAGCCGATTATTGTCTCGAGGCTCACAATGTGTCAACTAGCTGACAACATGGTCGGCCGTGGACGGCTGTGTGAGGATGTCGTGGTGGGTGCTGAAGACTTGACGGCGGCCGGGGACGCCGTCACCCGGCTGGTGTTGACCACGTTCCGGGCCAACGGTGACTTCCTGGCCACCGGTGACCGGCTCACGGCCGAGCAGGAGCTGACTGCCGCGTTGTGGCAGGTGCTGGGCGCGATCTCCCTGGCCGACCGCCCGCTCACCGTCGCGCAGATCGCCCGGCGCATGGGACTGTCCCGGCAGAGCGTGCACGCCTCGGTCCGGCGCCTGGCCCGGCGGGGTCTGGTCGAGTTCGCGCCCAACGAGGATCATCGCCGTTCACCGCTCGTCCGGCGCACCGATGCGGGCGCGACCGCTTACGAGACAGTCGACCGCAAGCGGGTGGCCTGGGCGAACCGGCTCGGCGACAGCATCCCCCTGGCGGACCTCGAGACGGCCGCGCGGGTTCTGGACGAGTTGTGCCGGCGCCTGGAGGACGGTCCTGAGCACGTTCAGGCCGCCGAGTCGCCTGACTCGGCGGCCTGAACGGCTCGATGGGCATCGTCGTCACCTCACGCCGGAGCACCGCGGTGTCTCGTCGGCCGGTCCGCGGTGGGATCCGCGGGCTCGGTGCCCGGGCGTCCGGCGACGACCTCCTGCAACGCTTCCAGCAGCTCGCCGGGAACGCCGCACAGGGCGTCGCCGGTGCCGGACGTCGTGGCGTCAGCTGGGCGCATGCTGACCGGTCATCAGCTCGGCCAGGTCCTCCGGCTGGAGGAACGACGGCGGCGGCGGGGGACCCCAGTTGAACAGACCCTGCGCGCCTTCCCAGACCTCCGGCTTCCAGATCTCGTCCTCGGGAATGCAGTCCATGTCGGAGTAGTACTCGGAGAAGTTGCCTGCCGGGTCCTTGAGGTACCAGAAGAAGTTCGACCCGGCGTGGTGGCGGCCGAGCCCCCACACGTGCCGCTCGGGGTGCCCGTCCAGCATGGCGCAGGCGCCGCGGCCGACGTCGTCGACGTCGTCGACCTGCCAGCTCGTGTGGTGCAGGAAGTTCACCGGCGCGGCCATCGCCAGGACGTTGTGGTGATCGACGGAGCAGCGCATGAACGCGCCCTTGTCGCTGATGTAGTCGCTGACCTTGAACCCGATGCCTTCGGTGAAGAACCCCATCGTCGCTTGCAGGTTCGTCGTCCCGAGCACCGCGTGGCCGAGCTTCTTGGGCTGAACCGGCGTCGTGCGCAGCACGCCGGGGGCGCGGGCGCCGGTGCGCTCCAGGCGGCCAGGGCCGTTGTAGCTGGTCGCCGGCACCGGCTCCTGAACGATGCGGGGCGCGACCTCGACACGGACCACAGCCCCGGTCACCGGTTCCGTGGCGCGCAGGACGTTGCTGTCGAAGTCCCGTGGCACCCCCAGGCGCTCGAGTCGCAGGGCGATCCGGGTGATGTCGTCGGTGTCGTCCACCCCGACGCCGAGCTCGACCAGGCGCCGGTACGGGGTGCGCACGAGGCGCAGCTGCTCGCCGCCGTCCCGGGTGGCGAACACCCCGTCGCCGCGGTGGTCGAGCCCAAACTCCGTGTAGTAGGCCGCGGTGGCGTCGACGTCGGGCACACCGATGGTGACGCTGGTCAGTCTGTGCAGGCCCATGGCTCATGCCTCCTGGGACTCGGTGAAGGTTTGGTTCAGCTCGCCGATGCCCTCGATCCAGCTCCGCAACGTCTCGCCGGGCTTGATGAACCGCCGCGGCTGCCGGCCCTGGCCGACGCCGGCGGGGGTGCCGGTGAAGATCAGGTCCCCCGGGTACAAGACGATCGTCTCCGACAGCTTCGACAGCAGTTCCGCGACCGGGAAGATCAGGTCCCGGGTCCGGCCCTGCTGGACCACCTCGCCGTCGAGCGCGCAGCCCAGTTCGAGGTCGTCCTTGTCGGGCACCGAGTCCGGGGTGACCAGCCAGGGGCCGACCGGAGCGAAGCCGGGAAAGGACTTGCCGAGGCTGAACTGCGGCGCCGGGCCGGCCAGCTGGCTGATCCGCTCGGACAGATCCTGCCCGACCGCGAGGCCGGCGACGTAGTCCCAGGCCTCGGCCGCGTCGATGCCCGCCGCTCGTGCGCCTATCACCACCACGAGCTCGACCTCCCAGTCCGTGTTCCCGCCCGGTGGCAGCACCACCCGGGTGTCCGGTCCGCTGAGGCTGCTGTCGAACTTGGTGAACACCGGTGGCAGCCGGTCCGGGACCGCGAACCCGGACTCGGCGGCGTGCTCGCGGTAGTTGAGCCCCACCGCGACGATCTGTCGGGGCGCCGGCGACGGGGATCCGAGCTGAGTGCGGCTGAAGGCGGTCGCGCCGGTCGTGTCGGCTGATTCGGCCCAGGAGCGGAACCCCTTCCAGTCCTCGTAGATCGCGGGCAGGCCGGGGCCGAACTTGCCGCCGCTGGCGGACTCGACGTCCACACCACGGTCGTCGGCGGTGAGCAGGACGGCGCGTCCGTCCACATTGGCCAGCCTCATGTACGCTCCTCTGTCGATTCGATGGTGCGCCCGCCGTCTGCGAACTGGACGCCGTGCCTGTCGGCGACCATGACGGGGACGTGGCGGGCGATGATGTCCTTGTGTTCCGGGTGGTTCAGGTAGTTCAGCAGCGCGTTCTCGGTGTCGAAGATCGCGGCGACCGCGAAGTCCGCGTTTCCCTCGCGCCGGCCGAGGTCGGGACCGCAGGCGTACGAGCGGAGGCCGGGGAGGGTCTCCGCGAGCTCACGGAGCTCCTCGGCGAGGGCGAAGGCGCCCGCACGGGTGACGCCGGGTCTGAAGGTGAAGGTGACCACGTGGTGGAACATGTCGCCCTCACACCAGTGGGGTGATGGACTCGTCGACGCCGAGCAGTGCCTTGCCGTACACCTCGTAGCTCACGGCGGGGCTCACGACGGCGTGCCGCGCCGCCGTCGCCGAGTCGCGCCAGATGCGCTGCAGCGGGTTCACCTCGGCGAAGGATCCGGCGCCGTGGGCGGACAGCAGGATGTCGATGGCGCGGGTGATGCACTCGGCCACGTGCCCGGTGTCCGAGCGCACCCGGGCGCGGGTGAGGAAGTCCGGGTAGACACCGCGGGCGGCGGCCTCGTCGATGTCGTCGGCAGCCCGGTAGGCGTGCAGGTGAGCGGTGTCGATGAGCCGCGCCGCTTCGGCGATCTGCAGCTGGAAGGCCGTCGAGTCCCGCTGTGCGGTGAAGAACGTGTAGGAGATCGGCTTCTTCGCCGCCTTGCTGGTCACGAGGTCGAGCGCCGCCCGGCCCATGCCCAGCTGTGGCCCGACCAGCACCAGTGCGAGCACCGGGACGAACGGGGACCGGTAGAGCGGTTCGCTGTCCTGCCGTTCGGTCGGGTAGTCGCCGGCGATCGCCTGAGGCACGCGCATCACCCGGTGTTCGGGCACGAACACGTCCTCGGCGACCAGGCAGTTGCTGCCGCTGGACCGCATGCCGGCGACGAACCACGTGTCCTCCAGGTCCATGTCCGCCCGCGGGATCAAGACCAGGGCCTGGTCCACGACCTCGCCCGACTCGTCGGCCAGTGGGACGCCCAGAACCGCCCAGGTCGCGTGCCATGAGCCGGAGTTGTAGTACCACTTCCCGGTCACCCGCCAGCCGCCGTCGACCTTGACCGTCTCGGCGGTGGGGGTGAGCACACCCGACACCTTCGCGTCCGGGTCGTCGCCGAACACGTCGTCCTGGGCCTGAACCGGGAACAGGCTCGTCAGCCAGGCGCAGACGTTGGTCAGCGTCAGCACCCACGAGGTCCCGCCATCGGCCTCCGCGACGGCGGCCGAGACGTCCAGCATGGTGCGCATCGAGGTCTCGTACCCGCCATAGCGCTTGGGGGTGGCGAGCTTGAAGAGACCGGCGTCGGCCATGGCCTGGATGCTCTCCTCGACGACCCTCCGGTCGGCCTCCCCGGCGGCGGCGTTCTTGCTCAGCAACGGTTTGAGGTCGCGTGCGCGGGCCACGAGTTCCGAGGCGCTGGGAACGGTCACGACCGGCGAAGTGGTTTGGGCTGTCATGCGGTTCTCCTGGGTGTTACCGGTGGATGCTGTTCAGCTGGACAGTGCGGCGATGTGGTCGGCGATGGGCCGCCGGGGCCGGCTGCTGAACCGGGAATGGGTGCCGAAGGTGCGGTAGCCGTACACGAGCGGAGCGACCTGGACGGACGAGGCGTGGGTGACGAGGCCGATCAGGAGGAGGTGATCCCCGGCTTCGACCGTCTGCGAAAGGTCGCACGCCGCCCAGCCCGCGGTGCCGTCGAGCCGGGGCAGGCCGCTCGAGCTGGACCATCCGACGCCGGCGAACCTGTCCAGGCCGCGACGCGCGAACGCCGCTGCCGTGTCCTCCTGCGCCGAGCTGAGCACGTTGACGCCGAACCGCCGCGTCTCGAGGATCCGGGACAGCAGGGCCGATCGCCGGTCGAGGGCGATCGACAGCAGCGCCGGTCGCAGCGAGACAGAGGCAAGCGAGCTCACCGTCGCGCCGTGCGGGCCGTCGTCGCCGGAAGTCGTGACCACGGTGACCGGGGCGCAGACCCCCGCCATGAGATCGCGGAAGTGCTGATCGAGCACGATTGCCTCCGTTGGCAAATCCACCATGCTGAATTCTGATGGTCAGTCTGGGAGGAGGCCTGTTCATCTGTCAACCGCTCTGGCACAATTCGCCATGTTGGATTTGGCTGCAACGTGGTCGAAGGGGTTTGCCTGCGATGACCTCCGATATCCCTGCCCTGCGCAGGGAGGACTGGGAGCCCCGCCGTTGGCGCAACCTGACCCGTCCGGAGCGCGCCGCGGAGGAGATCGCGGCCCTGGTGGCCGGTCTGGAGCCGGGGGACCGCCTGGGCACCAAGGAGGAGATCCGAGCGCATTGCGGAGTGTCCGTCGGCACCTTCAACGAGGCACTGCGGCTCGTCCAGCAGCGCGGGCTCGTGCGGGTGAAGTCCGGACCAGGCGGGGGACTGTTCGCCGACCAGCAGTCGCCTCTGGTCCGGCTCGGCAACTCGATGCTCGCTGTCGATCACGACGCCGCGTCGGTGGCCGACGCCATTCGTCTGCGCGACGCGCTCGACCCGCTGCTCGTCGAGGACGCTCTCAAGTACGCCTCCGCGCAGGACATCGCCGCGATGCGCGCCGAGCTCCGGAGGATGAAGACCGCGGCCGACGATCGCGACGGTACCGCCTTCATCCGCGCCAACTGGGCACTCCACGCTCGCATCGCCGAGGTCAGTCCCAGCCCGATCCTGCGCCCGCTCTACCTCAACCTGCTCGAGATGGTCGAGTCGCATCTGCTCTCGGTGCAGCCCACCGGTGAACAACCGCTGCCGGAGTTCATCCAGGAACGCTACGAACTGCATGTGGCGCTCGTCGACGCCATCGCCGCCGGCGACGTGAAAGCGCTCGACGTCATCGCCGAGCACAACACGACCAGCCGCCTGTCGCACCGTGCCGGGCCGGCACAGCACTGATCTGCGCGTAGTCCCGGAGACGGCGTCACCGTGCCGTCCCCGTGCCCCACTCTGCCCACCGGAAAGGAGTCTGCGGCAATGGCGCTTGCGGACGAGACCACGAACCAGCGGGTTCACGAAGACGTCGCCGTCGAACGACGAGCCGTGCTGTCGAGTTATCTCGGCAGCACGATCGAGTACTACGACTTCGCCCTCTACGCGACAGCCTCCTCCGTGGTGTTCGGACCGGTGTTCTTCGCCGGGCTGGACCCACTCGTCGCGACGGTCGCTTCCTACGGGACCCTGGCGGCCGGATTCGTCGCCCGCCCGCTCGGCGGCTTGGTGTTCGGGCACTTCGGGGATCTTCTCGGTCGCAAGAGGATGCTCGTCGTCTCGATGACCGCGATGGGAGTGGCCTCCACCCTCATCGGTGTGGTGCCCGCGATCCCCGTGTGGGGGCCGCTGCTGCTCGTGCTGCTGCGGGTGGTTCAGGGGGTCGCCATCGGCGGGGAGTGGGGTGGCGCGGCACTGCTGTCGGCCGAGCACGCCCGCGGAGATCGCCGCGGCATGGCCGCGTCGTTCACCATGGCCGGTGCCCCCACGGGAACCGTGCTGGGAGCTGTCGCGCTCGCGCTCGCCGGGCTGCTGCCCAAGGACGACTTCCTCGGGTGGGGCTGGCGGGTGCCGTTCCTGTGCTCGGCGTTGTTGCTCGCCGTCGGACTGTTCGTGCGGGTGAAGGTTGCCGAAAGCCCGGCATTCGAGGCGGCGTCGCGGAGCCGGGCCCCAGGCCGCCGTTTCCCCTTGGTTGAAGTCCTGCGCCAGCCCCGTGCCGTCATCGTGGTCTGCCTGACGTGCCTCGCCGGGTTCGCGATCCAGGCCGTGTTCGCCACCTATGGCATCACCTATTCCGTGGCACACGGATTGTCGAGGTCCGAAGCGCTGCTCGCGTTCGCGATCTCCCAGGCGCTGGCCATCGCCGGGATCCTGGGTGCGGCCTGGCTGTCGGACCGTTACGGCCGGCGGCCGGTCATGCTCGCCGGGCTGGTGGCGATGATCGTCCTGGTCCACCCCGTGTTCGCGCTGCTCGCCTCGGGCGGCTTCTTCCTCGTCCTGGCCGGTCTCGTGCTGGCGCTGGCGCTGTGCCAGAGCGTGGCGTTCGGGCCGGTGGCCGCTTTCATCAGCGAGCAGTTCCCGGCGCGCGTCCGGTACACCGGGGTGTCGCTCGGGTACCAGACCGCCAGCGTGCTCGGCGCCGGGACCACCCCGCTGATCGTGTCGTCGCTGGCCGTCGCCGGAGGTGGGTCGGTCGTGGGAATCATGCTCTTCCTGGCCGGCCTGTGCGTCGTGAGCGGCCTGGTGATCGTGCTGTTCGCCCGGGAGGGTAAGAACGCGGACATCCGGTCGTGACCGGCCGGTGATCTCTTCCTGCCAGGCAAGAGCGGTCCGCGCCCGGGTGCGACTCGGGCGCGGACCGCTCGGAAGCTGACGGGACGTGGTGCTCCAACCCGGTCAGGCGACGCAGACGCCGGGCACGGCGATGCGGGTGAACAGGTGCGGGGAGATGGTGCACGTGTCGGGGTAGCGCGCGATGAGGCTCTGGAACTCCTCCGATGCGAACGCTTTCGCGATGGCCTGGGCGTTCTCCCAGAGGGCGATGTTCACGAAGCTGGTGCTTCCTCCGGTTCCCTTGTGCATCTGCGCCCCGAGGCAACCGTGGTCGAGCATGAACGCGGCGTCCTCCTGCCACAGCTCGAGGAAATCGGGTTCGAACTCGGGTGGGACGGAGAACCGGTTGATCAGGACGACCGGGTGGGAATCGGCGCTCGCGAGTTGCTGGCGGAAGGTGGTGGACGGGTCCATTTCGACGAATTTCACAGGGCTGTTCCTCTCGGTGTGATCCTGTTGTCCGGTGCTGTCCGGACGAGGTAGTCGTAGCCGGCTCGGAGCTGGCCCGGGTTCCAGATCTGCTCGTTCTTGAACGCGATCTCGGCCTCGTCCGACCAGGTCCGTGGACCGCCGGCCGCCATGGCCATGAGCTGGGTGCGGCACGCTCGTTCGAGCAGGACGGCGTACATCACCGCGGTGGGCGCGTCAGGGCCCGCCGTGACGGCGCCGTGGTGGGGCATCAGTGCGCCGTTGGCATCGCCCAGCGTGTCGGCCAGCGCGCGTCCGAGATCGCTGCTGGCGATGAGAGCGCCGGTCCGGGTGAACCGTGGCAGCTTCGCGAACGGAACCCCGTCGTGGGAGACCGCCCGCAGCGGTTCGTCGAGAGAGGCGAACGCCGCAAGTGCCGGGGCGTGCGTGTGGACGACGCAGCCGACCTCGGGGCGCTGCGCCATGATCTCGGTGTGGATGGGGTACTCGATGTGCCGTTTCCCCACTCCGTCGAGCACCTCGCCGGTCGGGGCGACCAGGAGCACCCGCTCGGCGTCCACCTCTTCGAACCCCCAGCCGGAGGCCTTCATCCATACCCCGCGGCCGGCGGGATCACGTATGGAGGCGTGCCCCCAGACCATGTCCGTCAGCCCGGCGACGGCGAGGGCCCGGCTGGCGGCCGCCACTTCGTCGCGCACTCCCGCCGGATCAGCCGGTTCCTGATGATTTGCAGTGTGGGTCATGTCCTCGGTCTTCGTGTTCGGCCACCTGGTGAAGTTCCGGATGACCCGGTTCTGAGTGAACGGAGTCCCCGCAGAGGTGACGCAGGGATATAGTCGATCGCTCCACGCAGAAGGTGTCACGATGCGGAACAGATGCCCGTATTATGCGACGGAGCCACGGTGTATTCAAGGGTTGTCATCCTCGCGATAGCCTGCTCTGCGTGGATCCTGAACCCGCTGCACGTCCTCCCGGTCTCATCGGGGCTGTCGACAACGTGCTTCGGCTTCTCCGGCTCTTCGAGGACCGTGAGGTGCTCCGGGTCAATCAGGTGAGCAGGGAGATGGGGCTGTCCCGCTCCACAGTGCACCGGATGCTGACCACCCTCGGGCATCACCGTTTCGTGGTGCAGGACGAGCACTCGCGCGGGTACCGGGCCGGGCCGGCGTTGGTGGACATCGGGCTGGCCGTGGTCCAGAACATGGACGTGCGCGCGCGTGCTTACCAAGCGCTCGTGCGGCTTCGCGACGAGACGGGTGAGACCGTCCACCTGGCGACGCTGCGTGGCAGCGAGGTGCTGTACGTCGAGGGCGTCGAGAGCGCGCAGGTCGTGAAAACCGGCGCCAGGGTGGGCTGGACTTTCCCCGCGCACGCCACCGCGGCGGGCAAGGCGATGCTCGCCCAGCTCACCGAGGACGAGCTGACCGCGCGCTACGCCGGTGCGACGCTGAGTGCCCCCACCGAGCGGTCGATCACCTCGCTGGGTGCGCTCCGGGCAGAGCTGGCAGAGGTGCGGCGGTGCGGTTACGCCGTCAACGACGGCGAGAACGAAAAGGATGTCTGCGGCGTCGCGGTGGCGGTCAAGGACCGACAGGGGCGCACCCGCGCGGCGGTGGTGGTGACCGGGCCCCGGTCCAGGGCCGACCAGGGGTGGATCGACCGGGTGTCGCGCTCCACGTTGCGCGTGGCCGCGGACCTGACGGACGCCATCGTGTAGGCCGTCGCCGTCGTGCCCGGGCCGGATCGCCGCCGGGCGCGGGCGCGCCGAGGGCGGGCATCAGCGGACCGGAGTCACCTCGGCGGGCGGCTTTGGGCCGCGATCGGCCCCCAGTGTGGGCGAGCTGATCGCGCCGGTGCTGGACACGCCGACCTCGAGCCGCCCGACGCGCGTGATCTCGACCGCGATGTGGTCGCCGTCGTGGACTTCGCCGACCCCGGCCGGGGTTCCGGTCGCGATGACGTCGCCGGGGTGGAGTTCCATGACCGAGGAGATGTAGGCGATCAGGCGCGGCACGTTCCAGATCAGATCCTTCAGGGCCGCGCGCTGCCGGAGCCGGCCGTTGACCCAGCAGCGCAGCTCCAGATCATCGACAGGGCCCACTTCGTCCGGGGTGACGAGGTACGGCCCCATCGGGCTGAACGTGTCGAACGACTTGCGCGTGGAGCGGTCTTCACCCCCGCGCATGGTCATGTCCAGCAGACAGGTGTACCCGAATATGTGGTCGGCGGCGCGGTCCTCCGGCACGTGTGAGGAGGTGCGACCGATGACGACCGCGAGTTCGCCTTCCTGATCGAAGCGCCGGTCGTGGTAGGGCAGCCGTACCGTCCCGCTCGGTGGCGTGAGCGAGGAGGGCGCCTTGAGGAACACGCCGAGCGAGCTGATGTGGACTGCCTGGCTCATCTCCTCCTTGTGGTCGAGGTAGTTCACGGGTGCGGCGACGATCTTGCTTGGGTCGGGTACCGGCGGTTGCAGGATCACCGACTCCGGGTCGAGTACCGGAGCGTCAGTGGCGGCACCGAGGATCTCCGCGTGATCAGTCTGGGTCAGGAGGGTCCTCATCGGACTGAGCCCGGTCCGGCCGGGCACGAGTGTGCTCAGGTCGGCGATCCCGGACCGGGTGAGCGCACCCACTCCGGGCTCGCCTTCGCTGGTGGCAAAGCTGAGTAGCTTCATGCTCATCCTTCCGGGTCGGCGTAGAGCCAGTCGACGTCGGTGTAGTCATCGGGCGCTCGGAGCTGGAACATGCGGTTGCGCAGGGCTCGGGTCAGGGGGTCCGCGGTGTGCCAGATGTCGCCCCACGGTCGTGCCGTGCGCTGGCAGCGGGTCGCGCGGGGCAGCCGGCGCCGCTCGTAGCCGGCGAACGCAGTGTCGACGTCGTGCCGGTCGAGCTGCCGGCCCAGCTCGACCGCGTCCTCGAGCGCCTGACACGCTCCCTGGCCGAGGTACTGCAGCATCGGATGTGCGGCGTCGCCCATGAGCGCCAGCCGCCCGTGGACGAACCGATCGAGGGGTTCACGGTCGAACATCGGCCAATGCCGGTCGCGGTTGACCAGGGAGACGGACTTCCGCACCGGAGCGCATGTCTGCGCGAAGGCGGCGTCGAGCTCGCCGGGGCCGCCCCATTCCGAGGCGCCGGCGGACAGCTGCGGGCTGCGGAACACGGCGACCTGGTTGTACAGCTCGCCGCGCCGCACCGGGTACTGCACGAGGTGCATGCCCGGACCGATCCAGATCACCACGTCGTCGACGTCGACGTCGGCGACCTGCCCGATGGGGACGGTGCCCCGGCAGGCGGCGTACCCGCTGCACACGGGTTTGTCGTCCCGGATCAACCGGCGCAGCCGGGAGTGCAGGCCGTCGGCGGCGATGAGGGCGTCGCAGGTGTAGGCGGTGCCGTCGGCGCACCCGATGCTGGCACCGCTGGCGTGGACCTCGGCGTGCACCACGGACTTGTCGTTCTCCAGCGTCACCAGGCCGGTCTCGGTGCAGTGCTTGAGCAGGATGTCGAGCAGGTCGCTGCGGTGCATCACAAGGTAGGGGTGGCCGAAGCGGTCCACGTAGGACGTGCCGGTGTCGAGGCTGGTGAGACGTTCCCCGGTGACCGCGTCCATCAGCACCCCGGCACGCGGGAACACGGACACCTCGCGGACGTCGTCGAATATCCCCAGCCTGCTCATCGCCCGGGTCGCGTTGGCCCCCACCTGGAGCCCGGCGCCGATCTCGGCGAACTCGGGCGCCTGCTCGAGCACGTGTACGGGACGGCCGGTGCGGGCGATCGCCAGCGCCGTGGCCAGCCCGCCGATACCGCCGCCGACGACGAGGAATGGAATTCTTCCGGTCACGGTCATGCCTCGCTCGTCCGGAACAGGCCCAGTGCCTCGAGCACCGGTGCGTCGCTCACGCTGAACACGTCCAGCCGGCTGGTGGCGAGGAGTTGCCAGCGTGACCACGACGGGACCGCGATGATGTCGCCTGGCGCGATGTCGAACACGCGCTCGCCCACCCGGGCCCGGCCCGTGCCGTGCAGTACACAGGCGACGCGCCCCCCGGTCTGCCGGAAAGCCGCAGTGCTCGCGCCCGCCTCGATCCGCTGGATCTCGCAGCGCATCGTGGGCATCACATCGCCGCCGCGCACGGGGTCGGAGTACCGGAGCTTGGCCGAGCTCGCGCCGGACACGTCGAGCTGGGCGGTGAGCGCCCGGTCGGTGTCGGCCCATCGGTAGGCCAGCAGCGGGGAGTGCGATGGCGGCGTGTCGTGGCCTGCCGGGACGAGGCCGGGGCCGCCGCCGAACCATCGTTCGGACGCCGACGCCGGGGCGGTCGCCGTGTCGGCCTCCTCGCTCGCGCCCTCCTCGAAGAACACCGCGTCGAGCGCGGCGACGACGGGCAGATCGAGCACGTCCATCCACATCATCGGCGCGTCACCCGGGTTGTGGTGCTCGTGGAACGTCCAGCTCGGGGTGAGCACCAGATCGCCCTTGCCCATCGGCAACGGGTCGCCGTCGACGAGGGTGAACACGCCTTCGCCTTCGGTGATGAACCGCAGCGCGGCCGGACTGTGGCGGTGTGCGGGCGCCATCTCGTGTCCGCGCAGGTACTGCACCGCGGCCCACAGCGTGGACACCGCGTACGGCGCACCGGCCAGCCCCGGATTGCAGCAGGCCAGTACCCGCCGGTCGCCGCCCCGGTCGACCGGTACGAGGTCGCCGGCGCGTTCGGCGAGCTTTCGTAGGTCGTCACCGCGCCAGCGGAACGGTGTACCCGCCACCGCGGGTTCCCGGGTCAGCAGGCCCTTGAGCTCCCAGAGTGGCTGCAGTTCGTGCTCGGCCAGTTCGTGGTAAAGACCGTCGATATCCGCTTCCGTGGAGCGGAACCTCGTTGTCGTCATGGTGCCTCCCTGACCGCCGTGGCGGCCTTGACGGTCGTTGGTTTCGGTTCGGCGAGGGCCGCCATCGAGATCAGGCTGACCAGCCCCAGTGCGGCCATGAACAGGGAGACCGACAGCGAGGTGCCAGTACCGGCCATAAGGGCGGTTGCGGCGACGGGTGCGAGCGCCCCGCCGAGCACCGAGCCCACCTGATAGGCGATGGACGAGCCGCTGTAGCGCACCTCTGCCGTGAACGAGTCCGCCACCAGCGCGGCCTGCGGCCCGGCCATCACGGCGATGCCGGTACAGCCGATCACGACGGCGAGGACCATGAGCGGTACCGACGCCGTGTCGACGAGCAGGAAGAGCGGGACGGCCCACACCACGGTCAGCCCGGCGCCGGCCAGGAACACGCGCTTGCGGCCGTAGCGGTCCGACAGGGCCGCGGACACCCCGATCGCCACCAGCCACACCACACTGCCCGCCAGGACGATGGCCAACATCGTCCCCGAGCTCAGGTGCAACGTCGCCGTCCCGTAGGAGAGCAGGTAGATCAGCACCAGGTACCCGAGCGCCGGTGCGGCGATCGACGCGCCGCTGCACAGGAACAAAGCCTTCGGGTGAGTGCGCAGCACCGTCCGCAGTGGACTGCGCACCACCGCGTTCCGCGTACGGACACTCGTGAACTCCGGCGACTCGGCGAGCTTCAGGCGGATGACCAGGCCTGCGACGATCAACACCGCGGACAGCAGGAACGGCACCCGCCATCCCCAGGCGAGGAACGACTCCCGCGACATGAACGTGCTGACCGCCAGGAACACCCCGTTGGACAGGATCACCCCCGCGGGCAGGCCCATCTGAGGAAATGCGCCGAACAGGCCACGCCTGCCCGCGGGGGCATGCTCGACCGACATCAGCACGGCTGCGCCCCATTCGCCTCCCACGCCGAAACCTTGCGCCAGGCGCAGGAGGACCAGGAGCACGGGCGCCCACACGCCGATCGCGGCGTAGGTGGGCAGCAGGCCGATCGTGCACGTGGCGAACCCCATCAGCAGCAGCGACAGCACGAGCAGCCGCTTGCGGCCGACCCGGTCGCCGAAGTGCCCCATGACGATCCCGCCGAGCGGGCGGGCGAGGAACCCGACCGCGAACGTGCCGTACGCCGCCAAGGTCGCCGCCAGGGTGGAGGTCCTGGGGAAGAACTGCGGGCCGAACACGAGCGCTGCCGCGTTGCCGTAGATGAAGAAGTCGTACCACTCGATGGTCGTGCCGATGAGGCTGGATACAGCGGCACGCCTGCTCGACCCCGACGTCCTTGTCACGGGTATCCTTTCCGGCGCATGTGCTCCGTGTACGTACTAAATAGGGAGAGTACGGAGCATCGGAGGTCCCGTCAACGGACCGGTTCCGGCGGCGGGATGAAGGCTGCCGCGAAGTTGCGTCAGAGGGCGAGCGTGCGCAACGGTGGTGGGCTGGGGGAGAGCGTGGGCGGCGTGCCCTGGTAGGCCACGCGGGCGAGCTGTCGTGTGAACGTGCGCCATTCCGCGGCCGGCAACGGCTCGAGGAGGCGCTCCTGCACCCGTGCGACCGCGGGCGTGATGTGGCCGAGCGTGTCCCGCGCTGTACTGGTCAGCTCCAGCAGCCAGCGGCGGCCGTCGGCGCGATCGCGGTAGCGGCGCACCAAGCCCCGCCGCTCGAGCCGGGAGACGACGTCCGCGGTGCTCGACTTGTCCAGCGAGGCGAGCTCACCGGCCTGACGCTGGTCCACCTCACCGCCGCGCAGCACGGCGACCAGCAACGCGTACTGCGGCGCCGTCAGCTCACCGCCCACCTCGGCGGTCCAGAGTTCACCGTGAACCCGTTCGCCGCGCCGGATCAGGTAGCCGGGCGCGGTCGGCAACGACAGGACGGGGCCCGTCGCCGATTCCGGTTCGTAGCCCGTCACCCGCCGCTGCTGGAACGCCACCCGGGCGAGCCGGGACACGAACGCTTGCCGCTCTCCGGGTGGCAACGGGTCGAGCAGGCGCTCCTGCACCCGCGTCGCGGCCGGAGTGATCGTCCGCAACCGTGTTCGCACACTTCCGGTGAGACGCAGCACCCGGCGCCTGGCGTCGCCGGGATCACGCACCCGCTCCACCCAGCCACGGCGCTCCAGCCGGGCCAGGATCCCGGCCGCCGTGTTCTTGTCCAGCGAGGCCAGTTCGCCGAGGCGGGTTTGGCTGATGCCCGGCCAGCCGGCCAGCGACACGACCACGGCGTATTGCGGTCCGGTGAGCAGGCCGTCCAGCTCTTCGGCCCAGTAGGCGGTGTGCACTTGCTGAGCACGGCGGATGAGGTGGCCGGGCGTCGTCGACAGGTCCAGCGCGTCGGGCTCCGCGGTGGGGTCGAATGCCATACCAGCATGATCCCAGATCCGGCTGAGCGGCTCCCGGGTCTTCTGTTGCTTGCATTGATGTCGCGTGATGCGGTCTACTGTTCCGCATGGTGCTACATCGAGGTGGCCCAGCGTGAAAGGCAGATCTTCGCCATGACCACTCCTGTCGACTCGGCTGAATTCTTCGACCCGCTGAATCCACGGCACGTCGCTGAGCCCGACGAATTCATGCGGGCGTCCCGGAAAGGATGCCCGGTCGGCAAGGTGAGCGAGCACCTCTACGCGGTGAACACCGACGAGGTGGTCCGGGCGGTGTTCGACGACACCGAGCACTTCTCCAATCGCGGCAACTTCTCGGTCGGGTCCGAGGATGTGCGGCTGCCCTTCACCGTCGTGACCATGGCGGACCCGCCGGACCACACGGTGCTGCGGAGCAGGTTGCTGAAGAGCTTGGCGCCGGTGCGCCTTCGGAAGCTCACGCCGAAGGTCGAGAACATCGTTCGCAAAGCTGTCGGCGCGCTGCCCGCGTCGGGCCGGGTCGATCTGTACGCGGACTACGTGCACTTCATCCCGTCAGCCGTCGTGTACGCGCTGATCGGAATTCCCGAGCCCGCGTGGCGTGAGGTCCAGACGTGGTCCGATGCCATCGTGCGGGTCATTCCCGGGCCCTCGCACGAGCTCCCCGAGTTCGCTTCGCTGATGGGATTCTTGGCCCAACTGGTGGAGGAGCGGCGCACTCGTCCCGAGGATCGGCACGAGGATGTGCTGGACAACCTGTGCTTCGCGGAACCTGGTGACGCGGAGATGCCCACACCCGAGGTCGTCTGCCACATCTTCCAGCTCGTCGTCGCCGCGACCGACACCACTCGCGCGCTGATCACCAATTGCGTGTACCGGCTGCTCGACGATCGCAGTCAGTGGGAGGCGGTCGTCGCTGATCGATCGTTGTTGCCGAACGCCATCGAGGAGTCATTGCGTGTGGACTCACCGGCTCAGTTCATGGTTCGCACGGCGGTGGAAGACGTCACTCTCGCCGGGTGTCCCATTCCTGCGGGCAAGAAGGTCTACCTGAACCTCAGTCCGCCAACCATGACGAGGAGCGATGGGGTGACGATTCGCGTACGTACCGCGCCGTTCGGCCCGACGCCGCGGCGCACCTCGCGTTCGGCAA
Source organism: Amycolatopsis sp. 3B14 (assembly GCF_050958625.1). Lineage (NCBI taxonomy): Bacteria > Bacillati > Actinomycetota > Actinomycetes > Pseudonocardiales > Pseudonocardiaceae > Amycolatopsis > Amycolatopsis sp. 3B14. The sequence goes on from NZ_JBHZEN010000023.1 coordinate 116,722, forward strand.
GGGAATCCACGCGTGCATCGGTGCGCCGCTGGCTCGGATCGAAGCCCGCGTGGCGATCGAAGCACTCATGGACGCGTTTCCCGGCATGCGGCTCGCGCCGGACGCCACGTGGGTGAAATGCGAAGGAGTCCTGACCCGGAGGGTCGAATCGTTACCGGTCTGTCTCGACGGAGGGGAAGTCCGATGAGGATCGAGGTCGATCGGGACCGCTGTGAAGGACATGCCATGTGCGAGGCCGTCGCCCCTGAGTTCTTCTCGGTCGATGACGAGGGCGAGCTGACGGTCAAGGCCGAGGAGGTGCCGGAGCCCGACAAGGCCGCGGTGCGCGCCGCCGTGCTCAGCTGCCCGGTCACGGCCCTGAAATTCTCGTCGCGATAGGCCTTCAGGAGGCAACCATGCCCAAGTCCGATCCGAGCGTGGCGGAGATCCGCGAGGCGATCACCGAACTGTTGCGCACCGAAGAAGTCGCGACTCTCGCCACGATCGATTCCGAAGGCCGCCCCTGGGCCTCGGCCATGCACATCGCCGGCGACGGACTCGTCGTGTACATGCACACCTTCCGCCACACCCGGAAAAGCACGCAACTGCGGCAGAACCCGAATGTCAGCTATTCCGTGTGTCATCTTCCTCCTGAAGGCTATGCGGCGCGGCAGGAGACGCGGTCGTTGCAGATCCAGGGGATCGCCACCCTGGTCGCGGATCCGGTGGAGATCGAGCGGATCGCGGAGATCAGCATGGAGCAGTTCCCGTGGGCGGGAGAAACGGCCCTCTACGACCACGTCAAGTTGCCGGACCAGGGACAGCAACTTTTCTTCCGCATCGAGCCGGTCCAGGGACTGTGGGCGGACAACCGGGTGCGCATGCTCTACCGGGTCCTCCTCGATTTCGGCGACGGCGGCAAGACCATCACCAAGGTCGAGGATTACCACGCCGTCGTCCGTGGACGAGCCTGACGAGGGCGGGAGGTGCGATGACACGTCTTCGCCGGATCGTGGTGGTCGGGGCCTCGCAGGCCGGGTGGGCGACAGCTGCGGCGCTGCGCCGGTTCTCCTTCGACGGTGTCATCACCGTGATCGGTGACGAACCGCACGCGCCCTACAGCCGGCCGCCGTTGTCGAAGGGGGTGCTCGGTGGCACCGAGCCCGACAGCAGCGTTTTTCTCGCCGGCGCGGACGATCTCGACCTGGTCACCGGTCTGACGGCAGTTCGTCTCGACGCCGGCCGCAAGCGGGTCGTGCTGAGCGACGGCGACAGCATCGGCTATGACGGACTGGTCATCGCGACCGGTGCACGGGCGCGCCGGCTGTCGCCGGACGCCGATGAGATCACGCTGCGGACGCTCGACGACGCGCTCCGGCTCCGGGACCGTCTCCGAAATGCTGACGACCTGGCCGTCGCGGGTGGCGGCTTCCTCGGCATGGAGATCGCGTCGACCGCCGCGACTCTCGGCAAATCGGTGACGGTCGTCGATCAGGTCACCCCTCTGGCCGGTCGCCTCGGCGCGCTGTTGTCGGACTTGTGCCGGACGGCCGCGGCCGAAACGGGCGTGAAGATCCGCACCTCCCCGGCGGGGGTGCGGATCGAGGACGGCCGCTTGGTGTCGGCGGACGGAACAGTTCTGGCCGAGGCCGGTCTCGTGGTCACCGCGGTCGGCGATCTGCCCAACACGGAGTGGCTACGGGACAGTGGCGTCGTCCTGGCCGGGGGAGTCGTGGTCGACCCCTGTTGCCGGGTAGCGCCGCACATCGTCGCTGCCGGCGATGTCATCAGTCTTCCCGGCGCCGACGGCCGGTTCACGCGCAGCCCGCACTGGTGGAATGCGCTGACCCAGGCCACGATCGCGGCTGCGACTCTGCTCGGCCGCGAGCCGGATGCCCGGCTCGGTAGCACCGCGCCGATGTTCTGGACGGAGATGTTCGGGCTGCGCATCCGGATCGCCGGAAAGCTGCCGCCCAGCGGCGAACCTACCGTGGTCGGCGGATCCCTCGAGGATCGGAGTGCGCTGCTCACGTGGCCCGCGAGCGGTCGAAACGCCGGGTTCGGCACCGCCGCGGCAGTGAACTTCCCGATATCGGCACCGAAACTCACCAGGCTCGCCCAACCCCGCTGACCGTTGTCCGGCGCGACCGTCTCGCTCGGCCATTGTGGACAGTGTCCCGGTCAAGCTTCGCGCTCGTCAGCGGCACTGGTGCGGGCCGGTCTTGTGGAGCACGAGCGGCAGGTGGATGTCGTCGACGATGTCGACGATGACGGCGTCGGTGTCCTCGCTCGGCGCCATCAGCAGATGTTTGATGATCAGGTCGGTCGCGACGGTCACCCGGCGGGTGCCGCGCACGCCCGGGTCGATCTCGCCGCGCTCGATGCCGCGTTCCAGCAAGGTCGTCATGATCTGGTCGGCGACGTCGAGCTGTGCCCGGGCCAGTGCCGCGAACTCGGGGTCGCGCGCGATCTCGCTGACAACCGTGCGGATGGCGCTGCCGAAAGGGCCCGCGATCCGCGTCGCCATCTCCCGCAGGACCGCGAGGACGTCGTCGCGGTAGGTGCCGGTGTCCGGTACCGCGAAGTCGGTCATCCGGTGCCGCGCGCAGGCGTCGACCACCAGTTGCGGCAGCCCGGGCCAGCGCCGGTAGATCGCGGCCTTGCTGGTCCTGGCTCTGGCCGCCACCCGGTCGACGGTCAGGGCCGGATAGCCGACCTCGCTCAGCTCCTCCACGGTGGCGGTGAGTATCGCGTGCTCGAGGGCCTCTCCGCGGCGGCGCGGCCCGCGGCGGGGGTCCGCGGTGGCCGGCTCGACGGCGTGCTCCGGGTGCGGTGGCATCTCGCTCCTCGTGTGGTTCGTCGCCGCCTTGCCGAGCGGCCGCGACCAGGCTACTGTAGCAACAAGAGAACGAAATCGTACTCTAAATCGCAGATAGTCACCACTGATTACAGCAGGGAGTCAATCGATGCCGACGACCGCAGAGAACCCCACCGCCGAAACCGCGCCCGAGGTGCCGCTGCCGCCCGCACCGCCGGAGGCGACGCTCGCCAAGCCGGACATGTTCATGCCCCTGGAAGCGGACAGCTTCAAGCCGATCGCCGGCTTCCCGGCCGCGGATCTGCGTCCGCTGCCTGCCGTCGCCAAGTACAGCGGGGGTCTGGCCAACGCGTTCGTCATCAAGGCGAACCCGGAGTACAAGTGGCAGGGCGCACCCTGGCACACGCACCACCTCAACGTGCACTTCAACTACATCGTCAAGGGATGGGCCCTCTTCGAGTTCGAGGGAGTCGGCACTGTCCGCCTGGAGGCAGGGACCGCCTTCTACCAGCCGCCGCGCAACCGGCACCGCGAACTGGACGCCTCGTCCGATTTCGAGGTCATCGCGGTCGAGCTGCCCGCGTCCTACCCGACCACCTTCTACGCCCTCGACCCGGAAACCGGCGAGTACCGCGCGACGGTGATCGACGCCGAAACCGAGGGTGGCGAGCTGACGAACGTCGTGAAGGTCGATGAGGCGGGATGACCGAACCGCTGAGCGCGCCACTCGAGACCCGGGTGGCGCGCCTGGAGGCCCTGGACGACATCCGGGCCCTGCAGATGGCCTATGTCCGCTTTTGCGACGGCGGTTTCCCGCCCGACCGCATCGACGAGCTGTTCACCCCGGAGTGCGTGTGGGACGGGGGTGACCTGCTCGGCCGGCACGCGGGTCACGCGGAGCTGCGCACGCACTTCGCCGACGTCGCGACCAGGCTGGAGTGGTCACTGCACTACATCGTCAGCGGCGACATCGAAGTGGCCGACGACCTGGCCAGTGCCGGGTCCACCTGGTACCTCTGGCAGCCCCTGACGATCAACGGGACGGCGGCGTGGCACATGGGCCGGTACCGCGAGCAGCACGAACTGACCCGGGCGGGGTGGCGGATCAGCGAGCTCGTCCTGACCGTCGACTCGTTCACGCCCTTCGACCGGGGATGGGTGGCTCAACGATTCATGCCCCTCGGCTGACCTGTCCGAGGTCCACTGAAGACCGAAAGGGGTGCGCATGTCGCACGCCATCAGCGAGGACGAGTTCTACGACCTCGCCTCCTCATGGGGGATCTCGCGCTCCGGTGCGGCCGGCGTCCTGCCTGCTATCGCTCACATGGCACCGGTCATCGCCGCGATGGACGACCTGCGGGCGGACCCGCCGCCGGTCGCGGAGGCCGATCGCGTCGTGCACGACGACACCGACGCCGGCCGGGACCCGTACAACGCGGTCGTGCGCTGGGTCTCGGTGCGCAAGCCGGGCGCGCGCGGGCTCCTGTCCGGCGTCGGCGTCGCGGTCAAGGACTGCGTGGCGGTGGCCGGTGTGCCGATGACGGCGGGGTCGGCGCTGCTGCAGGGGTTCGTGCCCGACCGGGACAGCACCGTGGTCCGCCGCCTGCTCGACGCGGGCGGGCACATCTGCGCCGTCACGAACATGGACGAGATGGGGGTCGCCCCCGGCGGCGACTCGAGCTACTACGGCCCGACCCTGAACCCGTGGGACACCACGCGGACCGCCGGCGGGTCGTCCGGCGGTTCGGCGGCGGCCTTGTACTACGACGGTGTCGACGTGGCGCTCGGCGCGGACTCCGGCGGGTCGGTGCGCATCCCTGCCGCGTGGTGCGGGCTCGTCGGTCTCAAGCCCACGCACGGTCTGGTGCCGCACTCCGGGGTGCTCGGCGGGGAGCCGCTGCTCGACCACGTCGGCCCGCTCGCGCGCACCACAGCGGACGTCGCGGCCGTGCTGCAGGTGCTTGCCGGGACCGACGACGAAGACCCCGACCCGCGCCAGCTCGCGCAGCTGCCCCGGCTCGACGCCGTGGCGGCGGTCGAGTCGGCGCCGGCGTCCCTGCACGGTCTGCGCGTCGGGGTACTGGCCGAGGGACTGGATCCGGCCGGCGGGGTGTCGCCGGAGGTCGGCCGGGCGTTCGACGCCTCGCTCGCCCAGCTGCGCGAGCTGGGCGCGTCGGTGGAGCCGGTCTCGGTGCCCGAGCACCGGCTGTGCGGGCCGATCGCGTTCAACATGTTCCCGGAGAGTTTCGCCGGTCAGATGCGCAGCGGCGGCGTGTTGTTCGGCGCGGGCGGCCGCTACTGGCCGGAGCTGGCAGAGGCTCTTCGGCGAGGATTCGAGAAGGCAGGCGACAGCATGGCGCCGACGCTCAAACTCATGCTGATCATGGGCAGCGGAGCGGAACGCGAGGGCGGCGGCAGCCGCTACGCGCGGGCGGCGAACCTGCGCCGCCTGATCACCACCGGGTACGAGAAGGCGCTCGCCGGGGTCGATGTGCTCGCCATGCCCACCGTCCCTGTGGTGGCCCACCCGGTAGCACCCGGCCTCGACCCCGCCGACCGGGCGCTCCGGGCCTGGAGCCTGGTCGGCAACACAGCGCCCACGAACATCACCGGCCATCCCGCGATCACCATTCCGCTCGCTCTCGCCGAGGGACTGCCCGCCGGCGTCATGCTCGTCGGCCGGAAGTTCGCCGACACCCGGCTGCTCACCGTGGCCGAGACGGTCGAACGGGCAGTCGGCTGGCCGCGGCGCCCACCCGAAAACCGATGAGGAACGTCGTGAAAGGACAGAAGACATGTCGATGATGCGCGCGGCGCAGTACGACCGCTACGGGCCGCCGGACGTGCTGTACGAGGGTAAAGTCGCGGTCCCGCAGCCGCGGCCGGGTCAGATCCTGGTGCGGGTGCAGGCGACCAGCGTGAACGGCGGTGAGCTCAGCGCCCGAGCCGGCCAGCTGCGCCTGCTGACGGGTAAGCGCTTTCCCAAGGGGATCGGTCTCGACTTCGTGGGCGAGGTCGCCGACCCCGGTTCCGGTGACTCCGGACTGCGGGCCGGTGATCGCGTGTGGGGTGTGCTCCCGCGCACCGCCGAGGTCGACTCGCGGAGCGGGGCGGCGGCCGAATACCTGACGGTCGATCCGGATCGCGTGTCACGCGCTCCAGGCAACCTCACGCCGGTCGAAGCGGCGTCGCTGGTGGTGGCGGTGGTGCCGATCATCGGCCTGCGCGACAAGGCGCACCTCGCCCGCGGCGAGCGCCTCCTGGTGCGCGGGGCCAGCGGGGGCACCGGCAGCCTGGCCGTGCAGGTCGGCAAGGCGATGGGCGCGCACGTCACCGGCCTGGCGGGACCGTCCAACCTGGATTTCGTGCGCGGCATCGGCGCTGACGAGGTGGTCAGCTACACGACCGCGGACCCGGCCGACCTCGGTTCGTTCGACGTCGTGTTCGACACCGTCGGCACCGACCTCGCCGCGTTCCGCCGGCTGTTGAGGCCCACGGGCAGGATGGTGGCGATCTCCTTCGACCGCAAGCACATCGCGCGCTCGCTCGGCTACATCGCCGCGTCGGTGGTGCACGGCTCCCGCCGGGTGCGGTTCTTCAGTGGCAACCCGAAGCGGGAACTGTTCGCCGAGGCCGCCCGGCTCGTCGAGAACGGAGAGCTGCGACCGGTCGTCGACGGCGTGCACCCGCTCTCCGCCATCGCCGAAGCTCACCGCGCGGTCGAAGCGGGCGGCGTGCGTGGCAAGCACATCATCGACATCGACGGCTCGGCGGCCATCTGACGGCCCAGGGGCCTGCTCCGCTCCCGGTCCGGGGCAGGACTGTGCGAGCCGGGATGGCGCGGAGGATGTCCCCGGCTGATCTGAACTCGCGGGCAGCCAGCTCGGGGGAGTGGCTCCGGGTGGCTCGCTGCCCCTCGCGCCGTCAGGCCAGGTCGGCCGAGAAGCGTTGCAGCAGGGCGGCCTGGCCGAGCGGTGTGCCGCGGTCGATCCAGCGGCTCAGGGCGGCCGGGGCGAGCAGGTTTTCCGCCGCCAGCAGGCCCGCGCCGGTGACGCCTTCGAGGTGGTCCAGTGACGCGGGGCGGATCGTGAGGTCCCGGCGCACCAGGTCGGTGCACCGCTCCAGCACCGTGCGCGACAGCTGGTCCAGGAAGCGCGTCCCGGTGCGCAGGACGCCGCCGCCGACCACGAGCACTCCCGGGTTGCAGAAGTTGAGCAGGTTGGCCGTCACCCCGGCGATCACCTCGGACGCCTCGTCCACCAGCCGCACCGCGAACGGGTCCTCCGCCCGCACCGCCTCACCGAGGTCGCCGCCCTTGATCTCGCCCCGCTCGCGCAGCACCTGCGCCAGCAGCGGGCTCGCCGAAGCCTGCTGGGTCGCCCGGCGCAGCAGGGCCCAGCCGCTCGCGACCGCCTCCAGGCAACCGGTGCGCCCGCACCGGCACCGGGCCTCCGGGTCGTCCGTGACGTGGATGTGCCCGATGTCGCCGGCCGCGCCCTGCTGGCCCCGCAGCACCCGGCCACGCACGATCAGCCCGGCGCCCACACCCGTGCCCACCTTGAGGAACAACAGGTCCCGGCCGTCGGCCGGCACGCCCCGGGTCCACTCGCCGAACGCCATCAGGTTCGCGTCGTTGTCCACCCACACCGGCGCGTCGTAGTGGTCGCGCAGCCACGAGCGGACGCTGAACCCGTCCCACCCCGGCATGATCGGCGGCGCGACCAGCCGTCCGGTGGCGAACTCGACCGGCCCCGGCATGCCCACCCCCACCGCCCACGGCGCGCTCACCCCGGTGCGGCGGGCCAACAGCTCGAACGCGCCGTCGATCTGCTTCATCGTCGGCTCCGGGCCGGTGTCGACGTTCCAGTCCTGGTGGTGCGACTCGACGATCTCCCCGGCCAGGTCGAGCACCGCGACGGTGAACTCCGACACCCCGACCAGCGCCGCGTACACGTGCCCGGCCGCCGGGCGGAACCGCAGCATCCGCGCCTGCCGCCCGCCCTCCGACGGCGCCAGGTCGCCCAGCTCCAGCAGGCCGAGGTCGAGCGCCTGGTCGACCCGCTGGGCGACGACCTTGCGGCTCAACCCGGTCAGCGTGGTCAGCTCGCGCCGGGTGGCCGCCCGGCCCGACCGCACCAGGTCGACGACGAGCGCCAGCGGCGCGGTGTCCAGCGAGGGCAGCACCGGCTGGGAAGCGGGGACGGCGGTCATGCGGCTCCAGGTCGGGTGGTCGGACGCGTCATGATCTCACAACGCCGTGCCCCTGGCGGCGATCTCGGCCCGCAGACCGGGCAGGCGCCGCTCGAGGTCGTAGGGCGCGATCGCGAGGATCTGCGCGACGCCGATCACCGCGGGCAGCAGCAGGAACAGCCACAGGATCCCGCCGCGCACGCCGGAGGTCACCGCGGCCGGGTCGTAGCCGATGGCGGCCAGGCCCCAGGCCAGCAGCGCCGACCCGAGCGCGGCGCCGATCTTGGTGCTCATGCTGTAGCCGGCGAACAGCAGCCCCTCGTTGCGGCGGCCGCTGCGCCACTCCTGCCATTCCACGGTGTCCGCGGTCAGCGCGGGGGCGGCGACGAACCCGAACCCGCCGAAGACGTTGGCGACGAAGAACAGGACAGCGAAGGCCGTGAGGTTGTCCCGCACCAGGAACAGCGGCACGGTGAGCACGATCGACATCACCAGCCCGGCGACGATGCCGCGCCGCTGCCCGAGCAGCCGCAGGAACCGCGCGGTCACCAGCGAACCGACCACGGCCGACAGGGAGAACGCGAGCAGGATGACCGAGATCGCCGCCGGGTTGCCCAGGGCGTAGAGGGCGAAGTACACCGCGCCGCCGGTCACCACCCCGAGCCGCGCGAAGGACAGCACCGAGAACCCGAACACCGACAACCACGGCTTGTTGCGCAGCAGGGTCCGCAGCGCCAGGCCGATTCCGCCGCGCTCCGCGGCGATCGGCGTGAGTGGCACGCGCTCCTTGACGCTGGCGAACACCACCCAGATCAGCGCGGTGCCGGCCACCGCGTACAGGCCGATCGTCCACGCGAACCCGGCCCGCGACGTCTCCGAGCCGCCGAACGCGATGACCAGCGGCTGGGTCAGCGTGGAGACCGCGATGATGCCGAGGCCGACGCCGAACGTGCGGAACCCGGCGAGCTTCATCCGCATCCCGGAGTCCCTTGTGGACATCGCCATCACCGCGCCGTAGGGCACGTTCACCAGTGAATAGGCCAGCCCGACCAGGATGAAGGTGACGTAGGCCCACGCGATCGCCGCGCCGCCACCGCCGCCCGGGGTGAGGAAGGTGAGCACGGTGAACACCCCGAGCACGGGCGCGCCGAAGAGCAGGTAGGGCCGGGCGCGGCCCCACCGCGTGCTGGTGCGGTCGAGGAGGAGGCCGACGAGCGGGTCGAACACCGCGTCGAGCAGCCGCGCGACGAGCATCAGGGTGCCCGCCGCGGCCGCGCCGATCAGGGCGACGTCGGTGTAGAAGAACAGCAGGTAGCTGGAGATCGTCGTCCACACCAGGTTGGAGGCGATGTCGCCGAGGGCGAACGCGGCGCGCTCGCGCGGCCGGACCGCGCGTGGATCGTCGGCCGGGCCGGGCGGCGGGTCGGATCGGTGGTCCTGGTCGTTCGCGGAGGGGCTCTGGCGTCGCACGCTCATCGTCGAGTCCTTCGGGGGCCGGGGCGCCCGCGTTGGCGCCGCGCCCATCTTGAGCGCCTCTAGGCGCATAAGTCAACGGCCTGTTCTGAAGGGCAATCTCTTGCTTTTGCTCCGTTCGGCACATAAGTTCGCGGGCATGGTTCACAGCAGGTACCCCCGCGGCGTCGACGTCGCGATCGTCGGCAGCGGCCCGGCGGGAGCGGCCTACGCCCGGATCCTGTCCGAGCAGGCGCCGCACGCGACGATCGCGGTGTTCGAGGCCGGACCGGTCGTCAGCGACCCGCCCGGCGCCCACGTCCGCAACATCGCCGACCTCGTCCAGCGGGCCCGCGCGCAGCGGCGCTCGGAAGGCCCCCGGCCCCACACCGCCGCGAGCCCGGCTGACCCGCTCGACGACTACGCCGCCGACCGGGAACGCCTGGTCCGGCCGGGTACCTTCCTCCTCCCCGACGGGTGGCGGCAGCCCGGCGAGGACGGATTGCCCGCCGCGGCGATGTCGAGCAACGCCGGGGGCATGGCCGCGCACTGGACCGGCGCCTGCCCGCGCCCGGGCGGCAGCGAGCGCATCCCGTTCGTGCCCGGCCTGGACCGCCTGCTCACCGAGGCCGAGCGGCTGCTGGGCGTGTCGGCGAAGGTGCTGGCCGACGCGCCACTGGCCGGCGAGGTCCGGGCCCGGCTCGGCGCCGCGCTGGACGCCGGGCGCCCGGAGGACCGCCGGGTGCAGCCGATGCCCCTGGCCGTGCGCCGCACCGCCGACGGGCGGCTGGTGTGGTCCGGCTCCGACGTCGTGTTCGGCGAGGTCACCCGCACCAACCCGAACTTCGGCCTGTTCGACGAATCCGTCGTCACACGGGTGCTGCTGCGTGACGGCGCCGTGCGCGGGGTGACCGTGCGCGACCTGACCACCGGCGCCGAACACGAGGTCGCCGCCTCGTCCGTCGTGGTGGCCGCCGACAGCCTGCGCACCCCGCAGTTGCTGCACGCCTCCGGCGTCCGGCTCCCGGCGCTGGGCCGCTACCTCAACGACCAGCCGCAGGTGGTCCTCGCCGTGCGCCTGCGGGACGTGCCCGCCGCTCCCGAAGCCGATCCGGCGGACGGCGGGATCACCGCGCAGAGCGGTGTGTCCTGGGTGCCGTTCACCGACGACCACCCCTTCCACGGGCAGGTCATGCAGCTCGACGCCTCACCGGTGCCGATCGAGGGCGACCCGCCGGCGCCCGGCTCGATCGTCGGGCTGGGCTGGTTCTGCGCCAAGGACCTGCAGGCCGGCGACCGCGTCGCGTTCAGCGACACCGAGACCGACCACCACGGCCTGCCCGCGCTGCGCATCCACTACACCCTCACCGCCCGGGACCACGACAACCTGCGCGCCGCCCGCGAGGCGATCGTCGAAGCCGCCCACGCGCTCGGCGACGTCCTCGATCCGGAACCGCTCACCTTCCCGCCCGGCGCGTCCCTGCACTACCAGGGCACCGTCCGCATGGGACCGGCCGACGACGGCACCTCGGTGTGCGATCCCGCTTCCCGCGTCTGGGGCGTGCGCGGGCTGCACGTCGCGGGCAACGGCGTCATCCCGACCGCCACCGCCTGCAACCCGACGCTCACCGCCGTCGCGCTCGCCGTCGCCGGTGCGCGCGCCCTCGCCGCCGACCTCGCCTGAGAAGAAGGAGCCCTCATGCTCGAACGCGAGCTCATCCAGAACCGCGGAGTCCGCAACGTCGTCGAAGACGGGGTGGTCACCGGGTTCCAGTTCCGGCTCCGCATGCCCAACTACCGCGGACTGTGGGCGAGCCTCATCGAAGGCGTCGACGTCGAGGTCGGCGACCTGCGCTGGGACCGGGACGTTCCACTGTGGACCTTGCAGGGCCGCCGGTTCACCCTCGCCGAACTGCGGGTGTCCGGCGACGTGCGGTGGCAGCTCGACGAAACGGCCACGATCACCGTGCCGCACCCCGGCGGGCTCGCCCCCGGCGTGCACGACCTGCGCGTCGGCATCGCCCTGCGCGCCCCCTACATCCCGGCCGAGTTCCAGCCCTCGGTCTTCCCCGCCGCGCGAAAGGTCACGATCCTGCCATGAGCTTCTCCTACGGTGTCTCGCTCTACAGCTACACCGGCGACATGCACACCGTGCTCACCCTGGACGACGCCATGGCCGAGATCGCCGACCTCGGCGCCACCGGCATCGAAATCCTCGGCGAGGCCAACATCCCCGGCTACCCGGAGCCGTCCGCCGAGTGGATCGACGCCTGGCACGCGCGCTGCGCCCACCACGGCCTCACCCCGACCAACTACGGCTCGTGGATCGACACCTCCCTGTGGCACGACCGCGACCTCACCGCCGACGAGGGCGCCGCGATGCTCGCCCGCGACCTCGGCCTCGCCGCGACCCTCGGGTTCACGTTCCTGCGCCCCAAGATCGGCGTCGTCTCGCACGACCTGAAACCGCACCCGGTGTGGGAGGAGGTCGTCGAGCGCAACCTGGACCGCGCCGCCGAGCTCGGCATCGTCATCTGCCCGGAGATCCACGCGCCGACGCCCATCCGGCACGAGGTCGTCGACGGCTACCTCGCCTTCCTCGAACGCACCGGCACCAAGAACTTCGGCCTGCTCATCGACACCGGGATCTTCCAGCGCGCCCCGGTGACCGCCAAGCACGAAGGACTGTCCGAAGAGGCGCAGGAAGCCGGCTGGCGGCGCCCGCTCGCCGTGCCGATGGCCGACCTCGCCGAGATCCTCCCGCACGTCGTGTTCATCCAGGCCAAGTTCTTCGACATCGATGCCGACCTGGTCGACGCGACCATCCCGTGGCGGGAGATCCTGACGACGCTCGACGGGCACGGCTGGAGCGGCTGGCTGTCCAGCGAGTACGAGGGCGACCGCGCGCCCTACCGCTCGCTGGAACAGGTGCGCCGCCAGCACGCGCTCCTGCGCTCGATCGAGGCGGAGCTCCGGGACTGAGCGCCCCCGTCAGCCGGCGGTGGGGCCGAACTGCTCGGTGAAGCGGCCGGTGAACAGGTCGGCGCCCTTGTACTGCCGGACGATGTCGGCCGTGACGACCGAAGGGCCGTCCGGGGAGGGCAGCTGACCGACTCCGCCGCCCGATCCGAGCGGGAGCAGGATCATCGGGAAGGGGAGTGGCTGGTAGGTCTCGGTGGGCTCACCACCACGCAGCTGGGCGGTGATGTTCTTCGCCACCACCTCCGCGTGCTGCATCGCGTACCCGGCCATCTTGGCCTCGGGCACGTCGGTGATGTCGCCGACGGCGTAGACGTGGTCGTACCCGGCCACGTTGAGGGTGTCGGTGACCCGGACCGCGCCGTCCGGCGTGCGGGTGGTCAGCTTGCCGTCGGCGAGGTAGTCGCTGTTGACGTTCGTGCCGAACGCGCGGAACCAGATGTCGGCGGTGATCCGGTCACCGCCGGTGGTGGTGACCGTGAAGGTTCCGGTCTCGCCGGGCCGGTTCGACGGCGGCGCCACCAGGCCGGTGCCCAGCCGCACGTCGACGCCCAGTTCGGCGAGCTGGCGCTGCAGATCGGCCCGCACCTCCGGCTGGAAACCGGGCAGGAGCTCCTCGGCCGGGGCGACGACGGTCACCTGCTTGTCCGGCCAGACCTCCTTGATCTCGCCGGCCAGTTCCAGGCCGACCGGTCCGGCGCCCAGGATGAGCACCCGGTCGGAGCCCGCCAGCTCCTTGTGGGTCCGGCGGAAGTCGGTCAACGCCTCGTCGACGGAGTCCGCGGCGGGGTGGGCGGGGTAGGCGTAGCGGGAACCGGTGGCCAGGACCAGGTAGTCCGCTGCGACCCGGCGGCCCGAGGCCAGGGTGACACCCTCCGCGTCGACCGAGACCGCGCGGTCCCGGATCACCGTGGCCCGGGTGAGCATCGTGTCGAAGGGGAAGAACATGTTGCCCGCCCAGTCGGGCTGAGCCACTGCCCGCAACGACCCGGCGACGTTGACGAACGCGTCCCGTGGGTCGACCAACACGACGTCGGCCTCCTCTTCGAGCGCCTTGGCGACCGAGGCGCCCCCGTACCCGCCACCGATGACGACGACGGTCCGACTCATGATCTCACACTCCTTGGCAGGTCGTTCAGTTCGTAGTACGAACCATATTAGTTCGCAGTACGAACTGCAACGCCTCTGTGGTGCGGGCCACAGCGTGCTGCCGGAGTGGTAGGTCTGGACAACCGGCGATGGAGTTTGGCGGTCGTCGGTCGTGGTGAGGAAGTCAGCCGCGGCGCGAGTACCGCGCGGTTGCTCATTCGCCTCGGTCAGCCACCGGCGGTCGCCTCGGGTGGATGCCGAGCAGGCCGGCGTACTCGGACCGGTTGGTGGTGCCGAGTTTGGCGGACGCGCGGTACAGGTGACCTTCGACCGTGCGCACGGAAACCACCAAACGGTCCGCGATCTGGCGATTGGACAGGCCACGGGCGGCCAGACTGACGATCTCCCGTTCGCGGTCGGTCAGGGGCAGCGGCCGTGCCGCCGCGGCCAGAGCAGGCGTGGTGGCGCCTTCGCACTCGCCGGCCAGTGCGTGTGCCCGCGCGGCCGCGGCGTGCCCGGCGGTGCGGCGCCCCTTGGCGAGGTGGCCGGCCGCCGCTTGCGCGGCGGCGTCAGCGGCAGCGAGCACGTCGCCGATCTCTTCCAGCGCGGAGGACGCCGCGAGCAACGCGTCGCCGTCGTCGGCGGCGAGAGCTGCGGCGTGCGCGGCGACGGCCGGCGCGAGCGGACCGTGCACCTGGCCGGCCAGCGCGGCGAGCCGGCCGGCCACCGAGCGGTCGCCGAACCGCGCGGCCGTGTGCAGCGCCAGGACGACGTGAGCGAGCTGGCCGCGGCCGTCGGCCAGCTCCGCAGCCTCGTGAGCGAGCTCGACGCCCCGGCTCGACGCGCCGTCGACCGCGGTGACCCAGGCCCGCGCGAGAACCATCTCGGGATCGAGGAAGGCGAGCCCGGGATGCCGGTGCCTGCCCAGGTCGGCCAGCGCCTCGTGCGCGCCTTCGACGTCACCGCTCACCGCCAGAGCCCGGGTCAACGCGATGAGCGTGGCGTACCGCCAGCCGCCGGCGTCGCCGAACCGCTCGATACCCGCGCGTCCCTCCCGCAGCCAGCGCGCCGCCGTCGCCACCCGGCCCAGGGCGAGCTCGGACTCGCCCACCAGGTAGCAGCCGATCTGGGCGCCGATCGGGACGTCCCTGACCTGCGCCCGGCAGTCGGCAGCGATCCGGGCGGCGTCGCCGAGGTGGCCTGCCAGGCGCAGGCCGGTGATCTGCAACGCGACGAGCGGTAGCCGGAACTCGGCGCGCTCGGTCGACCGGGCGGCCGCCTCGACCCCGCGGGCGACGTGCGGGCCCATCTGATCGGCCCGACCCGTCACGGCCAGCGCCGCCACCAACCCGCAGCACGCCATCAGGACCGCGTCCTCCGTCGCACCACCGGACCGCAACACGCTCAGCGCGGCCTGTTCGGCTCGGTCCGGCCGCCCCAGCTGACCGTCGATCATGGCCCGCAGGGCGACGAGCGGCATCCGTTCCCCGGCCGTCACCACCCGCGCCGCCGCCACGTCGAGGACGGCCTCAGCCTGATCCACGCGAGCGAGCATCCAAGTGAGGAACGTGGCCCGGTTCACCGCTGCCCGCACCAGCTTGGCGTCGCTGCCCGCGAGCCGCGTCAGGACGGCCAATTCGGCGTCGGCCTCGTCCGCCGGGCCGAGGAAAGCGGTCGAGTTGGCGACGATGGCCTGCGCCGGGAAACCGCCACCCGCCACCACCGCCGCCCGGCCGAGCCGGAGCGCCAGCGGCAGGTCGCCCAGGTACGCCGCCCGCTCGGCAGCGGCCACGAGCAGGCCCGGGTCGGTGTCCAGATCGGAGTCGAGCATCAGCACCGCCCGGCGCAGGACGTCGTCGGCCCGGCGAGCACCGGTGTTCGACAACGCGGTCGCGATCCGGCTGCGCAGACGGCGTGCGCGCAGCCGTCCCATCGCGGCCCGCCGCACCTCGCCGTACAGCGGGTGCGCCAGCCGGGCCTGCACGCGCCGGCCGTCCGTGTCGACCCGGACGATGCCGCGGTTCTCGGCATCCTCCACCGCGTCCGGTTCGGTCAGCCCGGACAGCAGGCCGACGCCCAGCGGCTCGTTCACGGCCAGCACATCCACCACCTCGCGCACCGCCGCCGGCAACGCCCCCACGCGAGCCGCGACCAGCTCGACCAATCCGGGGGTGACCCGCGGGGGCTCGGCCAGACGCCACACCCCTCGTTCGACGCACAACGCGCCGTTCTCGACCGCGCCGTCGACGAGCTGCCGGAGGTAGAGCACATTGCCCTGGCACATCGCCCACAGCCGGCTGACCGAGGCCTGCTCGACGTGCCCGCCGAGCACGGACTCCAACAGCGTGGTGACCTCCCGCTCGGACAGGGGCTGAACCTCGAGCCGGTCGAGGTCGCGGTCCTTCCACAACGCCGTCACGGCGTCCGGGGCCGGCTCGCCCGTGCGCACGGTGACCAGCACCGTGGCGGCCCGTCGCAGCACCAGCTGGTGGATCACGGTGGCGGAAAGCTCGTCCAGCAGGTGGGCGTCGTCGACACCGATGACCACACCGGCCCGGCCAGCGCCAGCCAGCAGCGCGGCGGCGGCGCGGGGCAGCAGCTGCGCCGGTTCGCGCCCGAGGTCGCCGAGCTCGCCCAGTAACCCGCCGAACGCCCCGAGCGGCAACGGCCGCGACGACGCGGTCGCCGTGGCCCGCCGGACCGTCATCCCCCGCTGCCCGGCCTCGGCCAGCGCCTCGCCGACCAACCGGGTCTTGCCCACTCCCGCGGCACCGGCCAGCACCACGCCCCGTGGACCCGAGCGCGAGCGCAGAGCCGTGGCCACGAAGCGGAGCTCCTCGGCTCGTCCGACCAACGGCCATCCCGTTGCCACGTCAAGATCGTAGAGGCGAAGCCACGCCGGCGACAGGTGGCGATTGGACGGACGTCACCCCGGCGCGTCCTCGCCACGGACAGCGGCGAGTTTGGCCTCGGCCACCACGAGCATCGGGCCGACCGCCTCCGGTTCGACGCCCACCCGCTCGGCGATCACGTGCTCCGGCAAGCCCGCATCACGCAGGCGCAAGACCACCGAGTACACCGCGGGCAGCCGTCGCAGAGCCTCTGCCCGTGAATCCTCCGCACCAGACATCCTCCCACCATCCCGGTGCGACACGGTGTCGTCACGAATGGACGGCCACTCGAGCACCGCCGCGGCCGAAATCGAGTAGCCGACTACTCGTGCCCGCAGCCCGCCGGTGGCCGATCGTGATCAGCCATGAACACAACGACCGCGGTCCTGGCGGCGTGATCGAACTTGGAGGATCCATGAACCGGAAGCGGACCATCGTCATCGTCACCGGTGCCGTTCTCGCGCTGACCGCGGGCGGTGTGGCATGGGCGAGCGTTCCCGGCGACGACGGCGTGATCCATGCCTGCTACGCCAAGAACGGGGGCGCGTTGCGCGTCTCCGACACCGGCTCGTGCAAGGCCGGCGAGGTCGCGCTGAGCTGGAACAACGTCGGACCCGCCGGGCTCACGTGGAAGGGTGAGTGGGCGCCCGGCGCGGCCTACCAGCCGCGCGACGCCGTGCTGTACCAAGGCTCCAGCTACATCGCGATCTTCCCGAGCACCGGCAGTGCGCCGCCGAACAGCAACTGGATGCTGCTCGCGGCGAAGGGGGACAAGGGCGACCGGGGTGAGGCCGGAGCGGTCGGTGCCGCCGGCCCCGCGGGACCCGCCGGACCGGCCGGGCCGCAGGGCGAGAAGGGCGACCCCGGCACGCCGGGCGTGAGCGACGCCTATCAGGCCGGCCAGAGCGGCACGATGAACGTCACCGCCGCCGCGGTGCCGATCGTGTCGCTCAACCTCCCGCCGGGCAACTACGTGCTCCAGGGCAAGGTTTCCGTGGAACAGGACGACGCGAGCAGCTTCACCTACGGCAACTGCCAGCTCGAGGGTGACGTCGGCAAGTTCGACTTCCTCGACGACGACCCCCAGGGCAGCACGGTCAGCTTGGTGACCACCCTGGCGGCCACCACGTCCCGGACGGTCACCATCACCTGCGCGGCCGCCGGCAGCGGTGTCGACGTCAGCGACGGACGGATCGTGGCGACCAAGGTGGGTGCGGTGCACTGATCCACCTGGCCGCCGGCGCGCCCCCCGTCAGGCCCGCTGCTCGCGGCCGGCGGGGGAGCCGCGCTTTTCGCCGGACTCGTCCCACCGTGGTGAGTATCGTCCGCTGATGTGGAAATCATCGACGCCGGGTTGATGGGCGTGCGGTCCGCGGTGCTGCGCGTCAGCCGCCGCCAGACCCCGCTGCGGTTCACGATCTACCCGATGGTCCACCTCGGCGAGCAGTCCTTCTACGACGAGGTTTCCCGCCGGCTGCGGGGCCACGACCTGATCGTCGCCGAGGGCATCATCGGCGCCTCGGCCGGCGCGCGCAAGCTCACCAGGACCTACCGGCACGCGGGTGGGCACCGCAAGCTCGGCCTCGTCGAGCAGTCGAAAAGCGTGGTGGACGTCGGCGTCCCGGTCGTGTGGGCGGATCTGACCGGCAGCGAGTTCGACGACGGATGGCGCAAGGTTCCGTTCACCGAACGCGCGATCGCCACCGTCGGGGCCCCGCTGGCGGCGGGCTACCTGCGGATGTTCGGCTCGCGCGAGGTCCTGGCCCGGCATCTGAAGCTCGACGACGACATCGCCATCGACCGCTGGGATCCCGATTCGGGACTGGACCGGCTGGTCTCCGACGAGCGCGAGGCGCGGCTGGTGCGCGCTCTCCAGGACATCCACGAGCGGCGCCACGACGAACGCATCGACGTGGCAGTGGTCTACGGGGCGGCGCACGCGCTGCCGGTGGTCCAGTTCCTGATGGCCAAGCTCGGTTATGTCGTCTCGTCGGCGGACTGGGTCACGGTCTTCACCTACTGACCCTGCTGAACCGGCATCCCTGCGAGCCGATGGGGGCTGCCGCCGGCCCCGGGGCATGGGGCCGGCGGCAGTGTGGCTCCTACTCGATCCGCGCGATCACCGCGCCCTGCTTGACCACCTCCCCCTCCTCGACGAGCAGCCGCAGCACACCCGCGGCCGGAGCGGGCACCTCCACGTCCACCTTGTCGACCGCGACCTCCGCGATCAGGTCGCCCTCGCCGACCTGATCGCCGTCGGCGGCGAACCACGTCGCGAGCACGCCCTCGGCGTCGGGCTCGTTGTCGGAGATGTGGGGGAAGGCGATATCGGTCATGCGCTCACCAGGCCGAGAACAGCCCGGCGGATCCGGTCCGGCGTCGGCAGCACGGCGTACTCCAGCGGGCGGGCGTACGGGATCGGGACATCGGGCACGGCCACCCGGGCGGCCGGAGCGCGCAGCAGACCCGGGTCGCGCTCGGCGACGCGGGCGATGACCTCCCCGGACAGCCCGAACGACAGGTAGTCCTCGTCGACGACGAGCAGCCTGCCGGTGCGGCCCACCGACTCCAGGACCGTGTCGGTGTCCAGCGGCACCACGCTGCGCAGGTCCACGACCTCGCAGTCGATCCCCTGCGGCGCGAGCTCCTCGGCCACGTCCAGCGCGTGGTGCACCGACAAGGACAGCGTCACGATCGTGACGTCGCTGCCCGGCCGCACGACGTTCGCCTTCCCGATCGGCACCACGTGGTCGCCCTCGGGCACCGGCCCGATCGAACGGCGGTTCTTGGCCATCCACGGCAGGCCCATCACGCCCTTGTGGAACAGGTACACCACCGGGTTGTCGTCACGGATCGCGGCGGTCATCAGGCCCTTGGCGTCGGCCGGGTTGCTGGGCGCGACCACCTTCATCCCGGGCAGGTGCGCGAAGGTGCCCCACAGGCACTGCGAGTGCTGCGCGCCGTCCGAATACCCGCCGCCCACCGCGGCGGTCAGCACCATCGGCACGGTGACGTTGCCGCCCGACTCGAAGTGGATCTTCGCCATGTGGTTGTAGATCTGGTCCATGCACACGCCGAAGAAGTCGACGAACATCAGCTCCACGACCGGCCGCATACCCTCCACCGCGGCACCGATGGCCGCGCCGATGAACGCGGTCTCCGAAATGGGCGTGTCCATCACGCGCCGCGGCCCGAACTTGTCGAGCAGGCCGGTGGTGGAGCTGAAGATGCCGCCGTAGGCGCCGACGTCCTCGCCGAGCACGAAGACGTCCTCGTCGCGCTCCATCTCCTGCGCGATGGCCTCGACCATGGCCTTGGCGGTGCTGAGCTTGCGGTGTGCGGGTGCGGAGGACGATGCCGAGGCATCCGTGAGCGTCATTGCTTCTCCTCGTCGGTGGTGGGATCAGGCCTGCGCGAACACGAAGTCCAGCGCGGTGTCCGGGTCGGGCTCGGGGCTGCGCTTGGCGAACGCGACCGCAGCCTCGACGCGGTCACGGGCCTGCGCGGCGATCGACGACACCGCGGCGTCGTCCAGCACGCCCGCGGCGAGCAGCTCCTTCTCGTAGGTGGGCAGCGGATCGCGGCCCGGCACACCCTCCAGATCGGACCGGTAGCCCTGCGCGTCGCCCTCGAAGTGCCCCCACAGCCGCAGCGTGTGCACCTCGATCAGGCTCGGCCCCTCGCCGGCGCGCGCCCTCGCCACCGCTTCGCCCGCGACTTCGTGCACCGCCTCCACCGAGTTGTCCTCGACCCGGTGACCGGGAATGCCGTAACCGGCGGCCCGCACGGCATTCGACGTCACGCACGTCGAAGCGCTGCGCGGCACCGAGATGCCCCAGTCGTTGTCCTCCACCACGAACACCACCGGCAGCTTCCACAGCGCCGCCAGGTTGAGCGCTTCGTGGAACGCGCCCTGGTTCGCCGCGCCCTCACCGGTGACGGCGACCGCGACCCGGTCGGTGCCGCGCCGCTGGAACGCCAGCGCCTGCCCCACCGCGGGCGGATAACCCTCGGCGATGATGCCCGAGCACGAGAAGTGCGTCGCGGTGTCAAACAGGTGCATGTGCCCGCCACGGCCCCGGCCGAGACCGTCCACCCGGCCGAAGATCTCGGCCGTCATCTTCTGCAGGTCCACCCCGTGCGCGATGGCGAAGTGGTGGGGCCGGTGGGTGGCGGTGACGGCGTCGTCGGCGCTCAGGTGCGCGCACACCCCGGCGGCGACCGGTTCCTGCCCGGCGGAGAGGTGCATCTCGCCCGGGATGAGCCCGGCGCCGATGTCGAACACGGGTTTCTTGTCCGCGTGGTACTCGCGGAGGATCGTCTCCTCGTAGGTGCGGATCAGGACCATCATGCGGTACAGGCCCAGCCTGTCCTCCGGTTCCATGTGACCTCCCAATCGGTGTGGGAGACACTGTCGCGGCGGGCGCGGGCCGCGGACAACGGTGCGGATTTCAGATGGTGATAAACGCCGGTTTCCGCAGATCAGGACAGCAGCGCGAAGGCACGGGACACCCGCCGCGACGCCCGCTCCAGGGACACCGGCTCCACCGCCGGCAGCCGGCGCGCCGGCAGCGAGATCGCCACCGCACCGACCACCCCGGGCGCGCGCACCGGGGTGGCCAGGCAGGCCGTGCCCAGCAGGTACTCCTCGCGGTCGTTGAAGACCCCGCCGCCCTCGGCCAGCCGCTGCTCCAGCACTCGCGTGTCGGTGATGGTGTGCGGGGTGAGGTCGGCGAGCCGGTACCGCGAGAGGTGGTCGCGCCGCGCCTCGGGGTCCAGGCACGACAGGATGCACTTGCCGAACGCGGTGGCGTGCGCCGCCTCCTGCACACCCACCCACAGGTCCACCGCGGGCAGCTCGGGAGCGTCGACGATGTCGATCAGCTTGATCTCGCCGCCGGAGTACAGCGACAGGTAGGCCGCGCCACGGACCTCGTCCCGCAGCGCGCGCAGCACCGGCCGGATCTTGGGCAGCAACGCGTGCAGCGAGTTGTGCTTGCGCAGCGCGCCGACCTGCTCGCCGAGCACGTAGCCGTCATCGAGTTTGCGGAGGTAACCCTCGTGCAGCAGGGTGCGCAGCAGGTGGTAGGTCGTCGGCAGGGGGAGACCGACACCGCGGGCCAGCGCCTTGGCCGTGACCGGCCGTTCGCTCGCGCCGACCGCGTCGAGCAGGTGCAGTGCCCGCTGTACGGAGCCGATCAGTGTCGGTCCAGCAGCCATCCCGCCTCACCTCCGCCGCCCCGTTGCCGCGCACCCAGGATGCCCGGTGCCGCGGGTCACCGGCAAGGCACCAGGCCCGACCCGGTGACCCCCGCGGCCGGCACGCCCACGGCGTGGGGGCCGCGGACCTGAACGTATCCGCGCTGGTGCAGGCGGCGATTGCGGACGAGCGCAACGCCGCGCCACGGACGCCTGGCTGGACGCCCTCCCGTCGCCGCGGCGAACAGTCCCGCACGAGGCTGCTGTCGAGGCCTTGGACGGCGCCCGCGCGGAGCTGGCCGGTGCCGAGGATGAGTGACGCGCCGGCGGAGATCGCGGTCCTGGACGCGTCGGTGCTTGTGGACCTGCTGCACACCAGGGTCCTCACCACCGATCACCGCCTCGCGCGGGCGACCTCCCTCGCCGAAGGGATCAGCCGGTAATACGCGGCCCAGGGGCGCGGCGTCTCCTGGAACGGGCGAGCACCTACGCCATGGCGGCGCGGCCTCAGATCCGCGCCGCGGTCACCAGGCGGCTCAGGGCCGCTGCGGCATCGCGCACGGCGGTGGCTCGCGCCTCGCCCTCGGCGCCCGTGAAGTCCTCGCTCCGGCCGCCGAGGCTGAGGGTCGCCACCAGCGAGTCGTTCGCGCCCAGGACCGGGGCGGCCACCGCGGACACCCCGTCCAGGTAGTCGTCCCGGCTGAACGACACGCCCTCGGCCCGCACCTGGTCGAGGTAGGCCGCCAGCTCGTCCCGGTCGGAATGGGTTGTCGCGGTGAAGGCGGGCAGCGGCCCGTCCAGGACGCGGGCCCGCAGTTCCGGGTCGAACGCCGCCATCGCCACCGGCGCCGCCGCCGCGTGGTAGGGCAGCACCGCGCCGATCCCGATCGCGGCCAGCACCAGCGGCTTGCCGCCCTCGACCCGGTCGATGCACACGGCGCCGGCGTCGGCGGGAACCATCAGGAACGCGGTGTCCCCGAACCGCCCCGCCAGCTCCTCCAGCACCGGCCGCGCCGACTCGCGCAGGTCGAACTCGGCGAGCGCGGCCGCGCCGATCGTGAACACCGGCATCTGGATCCGGTATGCCCCGGCGTGGTCGCGATGCACCCATCCGGCCTCGACGAACGAGCTCATCAGCCGGTGCACCGTCGGCTTGTTCAGCCCGCTCGCCGCGGTCAGCTCGGCGAGCGTGATCACCGGCCGGTCCGGGCCGAACTGGCCGAGCAGCTGGCACGCCCGCAGGACCGCGGTGACGGTCTCCCGGGTCCCGTTGCCCTCGGGCACCGCTTCGGCCACCGGCACCTCCTCCATCGCCCGCCCGGTTCGCCCCAGGTTATCCACCGGCGGCGAAGCACGTCTTGACATGCCCTGCCCCTCTCGCGCACAGTTTCGGAACGCGTATCGCATCACGATACACAGAGAGGTGAGTTGTGGAACTGCGCGAGATGATCTCCGACCGTCTGGTGTTCGCCCCCGGTGTCTGGGACGGGCTCACCGCCCGCCTCGCCGAACAGGCGGGCTTCTCCGCGCTGTGCGCCTCGGGCTTCGCGATCTCCGCCGCGCTCGGCTACCCCGACGCGGAGCTGTACACGATGTCGGAGAACCTGACCGCCGTCCGGACCATCCGGGAAGCCAGCGGCCTGCCGCTGATCGCCGACATCGACACCGGCTACGGCAACGCCGTCAACGCCGCCCGCACCGCCCGGCGCTTCGCCGACGCCGGGGTGTCGGCGGTGTTCCTCGAAGACCAGCGCTCGCCCAAACGCTGCCCGCTCATCCCCGGCGCCGAGGTCGAGCTGACCGACCTCGCCGAGGCCGAGGGGAAGGTCCGCGCCGTCAAGGACGCGGCGGGGGACATGCTCGTCATCGCCCGCACCGACGCCAGGGGCGAAGAGGCCCTGCGCCGCGCCGAAGCCTACGTCCGCGCCGGCGCCGACCTGATCATGCCGGTCACCAAGACCTTCGCCAGCGTCGAGGAATGGGCGCGCTGCCACGAAACCGTCGGCGTCCCGCTGATGGCCACCCTCACCGCATCCGCGTGGACCGAACGCGAATTCACCCCCGAGGTCATGGAGCAGATCGGCGTGCGCATCGCGCTGCTGCCGACCCAGATCCTGATGGCCGTCACCGGAGCCGCACAAGCCACGCTGCGCCGCCTCGCCGCGGGGGAGCCGCCCGCCGAGGTGAGCGCGGATGCCTTGCCACACCACGACTTCGTCGCCCTCATCGGCATGGACGAGATCGAGCGCCAGCAGCACAAGTACCTGCCGGCGGCGGTCTGAGATGGGCCACACGATCGCCGAAAAAATCCTCGCCCGCGCGGCCGGCCGCGACAGCGTCCGCGCGGGGGAGAGCCTGCCCGTGCGCCCCGACTACATGATCGCCTACGACTTCCCCGGCTACACCGACGTCATGTTCCGCCAGATGCACGACGACTTCGGCATCCGCGAACTCGACGAGCCCGGCCGCTACGTCGTGTTCATCGACCACATGCTCACCAAGGGCAACGACAAGGAACAGCAGGTCCACCAGGTCACCCGCGACTGGTGCGAGTTCTACGGCATCGAACTGCACGAGGCGCGCGGCATCGGCCACCAGGTCATGGCCGAACTCGGCTACGCCCTGCCCGGCAACTTCCTCATCCACTTCGACGGCCACATCTCCGGCGCGGGCGCGTTCGGCGCGCTCGGCTGGGGCGTGCGCCGCGACCTGCTGGAAGCGTGGGTGTCCGGGCAGATCTTCCTCGACGTGCCCGCCACCACCCGGTTCGAGCTGACCGGCGAGTTCGCGCCCGGCGTGGACAGCCGCGACCTGGTGCACCAGATCATCGCCGACCACGGCGCCGACGGCTGCGCCCACCAGGTCATGGAGTACGCCGGGCCGGGCGCGCGGGCGATGTCCATCGACCGCAGGCAGGGCCTGTGCGGCATGGCGATGTTCACCGGCGCGGTGTCGGCGGTGTTCGAACCGGACGAGGCGGCGCTGGCCTACGCGCGCCGGGTCGCCCGCACCGGGTTCACCCCGCAGCAGCCGGACGCCGACGCCGACTACGTCGCCGTGCACTCCTACGACCTGTCGCAGGTTCGTCCCCGGGTCGTGCTGCCCGGTTCCGCCCGCGCCGCCAACACCCGCGACGCCGCCGAACTCGCCGGCACCCCGGTGACCAAGGCGTTCATCGGATCCTGCGCCAGCGGCCGGATCGAGGACATCCGCGCGGCCGCGCTCGTCCTCGACGGGCGGCAGGTCGCGCCCGGCGTCGAGCTCAACGTCGTCCCGACCTCCGAGGCGGTGCACCGCCAGGCCGAGGAGGAAGGCCTGTTCGACGTGCTGCGCGCCGCCGGGGCGAAGATCGCCCGGTCCAGTTGCGACTTCTGCTTCGGCTACCAGAAACCGTTGCAGGACGGCGAGAACTGCATCTCCACCGGGGTGCTCAACATCTCCGGCCGGATGGGCAGCACCCAGGCCAACATCTACCTGGGATCGGCCTTCACCGTCGCCGCGAGCGCGGTCGCGGGCGCCATCAGCTCCGCCGAAGAGGTGTCGCGCTCGTGAGCGCCGCGCGGGACTACCCGCCCCCGCCGGACGTCATCCGCGGCCGGGTCGCCTGGGTCTTCGGCGACGACTTCGACATCGACCTGGTGATCGGTGTGGAAAACATCAAGTCCTACGACGCGGACTTCCTGCGCGGCAAGGTGATGCGGGCCTACGACCCCGGGTTCGCCGACCGCGTCCGGCCCGGCGACGTCATAGTCGGCGGCCGCAACTTCGGCTACGGCCACCCGCACTACCCGCCGATGGTCGCGCTGCGCGACCTCGGGATCGCCGCGGTGATCGCCGAATCGTTCTCCCCGGGCTTCTGGCGCGGCGAAACCTACAACGGCGTCCCGCTGATCACCGTGCCCGGCATCGCCACCGCCGTCACCACGGGCGACGCCATCGCCCTGGACTGGCGCGCGGCCACCGTGGACCTCGGCGACGGCCGCGTCCTGCACGGCACCCCGCCCAGCGCGCGGGTCGTCCGCGTCATCGAAGCGGGCGGATCGCTCAAGCTGCTGCTCGCCGAACACGCCCGCACCTGAGAACCGCCCCCACCGCTCAACGAGGAGCCGAACATGGCCGACACCACCACCCGCGCAGGCACCTCCGCCAAAACCAGCACCCCGTCCGCGCGCCGCGCCGCGATCGCCGGCGGCGTGGGCACACTGATCGAGTACTACGACTTCAGCGTCTACGCCTTCCTCGCGGTCACCCTCGGGCCGCTGTTCTTCCCCAGCGACCAGCCCGCCGTGTCGGTGCTGCTGACCCTGGCCGTGTTCGGCTCGGCCTACGTGATGCGGCCGCTGGGCGGCTGGTTCTTCGGCAGGCTCGGCGACCGCCGCGGACGGCGGCACGCCCTCGTCGTCACCGTCGTGACGATGGGCGTGTTCTCCGGCGTGCTGGGGATCCTGCCCAGCTACGCCTCGGCCGGGGTGATCGCGCCGGTGCTGCTGGTGCTCGTCCGGCTCGCGCAGGGCTTCTCGGCAGGCGGCGAGATCGGCGGCGCCGCGACCTACGTCGCCGAGTCCGCGCCGCCGGGCAAGCGCGGCCTGTTCGGCTCGCTCACCCCGGTCGGTTCCACACTCGGGTTCTCCGTCGCCGCCGCGGTCGTCGGGCTGATGACCGCGGTGACCACCACCGAGCAGATGTCGGCGTGGGGATGGCGCGTGCCGTTCCTGATCTCGCTGCCGCTGGCCGTGATCTGCCTGTGGGTGCGGGTGCGGCTGGAGGACACCGCGGAGTTCGCGGAGATGGCGCAGCGCTCCGAGGTCGTGCGCAGCCCGCTGCTCGCCGTGGTGAAGGAAAAGCCGCTGTCCGTGCTGCGCGTCGTCGGCATCGCGATCGCCATGAACGGCACCGGCTACATCGGGCTCACCTACTTCTCCACCTACCTGATCCAGACGCAGGGATTCGGCAAGCAGGCCGTGTACTGGGCGTCGGCGATCGGGATCGCGCTGGCCTGCGCCACCTACCCGCTCGCCGGGATGCTCACCGACCGCTTCGGGCGCAAACCCGTGCTCACCACCGCCTACGTCGCCTACCTGGTGCTCGCCTGGCCCGCGTTCGCGCTGCTCGGCGCCACCTCCAGCATCGTGGTCGTCACCGTGATCTACGTGGTCTACATGGCGGTCAACGGGCTGGCGCAGGTGCCGGCGTTCCCGCAGTTCACCGAGCTGTTCCCGCGCCGCATCCGCTACACCGGGGTGGCGCTGGGCTTCAACGTCGGCACGATCATCGCCGGCGGGTCGGCCCCCTACGTCGCGGCGCAGCTCGTGGAGAGCACCGGCAACCCGATGTCACCCGCGTTCTGGGTGCTCGGCGTGGCGGTGGTCGGCCTGATCACGGTGCTGACCCTGCGCGAGACCGGTCGCGATCGGCTGCCCGTCTGATGATCATCCGCAGTCCGTTCCCGGACATCGACATCCCGGACGTCACGCTCACCGAGCTGCTGTTCTCCGGCGAACCGTCCGGCGCGCCCGCCCTGATCGACCCCGAGGGACGGATCACGACCCGGCGGGAGCTGGACGAGTCGGTCCGCCGCATCGCCGCCGGTCTGCACGGCCGCGGCATCGGCCGGGACTCGGTGGTCGGGCTGTTCGCGCCCAACTCGCCGGAGTGGGTCGCCGCGTTCCACGGCATCCTGCGCGCCAACGCGGTCGTGACCAGCGCGAACGTGTTGTATACAGCCGATGAACTGGCGCACCAGCTGGCCGATTCCGGCGCCCGCCTGCTGGTCACCACCGCGGACCTGCTCGACGTCGCCGAGACCGCCGCGGCGAAGGCCGGCATTGAGGAGGTCCTGACGCTGGACGACGCGCCGGGGCGCCCGCGCCTCGACACGCTGCCCGGCGGGGAGCCGGCGCCGCTGGTGACCGGGCCCGGCGACATCGCGGTGCTGCCGTACTCCTCCGGCACCACCGGCCGCGCCAAGGGTGTCGTGCTGACGCACCGGAACCTGGTGGCCAACGTGCTGCAGTTCTCCCGCATGGGCCGCACCGCGCCCTCGACGGTGCTGCTGGCGGTGCTGCCGTTGTTCCACATCTACGGGATGACCGTGCTGATGAACCACGCGCTGCATCAGCGGGTTCCGCTGGTCACGATGCCGCGGTTCGACCTGGCCGGCATGCTCCGGCTGATCGAGCGGCACCGCGTCACCAAGCTCTACCTCGCGCCACCCACCGTGCTGCTGCTGGCGAAGAGCCCGCTTGTCGACGGGGCCGATCTGTCCAGTGTGGAGCTGGTGTTCAGCGGCGCGGCGCCCCTGGACGGCGAGCTGGCGCGCGCGGTCGCGAACCGGCTGGACTGCAAGATCCTGCAGGGCTACGGGATGACCGAGATGTCGCCGGTCTCGCACGCCATTCCCGAGGACCGGCCGGACATCGACCCGGCGAGCGTCGGGTACGCGCTGCCCAACGTCGAATGCCGGCTCGTGGACTCCGCCGGGCGGGACGCCGACCGGGGCGAGCTGTGGGTGCGCGGCCCGAACGTGATGACCGGCTACCTGAACAACCCGGCGGCGACGGCGGCCACCCTCGACGCCGACGGCTGGTTGCACACCGGCGACATCGCGACTGTGACGAAAGACGGCGTGTTCACCATCGTCGACCGGGTGAAGGAGCTGATCAAGTACAAGGGCTACCAGGTGCCGCCCGCCGAACTGGAGGCGCTGTTGCTGACCCACGAGGGAATCGACGACGCCGCGGTGGTCGGCGTGCCGGACGAGGAGGGGGAGGAGATCCCGAAGGCGTTCGTGGTCCGCCGCCCCGGCGCCCGGCTGGACGCCGCGGAGGTCATGAGCTACGTCGCGGCGCGGGTGTCACCGCACAAGAAGGTGCGGCGCGTGGAATTCCTCGACGTCATCCCGAAATCCGCGTCGGGCAAGATCCTGCGAGCGGTCCTGCGGCGCAGGCCGGCAATGCAAGAGGTGCCTTCGGGGACTCAGCCCGGACCGCCGGGATGGGCGAGGTCGTAGGCGCGGGAGACCTTCTGGGGCACCACCATGCGCCACGCGTCCACGACGAGCTCGCGGGCCTCGGCCGGTTCCAGCGCGGCGAGCACGGCGTGGACCCAGTTGAACCGCATGTCCGACTGCGCGGGGAGCCGGAACTTCTCCGGCTCGCCCGCGACGAGCGCGGCGCGTTCCTCCTTCGGGAACGCGAACTCCATCACCGTCTCGTCGTGCGAGAAGGCGACGTAGACGATCTGCCCGACGCGGAACTTCAGCCGGCCGCGCACGTAGACCGGATAGGAGCGCTCGAGTTCCGTGCCGAGCGCGCGAACGTCGTCGAGCACCGCCATGACGCACCTCCCCAGTCGGAAACCGACCATCGTAGCCGACCACCGGTGGCCTCGGGTGGAGCGCGCTTCAGGATCCACGCGGCAAACCCGCCGCGCGGAGCACGATCCGGCCGCCCACGCCGCCGTTCGCCAGCCTGTCCAGGGCCTCGCGCACGGAGTCGGCCGTGAGGGGAGCGTCGATGACGGGGATGTGCGGCAGCGCGCCGCGCCGGGCCAGGTCCACGAGCGCGGACAGCTCGGCCGGGGTGCCGACGAAACTGCCGCGAATCGTGATCATCTTCAGGGCCATCAGCGCGGTGGGCACGGTCAGCTCGCCACCGAACAGTCCTACCTGGACGAGCTGCCCGTTCTTGCGGAGGGCGTCGAAGGCCGCGGTGGCGGTGGCCCCGTTGTTGACGAAGTCGATCGCCGCCGCCACGGGGCCACCGCACGCCCTGAGGATGTCCTTGCTCGTGGCGCCGTGAGTGGCCACCACGGTGGCGGTGGCGCCCATGTCCGCCGCGACCGCCAGGTTCGCCGCCGACAGGTCGACTGCGCAGATGGCCGCGTGGCCCAGGGCTTTCAGGGTCGCGATAGCGGTGAGCCCGACGCCGCCCGCGCCGATCACGACCACCGGCTCGTCCGGGGGCAGCGGGAGTACTTTGTGGACGGCGCTGAAGGCCGTCAGGCCGGAACACGCCAGCGTGGCAGCCCAGCCCGGATCGAGCCCCTCGATCCCGACCAGGTACTTCTCGTCGGGCACCAGGATGTACTCGGCGTAGCCGCCATGCCGGGCGACACCGAGGTTCCGGCCTGCCGCGCAGTGGTTGTCCCGTCCGTGCCCGCACTCGGTGCACTCGCCGCACCCGATCCACGGGTACACCAGGCGCATGTCGCCCGGGCGGTGCCCGGTCACCTGGTCGCCGATGCGCACCACCGTGCCGACCACCTCGTGCCCCATCACCAGCGGATACGTCATGCCGCGGTCCGCCAGCCGGAGGCTGCCGCGACCGCCGAGGTCGTAGAAGCCCTGACGCAGGTGCGTGTCGGTGTGGCAGACGCCGGACCGTTCGACCCTGAGGAGAACCTCGTGGCCGCCTGGCTCCGGAGTCGGCACTTCCACGTCGGTGACGTCGGAGCCTTCTCCGGTGACCGCGAACGCGTGCATGTTCTTCCACCTCATATCGGGAACTGGCCGGTGGATCTTTGGTACCAGCGCGGCCACGGCCGGGAGGTGTCCCGATTCGGAACACCTCGGTGGTGTCCGTCCTGCCGCATGCTCGCCATGACCCGGCGCACCGAAACGAGGAGACCATGAGCGGTTACCGCACCATCAACCCGGCGACCGGCGAGCTCGTCAAGGAGTTCCCGGCGGCCTCCGACCAGGAGGTGGAGCACGCCCTGGCCCGGGCGCACGCCGCCTACCGGTCGTGGCGCGAGGTGCCAACCGGGCAGCGCGCGGCCCTGCTGCGGCGCATCGCGCAGCTGCACCGGGAGCGGGCGGACGAACTCGCCGCGATCCTGACCCTGGAGGTGGGGAAGCCGATCACCCAGGCGAAGGGTGAGGTCGCGCTGGTCGCGTCCATCTACGAGTACTACGCCGAGCACGGCGCGCGGTTCCTGGCGGATCGGCAGCTGGACGTCGCGGGCGGCGGCGAAGCGGTCGTGCGCACCGAGCCGATCGGTGTGCTGGTGGGGATCATGCCGTGGAATTTCCCCTACTACCAGGTGGCGCGGTTCGCCGCGCCGAACCTGGTGCTCGGCAACACGATCCTGCTCAAGCACGCGCGGAACTGCCCGCAGGCCGCCTTGGCGGTCGAGGCCCTCATCGCCGAGGCCGGCGCGCCGGACGGGGCCTACGTCAATCTGTTCGCCGACAGCGGGCAGATCGCGCACCTCATCGGCGACCCACGAGTGCAGGGCGTGTCCCTGACCGGCTCCGAACGTGCCGGTTCCGCGGTCGCTGAGATCACCGGCCGCCACCTGAAGAAGTACGTGCTCGAACTCGGCGGTTCCGACCCGTTCATCGTGCTCGACGGCGAAAGCCTGGACAGCACGGTCGACGACGCGGTCGGCGGCCGCCTGTTCAACGGCGGCCAGGCGTGCACCGCGTCCAAACGGTTCATCGTGCTGGCGGACGTCTACGCCGCGTTCCTGGACAAGTTCGTCGCCAGGATGCGGCAGTGGCGGCCGGGGGAGCCCGCCGACCCGGCGACCCGGCTGGGGCCCCTGTCCTCGCACCAGGTGGTGGACGACCTCGAAGAGCAGGTGGCGGACGCGCTGGCGAAGGGGGCGACGTTGCACACCGGCGGCCGCCGCGGTGACGGTCCCGGCGCCTGGTACGAGCCCACGGTGCTCACGGACGTGACGCCCGGGATGCGGGCCTACTCCGAGGAGCTGTTCGGTCCGGTCGCCGTGGTGCACCAGGCCGGATCGGCGGAGGAGGCGGTCGCGCTGGCGAACGAGTCGCCGTACGGGCTGGCGGCCTCGATCTACACCGCCGACGTCCAGCGGGCCCGCGCGCTGGCCCGGGACCTGGAATGCGGCATGGTGTGGATCAACGGCACGAGCAAGAGCTCACCGGATCTGCCGTTCGGCGGCGTGAAGCGGTCGGGCGTCGGGCGGGAGCTGTCCGAGCTGGGCATCAGCGAGTTCGCCAACAAGAAGCTGGTCCGGATCCCGCGCGTCCGCGCGTGAGTCCGGTCCCGGCCGGCAGCTCGTCGACGGGCTGCCGGCCGGGTGGTCCGCTCAGGTGATCCCGAACTCCCGCATCTTGCGGTAAAGGG
This sequence comes from Amycolatopsis sp. 3B14, assembly GCF_050958625.1. NCBI lineage: Bacteria > Bacillati > Actinomycetota > Actinomycetes > Pseudonocardiales > Pseudonocardiaceae > Amycolatopsis > Amycolatopsis sp. 3B14. The sequence continues at coordinate 148,419 of NZ_JBHZEN010000023.1, forward strand.
TGTTGCGGCCGATGCCGAGCGCCTGGGCCGCGCGGCTGCGGTTGCCGCCCGCGGCGTGCAGCGCTTCGACCACCGCCGTGCGCTCGGCGGACTCCAGCAGGCTCAGCGAGCGCCGGGGCGTGCGCAGCTCGTCGGGCAGGTCGTCGACGTCGACGGTGCCTCCGCAGGCGCGGCGGGCGAGCAAGGCCACGGTGTTGCGGAGTTCGGCGAGGTTGCCCGGCCAGTGCCAGGACATCAGCCGGTCCCACGTCGGCGCGGCGAACGTGGTCGCCGATTCCGGTTCCGGCAGTTCGGCGAGCATGGTCCGGACCAGCGCGGGCAGGTGTTCGAGGCTGTGCGCGAGGGCCGGCAGCCGCACGGTGGTGGCGACCTGCCGCACCAGGCCGACTGCCGCGTCGCCGGCGGCGTCGAGGTCCGCGGTGAACGCGAGCGGGACCCCCGGTGCGGCGAGGGCCCGCACCTGCGCCACCGAGGGGACGGGGTCGTGGTGGATCCTGCGGATCACCAGGCCGCGTCCGTCCGCGACAGCCGCCGCGGCGTCCCCGAACCAGCCGGGCTCCAGGTGGGGTTCGACGACGAGCGGATCAGGGGCGCCTTGCCGGCCCAGCACGCGCAGTGCGGTGCGGAGCTTCCCGGTGCCGCTCGGCCCCGTCAGGGCGATCAGTTCGCGGTGCCGGACGGCGGTCTCGAGTTGCCGGTTGACCTGGTCGTCGAAGTGCAGCAGGTCACCGACCACGGGCGGGGTGACCGCGCCGGTGGCGCCGCCGCCTGCCGGCGGGCTCGGGTGCCGGGACAACAGTTTCACGCTGTAGGCGACTTTGCCGGCGTCCCGGATCGGTTCGACCAGGGCGTCGTGCGGGCCGTCGGCGAGTGGCACCCGCATGCGCCGGGTCCGGTCCGGGCCGTGTTCGCTCAGGTACCGCCACAGCAACGGGTGCAATTCCGGCCCGGTGTGGCTGAGCCCGAGGCGGTTGGCGAGCACGGTGTCCTCGTCGACGACGAGTGTGGCGGTGTTCGCCCGGTCCAGGGACAGGTAGGCGTGCACGAGCCGGCGGCGCCGGTCCCCGGCCTCGTCCAGGACCCGCGCCTCGATCTGGCGTCCGATGTCCCCGGCCATCACCGCCATCAGCGGGTGGACGTCGCGCGTCGAGCAGGCCAGCGAGAACGAGCCGATGACGCGGCCAGTGCCGGGCTCGATGATCGGGGTGCCGGCGCAGGTGAGGTCCTCGAGCAGGGCGTTGTAGTGCTCGGGGCCGCGAACCAGCACGGGGCGGCGTTCGACGAGCACCGTGCCGATGCCGTTCGTGCCGATCGATCGTTCCGAGTAGTCGAACCCTTCGGCGGCCCGTGCCCGGTCCATCACCTCGCGCTGACGGCGCACCGCGGCGTGGCGCGCCACGATCCGGCCGGTGGCGTCGGACAGCACCATGGCCACTGGCACGTCGGCAAGGCTGTCCTTCAGTCGTTCCAGCACCGGCTCGGCGGCGCGGCTCAGCGTCGTCCGGTTGTCCTCCGGTTCGCGGTAGTCGACGTGGTCGGGCGTGACCGGCACCGCCTCGCCCACACATCGCCGCCAGCTTTGCTCGATGTGCCGCGGCACGCCGCTGCGACCCGGCGGCGCGGCGAGCAGTCCGCCGCGGACGAGCGCCTCCCGGGTGCGGCGGATCCGTTCCCGCTGGTCCCGCGACAGGTCCGGCAAGTGGGGGATGTCGTCTCGACGCATCGTTGCCTCGTAGTCCGTCCCGAGCTGTCCGGACACACCGTAGCCGCCACCGCGACCGCGTGCGGTGTTCCGTTCTGGAACACCCGTGATCGTTCCGAAACGGAACAACCGGCGGCGCCGCCCGCTCGCCACAGTGAGTCCCACCCCACAGCGGCCACCGCACGGCCCCTGACGAGTTCGAGGAGGAACCAGATGACAACGGCGCCATCGACCCGCCCGCCGGGCACCTCGGCGGGAGCGGACGCCCTGCGCGCGCTCTACGCGGACTGGGCGGGCATCATCGCCACCACGCCGGGCCTGACCACGCGTCTGTTCCGCAGCATCTTCGACGAGTGGCACCAGCCCACGCGGGAGCCCGAGGACGTCACCTACCGCGAGGACACCGTCGGCGGCATGCCCGGAATCTGGGCGCTGCCGGCCGGCGCGGACCGCTCCCAGGTGATGCTGTACACCCACGGTGGCGGCTTCGCCGTGGGCTCGGCGTCCAGCCACCGCAAGCTGGCCGCGCACGTGGCCAAGGCCGCCGGCGTCACCGCGTTCGTCCTCGACTACCGGCGGGCGCCCGAGCACCCCCACCCCGCCCAGGTCGAGGACGGTGTCGCGGCGTTCACGGCACTGACCGAGCGGGGCGTCCGCCCGCAGGACATCACCACGGTCGGCGACTCGGCGGGCGGGAACCTCGCCATCGCCATCCCGCTGGCGCTGCGGGAGCGGGGCCTGCCCCTGCCGGGGCGGGTGATCGCGTTCTCACCGTGGCTGGACATGGAGAACTCCGGCGAGACGCTGGTGACCAACGACGCGACCGACGCCCTGATCAGCGTGCCGCTGCTCGACGGCATGATCGCCGGCGTGCTCGCGGACGGCAAGATCGATCCGCGCACGCCGCTGGCGAACCCGCTGTACGCCGACTTCACCGGCTTCCCCCGGCTCTACGTCAACGCCGGCTCGGCCGAATCCCTGCTCGACAACGCCACCCGGGTCGCGGCGAAGGCCGAGGCGGCGGGCGTCGACGTCACCCTGTCGATCGGCGAGGCCATGCAGCACGTCTTCCCGTTCCTGGCCGGCAACGCGCCCGAGGCCGACGCGGAGATCGCCGCCATCGCGAAGTGGTACCGCGGCTGAGCCGCGCCCGTCCCCGACTCCAAGGAGCGACCATGAGCACCACCCGTACCCCGGACGTCGACGCGATCGTCATCGGCGCCGGATTCGGCGGCATCTACATGCTGCACAAGCTGCGCAACGAACTCGGCCTGTCCGTCACGGCCTTCGAGAAGGGCGGCGGCGTCGGCGGCACCTGGTACTTCAACCGGTACCCGGGCGCCAAGTCCGACACCGAGGGTTTCGTTTACCGCTACTCCTTCGACAAGGATCTGCTGCGGGAGTGGAACTGGACGACCCGCTACCTGGAGCAGGCGGACGTGCTCGCCTACCTCGAGCACGTCGTCGAGCGTTTCGACCTCGGCCGCGACATCCGGCTGAACACCGAGGTGACCGGCGCGGTCTTCGACGAGGAGAGCGACCTGTGGACGGTCACCACCGCCACCGGGGAGACCACCACGGCGCGCTACCTGGTCAACGCGCTCGGCCTGCTGGCCAAGAGCAACATCCCCGACATCCCGGGTCGGGACGGCTTCGCCGGCCGCCTGGTGCACACCAACGCCTGGCCGGACGACCTGGACATCACGGGCAAGCGCGTCGGGGTGATCGGCACCGGGTCGACCGGCACCCAGTTCATCATCGCGGCCGCGAAGACGGCGAGTCACCTCACCGTCTTCCAGCGTTCGCCGCAGTATTGTGTGCCGTCCGGCAACGGTCCGGTGGACCAGACCGAAGTGGACCGCACCAAGGAGAACTTCGACGCCATCTGGGACCAGGTCCGCAACTCCGTCGTCGCGTTCGGGTTCGAGGAGAGCGGCGTCGAGGCGATGAGCGTGTCCGAAGAGGAACGTCGCAAGGTGTTCCAGGAAGCCTGGGACAAGGGCAACGGCTTCCGGTTCATGTTCGGCACGTTCTGCGACATCGCCACGAACCCGGAAGCGAACGCGGCCGCCGCGGCGTTCATCCGTGCCAAGATCGCCGAGATCGTCCACGACCCGGAGACCGCGCGCAAGCTCACGCCGACCGACCTCTACGCCAAGCGCCCGCTGTGCAACGAGGGCTACTACGAGACCTACAACCGGGACAACGTCGAGCTGGTTTCGATCAAGGAGAACCCGATCCGCGAGATCACCCCGGCCGGCGTGCGCACCGCCGACGGGACCGAGCACCAACTCGACGTCCTGGTGTTCGCCACGGGGTTCGACGCGGTCGACGGCAACTACCGGGCGATGGACCTGCGCGGCCGCGGTGGGCGGCACATCAGCGAGCACTGGACCGGCGGGCCGACCAGCTACCTCGGCGTGTCCACCGCCGGTTTCCCGAACATGTTCATGATCCTGGGGCCGAACGGGCCGTTCACCAACCTGCCGCCGAGCATCGAAACCCAGGTCGACTGGATCGGCGAGCTGATCCGCCACGCCGAGCGAACCGGGGTGCGGACGGTCGAGCCGACCGCGGCCGCGGAGGAGGCGTGGACGGCCAAGTGTGCGGAGATCGCGGACATGACCCTGTTCCCGAAGGCCGATTCGTGGATCTTCGGGGCGAACATCCCCGGGAAGAAGAACGCCGTGATGTTCTACCTCGCGGGGCTCGGCGCCTACCGGGCGAAGCTGTGTGAGGTTGCCGACGCCGGATACACCGGCTTCGAGCTGACCCGGGAGAACGCGACGGCGGCCGTCTGAGCAGCCCTCACCCGGCGGGGGTGCCGGCCGAGACCGGCACCCCCACTGTCACGCCGGGTTGGTTCAGGGTGGCCCGCCGACTCTGCCGCGCCTACCGTGGAACGACAACGTCACGCACTCGTCGACGAGGACGGACCGATGGCGGAGCTGGAGCGTTTCAAGCTGGTGATCGGTGGCAAGCCGGTCGACGCGACGTCCGGGGCGACGTTCCGGTCGGTGAACCCCTACACCGGCCAGGCGTGGGCCGAGCTGGCCGACGCCGCGCCGGTGGACGTGGACGCGGCGGTCGCGGCCGCCCGGTCGGCGTTGACGGGGGAGTGGGGCGCCACGACCGGGTTCGCCAGGGCCCGGCTGATGCGGCGGGCCGCGGACGTGATCGCCGGCAACGCCGAACGCCTGGCCCGGCTGGAGGTCAGCGACTCCGGCAAGCTGTACCGGGAGATGATCGGCCAGATGACCGGGCTGAGTTCCTGGTTCCACTACTACGCGGGCCTGGCCGACAAGGTCGAGGGACGGCAGATCCCCGCGCCCAACCCGGACTACCTCGTCTACACCCGCAAGGAGCCCATCGGGGTGGTCGCCGCGATCACGCCGTGGAACTCGCCCCTGCTGCTGCTCACCTGGAAACTCGCGCCCGCGCTCGCCGCCGGCTGCACGGTGGTCGTCAAACCGTCCGAACACGCCCCCGCCTCCACCGTCGCGTTCGCGGAGCTGTTCGACCAGGCCGGGTTCCCGCCCGGCGTGGTCAACGTCGTCACCAGCCAGGACCCGCAGGTGGGTGCCGCGCTGGCCGGGCACCCCGGCGTCGACAAGGTCGCGTTCACCGGCTCCACCGCCACCGGGCGCCGCGTCGCCCACGCCGCGGCGGACAACCTCAACCCGGTGACGCTGGAACTGGGCGGGAAGTCGCCCCAGATCGTCTTCGCCGACGCCGACCTGGCCGCCGCGGCCAACGGTGTCGTCGCCGGGGTCTTCGCCGCGACGGGGCAGACCTGCATGGCCGGCTCGCGTCTGGTCGTGCACGAGTCGGTGCACGACGAACTGGTGCGGCTGGTGGCCGACCGCGCCGCGACGATCGCACTCGGCGACCCGATGGACCCCGGCACGGAGATGGGCCCGGTCGCCAACGCACCCCAATACGCCAAGGTCATGCACTACCTGAAGACCGCGCAGGAGGAAGGCGCGACCATCGCCTACGGCGGCGCCGCCGACGCGGGGCTCGGCGGGTTGTTCGTCAAACCGACCGTGCTGACCGGGGTCGGTCCGGAGTCCACGGTCGTGCGCGAGGAGGTCTTCGGCCCGGTGCTGTCCACCCTGACCTTCCACGACGAGGACGAGGCGGTCGAACTGGCCAACGACACCGCGTTCGGCCTCGCGGGCGCGGTGTGGACCAAGGACGTGCACCGGGCGCACCGCGTCGCGGCCAGGGTCCGGGCCGGCACGGTGTGGATCAACGCCTACCGGGTCGTGGCGCCCAGTGTCCCCTTCGGCGGTTACGGCCAGTCCGGCATCGGCCGGGAGAACGGTGTGGACGCGATCGAGGCCTACACCCAGACGAAGTCGGTGTGGGTCGAGCTGAGCGGCGGCACGCGCGACCCGTTCACGCTCGGCTGAGCCCACGCCGCCGGCGGGACAGGGATTGTGGCCGGTGGCGGCGCGGCGGCCCCGCCGTGAGGGAGGCGTCGGTGGATCACGGTGACCACGCGGTGACCGGCGTCCGGCCGGAGAACGTGGTGCTGGACGTCAGCGGTTTGTTGCGCGCGTCGGAGGGCAACGTGGTCGACGCCCGGCTGCGCCGTCAGCCCGGTGTCCTCGACGTCGCGGCGAACCCGGTGGCGCAGACGGCGACCGTGACGTTCGACCCGTCGCGCGCCTCGGTGGCCGGCTTGCGGCGGTGGGTGCAGGAGTGCGGCTACCACTGCGCGGGGCAGTCGGTGCCCAACCACGTGTGCGATCCGCTCGAGGAGCCCGGCCACGCCGGGCGTGAACCGCGCTCGCCCGAGGTGATGGAGCACGGCGATCAAGCCGGGATGTCGATGGCCGCGATGGTGGCGGACATGCGCAACCGGTTCCTGGTGGCGCTGGTGTTCTCGGTGCCGATCCTGCTGTGGTCGCCGATCGGCACCGAGGTGTTCGGGCTGCACCTGCCGGTTCCGTTCGGGTGGCGGCCGGACGTGTGGTCGCTGCTGCTGAGCCTGCCGGTGATCTTCTACTCGTGCTGGATCTTCTTCGACGGCGCGGTGCGGGCGCTGCGGGCCCGCAGCCTGGACATGATGGTGCTGGTCGCGGTCGCGGTGGGCGCGGGATGGCTGTACTCGGTGGTGGTCACGCTGTCCGGCGGGGGCGAGGTGTTCTACGAGGCCGCCACGGTGCTGGCGGCGTTCGTGCTGCTGGGGCACTGGTTCGAGATGCGGGCCCGCGGCGGCGCCAACGACGCCATCCGCACCCTGCTCGACCTCGCCCCACCCCACGCGGTGGTGGTCCGCGACGGCGCGGAGGTCGAGGTCGCCACGGCCGAGATCGTGGCCGGTGACCTGCTACTGGTCCGGCCTGGCGCGAAGATCGCCGTCGACGGTGTGGTGGCGGACGGCGAGAGCGAGGTCGACGAGTCCATGGTCACCGGCGAGAGCCTGCCGGTGCACAAGGCGCCCGGCTCGCCGGTGATCGGGGCGACGATCAACACCAACGGGGTGCTGCGGGTGCGGGCGACCAAGGTCGGTTCCGACACCGCGCTCGCGCAGATCGTCAAGCTGGTGCAGGAGGCCCAGAACTCCAAGGCCCCTGGGCAGCGGCTGGCCGACCGGGCGGCGTTCTGGCTGGTGCTGGTCGCGCTGGTCGGCGGCGCGGCCACGCTCGCGGCGTGGCTGCTGGCCGGTGCGGCGTTCTCCGCGGCGATCCTGTTCGCCATCACCGTCGTGGTCGTCACCTGCCCCGACGCGCTGGGCCTGGCCACCCCGACCGCGATCATGGTCGGCACCGGGCTCGGCGCCCGGCGCGGGGTGCTGGTCAAGAACGCGATGGCGCTGGAGACCTCGGCCCGCGTCGAGGTCGTGGTGATGGACAAGACCGGCACCCTCACCAAGGGCGAACCCGAGGTCACCGAGGTGGTCGCCGACGACGAGCACGCGCTGCTGCGGCTGGTCGCGGCAGTGGAACGCGAATCCGAACACCCGCTGGCCCAGGCGATCGTCCGCCACGCCGACCGCGCCGGCGTCGCGCGGGCGGCCGCCGAGCGGTTCGAGAACGTGCCAGGGCACGGCGCGATCGCCCAGGTCGACGGGCATCGCGTGGTCGTCGGCAACCGGCGGCTGCTGGAGCGGGAGGGCGTCGCGCTCGGGCCGCTGGCCGCCCGGCGGGACCAGCTCGCTGCCGGTGGGCGCACCGCGATCGTGGCCGCGGTCGACGGTGTGGCCGCCGGGGTGATCGCCATCGCCGACGCCCCGCGCGAAACGTCGGCCGCCGCCGTCTCCGACCTGCACGACCTGGGCGTGGAGGTGGTCATGCTGACCGGCGACAACCAGGCCACCGCCGACCGCATCGCCGCCCGGCTGGGCATCGACACCGTCATCGCCGAGGTCCTGCCCGGCGACAAGGCCGCGAAGGTCGCCGAACTGCAGGCCGGGGGGCGCCGGGTGGCGATGGTCGGCGACGGGGTCAACGACGCACCGGCCCTGGCACAGGCCGATCTGGGCATCGCGATCGGCGCGGGCACCGACGTCGCGATCGAGACCGCGGACGTGGTGCTGATGCGCTCCGACCCGCTCGACGTGCCGGCCGCCCTGCGCATCGGTCGTGGCACGCTGCGCAAGATGCGGCAGAACCTCGGCTGGGCCGTCGGGTACAACGCCATCGCGCTGCCCATCGCCGCCGGCGTGTTCGAACCGGCCTTCGGCCTCGTGCTGCGCCCGGAGATCGCCGCCCTGTCGATGTCCGGCTCGAGCCTGATCGTCGCCGTCAACGCGCTGGCGCTCAACGGGCTCCGGCTACCCGGGCCGCCGGAGACCGAGCGCCCCGTTCCCGCCCGCAGCGACAGCGTCACGACGTGACCGCGGCGGGGACCTTCTGCCCCCCGGCACGCGACCTTGGCCCATCGCACCCGCAGGGGCCCGGGCGCACGCTGGCGGTACCGCGCGGAAGGAAACGACCATGAGCACTGATCGCGAGACGCCACCGGACACGGGGGCACATCGCACCGGCGCCGCGGGCACGGCTGGATGATGCTGCTGATGTGCGCACCGCTGCTGGTGATCGCCATTGTGCTCATGCTGACCGGGGTCGCCGGCGCGGTGGCCGGCATGAGCCGGGGCGGCCCGGCCGGCCGGAACTGACGGCCCGGTTCCCCGGATCGAGGAAGGGCGGGACCCGACGATGATGTACTGGTACGGAAACGGGATGAGCGGCTGGGGCGTCGCGCTCATGACCGTCGGCAACGTGCTGTTCTGGGGACTGGTGATCATCGGGGGCATCGTCTTGTTCCGCGTCCTGCAACACGGGAACGGTTTCGGTGGCCGCGCCCGCCCGTCCCCGGAGGAACTGCTGGCCGAGCGGTTCGCCCGCGGTGAGATCGACGAGCAGACCTACCGGCGTGACGTGGAGACCCTGCGGCTGCACAACTCCGGGGCGGACCGCTGATCCCGGCGGGGCGAGCCGGTGAACGGGAGCGACGTCATGAGCGATACCTCCACCGTCGCCACGGCGGGACAGGACGCGCTGCGGCGACGTCTGAAGCGGGCAGCCGGGCAGGTGCTGGGCGTCGAACGCATGCTCGCCGAGGAGCGGCCCTGCGGCGACGTGCTCATCCAGCTCGCCGCGGTGCAGGGAGCCCTGCGCGCGGTCGCTCAGCAGATCCTGTCGTGTCATCTGCGCAGCACGTTTTCCAGTGTGGCGGCCGGTGAGGTGGCCGCGGCCGACGCGGCGGAACAGGCCGCCTATTTCGCCGGCCTGCTCAGCGAAGCGACGGCGCCCAGCGGGTCGCGGCCGGCCGGGCGGTGACCTGAAGACCCGCGTCGCCGGCACCCGGAATCGGCCGCACCACCCCCCGGCGCGCCTGACCGGCGCACACCGTGCTGCGCAGGCCGCGCCTGTTCAGTCGTCCGCGTGGAGTCCCGCGAAGGCGGCGTCGATCGCGGCGGTGGCGGTCGCCGGGTCGGTTCCCGTGCGCGCCAGGAGCGAGGTGCCCTGGGCGAGGACGAGCAGGAGTTGCGCTTGCGCTTCGGGTGGGGAGGCGGTGCTGACTTCCCCGCGTTCCTGGGCTTGCCGGAGCGGCTCGATCAGCAAGTCGGCGAACCGGGCGAACGCGTCGGTGACGAGGGCGGTGGCTTCGGCGTCGTGGGGGACGAGTTCGGCGATGGTGTTGCCCATCATGCAGCCGTGCGGGGCCTGCGGGTCGGAGGCAACGGTTCCGAGTTGCGCGGGCATCACCAGGACCTCCCGCAACGCGGGGAGCAGCGGGACCTGCGCGAGCGCTGACCGGAGCGTCTTCTCGTACTCGGCCCAGTACAGCTTCACCGTCTCGAAGTACAGCCGGCGCTTGTCGCCGAACGCGGCATAGAGGCTCCCGCGTTCGAGTCCGACGCCGTCGACGAGCGCCTGGATCGAGGTTCCGCCGTAGCCGGACGCCCAGAAGATGCTTTGCGCCGTGGCCAGCGCTTCCGCCGGGTCGAACGCTCTCGGCCGCCCTGTCCTTGCCATGTCCCCAGTCTATGACTTCTTGACTGCACGTTCAAGAAGTCATAGAGTCGCGGACGAATTCTGGAACGCTTGCACGGAAATCGGGGCGTTCCCCGGCACAGACAGGAACCACCATGAAAGACCTGCGCACCTACGGCGCCTACGCGGTCGTCACCGGAGCGTCCTCCGGCATCGGCGAGCAGTTCGCGCGGCAGCTGGCCGCCGCGGGCGTGACCCCCGTCCTCGTCGCGCGCCGGAAGGACCGCCTCGAGGCGCTGGCCGCGGAGCTCTCCGGCGCCTACGGCGTCGACAGCTTGGTCGTCGCGCTCGACCTCCTTGAAGACGGCGCTGTGGACGAGCTATCGCGACAGGTCAGCGGCCTGGACATCGGGATCGTCGTCGCGAACGCCGGCATCTTCCACGCCGGCCCGTTCGTGAGCAACGAGCTGTCCGACGAGCTGGACGTCCTGGCCCTGGACGGGGCGCTGCCGCTGCGGCTGGCGCACCGGTTCGGGCGCGAGTTCGTCGGCCGCCGTCGCGGTGCCCTGATCCTGGTGGCGTCGAGCCTCGCGGCCAGCCCGGTGCCCTTCCAGGCCAACTACGCCGCGGTGAAGGCGTATGTGCTGTCGCTCGGGCAGGCGCTGAACCACGAGTGGAAGAAGCACGACGTCGACGTCCTCGTCGTCTCGCCGGGCCCGACGCGCACCGAGGGTCTGGACAACGCCGTCGGCATCGACTTCGGCAAGCTCGGCGGGCGCAAGATGGACCCCGCGGTGGTCGCGCGCACAGCACTGCGGCAGCTCGGCCGGAAGGCGCACGTGATCCCCGGCTTGATGAACAACCTCGCCGACCTGGCGGGGAAGTACCTGCTCCCGCGGTCGGCGTCGGTCCGGCTGTACGGGCGGATCATCGAGCAGGCCCTCACCGGACCGGGGACTGCGGCATGAGCCGGGCCGTTCTCCGTGACGCGTTCGGCGGGCCGGAAGTGCTTCAGGTGCGCGAGGTTCCCGAACCGCACGCCGGTCCTGGCGAGATCCGCGTCGCCGTCCGCGCGGCCGGCCTGAACCCGATGGACTGGCAGATCGCGGGTTCCGCCCGTCACGCGGCCATGTTCGGCATCACCGGGCCGTCCGGCTTCGGCTGCGACCTCGCCGGCGTCGTGGACGAGGTCGGGCAGGGCGTCACCGAGTTCGCCCCGGGCGACCGCGTGTACGGCGGGGTGCTCGTGGGTGCGGTCGCCGACTACGTCGTGCTGCGCGTGCCGCTGGCGCCGCCGAACCTGTTGCTGCGCACCCCCGACGGCATCGACGACACCACTGCGGCGGCGTTGCCCACCCCCGGGCTCACCGCGGCCGCTGCCCTCGATGCGATTCGGGTCGGCCCGTCGGACACCGTCCTGATCGGCGGCGCCGCGGGCGGTGTGGGCGTCCTGGCCGTGCAGCTGGCCCGGCTGGCCGGTGCGACCGTGATCGGCACCGCGTCCCCGGGAACGTTCGACTTCCTGGAGCGTCTGGGCGCCGTGCCGGTGACTTACGGCGCCGGCCTCGCGGACCGGGTACGCGCGCTCGCCCCGGACGGCATCACCGCCGCGACCGACCTGCACGGCACGGAGACCGCCGAGACGGCCCTCGCGCTCGGCGTGCCCCCGGCGCGAATCTCGACCATCGCCGCGGACCGTCAGCTCCCGGGCGTGCACGCGACGGGCGCCTTCGCCGCGGACCCGGCCGCACTGGAGCGCATCGCCGACTTGGTCGCCGCCGAAGCCGTCACCGTGCCCATCGCGGCGTCGTTCCCGCTCGACCGGATCCGGGAGGCTGTCGCGCTGCAGGCGGGCGGCCACGTGCACGGGAAGATCGTGGTGACGCTGTAACGACGGGGACGCGACCATTCGACCAGGCGCAGCCGTTCACCTGTGACAAGTACCTTGCGCGTTTCCTCCCTCCGGGAGCGCGGTTGCGCGTGGTGCAGGCGGACGGCACGGTAGCTACCTACACCGGGAAGGACGAGGGATCCGAATGACGCTCATGGCGGCTGTGCCCACGTTTCGCGATGGTGTGCCGGGTGGTGAGACCGTCGACGTCACCAGTGATGAGGACGTGACACGCCTGGTCGAACTGCTGGCGCAGCCGTGGGCGGACACGGGCAGCATTCAGACCGATGACGCGGTTCTGGACGTGCACGTGCACGAGGGCTGGGGGTATCTGCTGTACTCAGGCGCGGCTGGATATCTCGTCACCGATGGGGATCCGGAATCGCCCTCCGCGCCGTCGGAGACGGGGTTTCCCGCTGGGAGCGGGCTTCCTCTCGAGCGGATCACCGAAGCCGTTCGTGAATTCGTTCGGACCCGGCGGCTGCCAGGTGCTGTGCCCTGGCGTGACGTGGGTGCATGACACCCGGTTGGAAAAGGGGCTGCCGCCCCTGGAAGGCAGGAGGCGGCAGCCCCAGGACCGAGGTCAGCGGCTGCTGTTCCGGCGGCGGCGCAGCGCGAAACGGCCACCGGCGAGCGCCAGCGCTCCCGCCGCCAGCGGCGCCGCGAACATCGGCACCACCACGGTCGTCACCGTGTTCGAGTTGTCGTTGTCCGGGTTCGGATCCTCCTCGTTGCCCCGCACCTTCGCGGTGTTGAACAGGGTCTGCACACTGCCGTCGGCAGTGCCGGACACCGTGATCGTCGTGCTGTCACCCACACCGAGCGAGCCGCCGGTGCAGGTCAACACCATGTTGGCCACCGCGCAGCCGGGCGAACTCGTCGTCACGTTCGTCAGGCCCGCCGGAATCGAATCCGTCACGGTGTAACCGCTCGACGTGCCCGGGCCGTTGTTCAGCACCGTGAGCGTGTAGGTGACGGTCTCACCGTTGTTCACCTGCGCCGGACCGTCCTTGACGATCCCCAGGTCCGTCGGCTGCGCGACGCACGAGGCCGCGTCGTTGCCGCCGGACGCCGGGCCCGTCTGTGTGGAGATGATCTGGAAGGCCGGGTTCGCCGAGGCGGGGTTGGTCACCTGCAGCCGGTAGAGCGTGCCGTTGTTCTCGTACATGCCGAGGTCGCCGTTGCCGTAGGCGAACACGCCGCCGAAGGTCCCGGCGGGCAGACCGGCGTTGAAGTTCTCGACCGCGCGGGTGTTCGGGTTGACCCGCGTCACGGTGCCGTTGGTCGCGACACCCCACAGGTAGCCGTCGGCGAACACGAAGTCGGCGTAGGAGGTGCTGCCGTTGAGGTCGATGCGCTTGACCACGCTGTTCGTCACGGGGTCGACGACCCAGATGTACGGCGCGGTCCCCAGCGCCACGTAGAAGTTGCCCTGGTCGTCGAACGTACCGACGTTGTAGCCGGTGATCGTCACCCCGTTGACGACCGTGCCAGGTGCGGGCAGCCCGGCCGGCGGGCCGAACCCGGTCGCGGTGCCGTCGGAGTTGATCCGCCACAGCCCGCCGTTGGTGCCCCGGATGCCGTAGAGGTAGTTGTCGACCGTGTTGTAACCGATCGCGTTGTAGTTGTCGATCGCCGGAGCACCGATCGGGCTGAAGGTGATGTTGCCCTCGCCGAAAGTGCCGCCGTAGAGCTGCCCCTGCGTGTTGTTGTTCACCGCCTGCGCCAGGAAAACCTGGCCGGTGCAGACGAACGGCGCGGCCGACGCCGTGCCCGCGCCGGTGAACACCAACCCACCCACCATCGCGGACGCGGCCAGGGTCAGCATCCCCGCGCGCTTCAACTGTTGAACGACCACTGATCTTCCTTCCGGTGTGCGGAACGGTCATCCGGAAGGACAGGACGGTCTAGAGCGAACATGTCGCGTTCCCCCGCGGAGGGGAGGCCCGCCGGGGTGTCCTTTGCGGTTGTCGCGGCTCTGCCGCCCGAGGCAAGGTTCATCAGGTTCCCCGCGCGGGCTCCTATCCGTCGTTGAGTGCGGCCGCGGTCATGGCGACGTGCCGGGCCAGTAGCTCGGCCGCGGTGTCGGCGTCGCGGGCCAGCGCCGCCTCCTCGAGCCGGCGGTGTTCGTCGGAGCCGTCCCGGTCGGGGTTGCGCTGCGTCGCCCAGCGCCGGGCCAGTTCGCTCGCCGTCCACATCCGGTCGAACGTCTCCAGCAGGACGGCGTTGCCGCAACCTTCCAGCAGCGTGCGGTGGAAGACCCGGTGAGCCTCCGACCACTCGCTGCTGTAGTACTCGCCCTCCTCCGGCGCCCACACCGGGGTGCGGGCCAGGCGGTGGTGGGCGGCTCGCACGCGGGCCTCCCAGTCGACGTCCCCGCGTTCGATGGACATGCGCAGCACGGACGGCTCGACGATCTGGCGGGCCTCCGCGATCTGCTGCCAGCGGCGGTCCGAGAACGCGACGACGGCGAAGCCGCGGTTGGGCAGGCGCTCGGCGAGCCCGTCGCCGACCAGCTGCACGAGCGCCTCCCGCACGACCGCCAGGCTCACGCCCTGCTGCTGGGCGAGTTCCTGTGGTTTGAGGGCGGCCCCGGGGCCGTGCTCGCCGCGCATGATCGCGTCCCGAAGGTGGGCGTAGACCTGCTCGGAGAGCATCTGTTTCCCCGGTGCCCGGGATGTGGGTGCCATGCCGGAAGCATAGACGATCTGGTTGATAATCGATTATTCGTGCTATCGTCGATCTCGCGCGGCGAAGTACGCCGCCAGCACGGTCTGAGAGGAATGACGCGATGAGCGCCAACGACCCGTTCGCCCGCCTCCCGGAGGCGGCCTCCTTCACGCTCACCAGCGCCACCGTCGCCGACGGTGCCGCCTGGTCGCGCGAGCAGTACTCCGGCCTCTTCGGAGTGCCGGACGGGAAGGACGTGTCCCCGCAGTTGACCTGGAGTGGGGCCCCGGAGGGCACCAAGAGCTACGCCGTCACCGTCTACGACCCCGACGCGCCCACCGGTTCGGGCTTCTGGCACTGGGCGGTCGCCGACATTCCCGCCGCGGTCAGCGAGCTGCCCGAGGGCGCCGGCGACGACTCCGGTTCGGGTCTGCCCGCGGGTGCCTTCCAGCTGCGCAACGACGCCGGCCTGGCCCGCTTCATCGGCGCCGCGCCGCCCGCCGGGCACGGGCCGCACCGCTACTTTGTCGTGGTGCACGCCCTCGATGTCGAGTCCGTGGGCGTCGCGGCCGACGCCACCCCGGCCGTCCTCGGATTCACCATGTCCGGGCACACCCTCGGCCGCGCGGTCCTGATCGCCACCGCCGAAATCCCCGCTTGACGGGCAGCATGTCCGGCCGGATCGGCACCACGGAGATGTACCTGCGCATCATCCTGGAGCTCGAGGAGGAAGGCGTGGTCCCCAGGCGTGCCCGCCTCGCCGAGCGTCTGCACCGGAGTGGCCCCGCCGTCAGCCAGACCGTCGCTCGCCTGGAGCGCGACGGCCTGCTCCGCCTTGCCGCCGGCCGGCGCCTCGAGCTGACGGAGGAGGGCAGGCGGATCGCCACCCGTGTGCTGCGCAGGCACCGGCTCGCGGAGTGTTTGCTGGTCGAGGTGATCGGGCTGGAGTGGGAGCACGTCCATGCCGAAGCGTCGCGCTGGGAGCACGTGATGAGCGAGGCCGTCGAACGCCGCTTCCTGGAACTGCTGCGTCATCCGACGGCCTCGCCCTACGGAAACCCCATCCCGGGGCTGGAGGAACTCGGCGGGAGGAGCAGCAATGTCGACGAGACCGCGCTCAGCCTCAGCGCGCTGGAGCCGGGACCGAGCGGTGCCAGCGCGCTCGTCCACCGCATCGGGGAACGGATCCAAGCGGACACCCAGCTCCTGAACAGTCTGCGGCGCGCCGGTGTGCGGCCGGGCGCGGTCGTGAGCGTGAGGTCGTCACCCCACGGCGTGTTCGTCGGCACCGGCGGGGAGACCACCGAACTACGCCCGCAGACCGCGTCGCACGTCTACGTGGTCAAGCGGTGAACCGAGCCGCTCGTCGGGCCGGCAACGGGGCCGGCCTCACGAGGGTCGCGGAATGTGACCCCGCCGCCGGCGCAGTGCCAGAGGGGGATCCGATGGCCAGTCGCCCGTGGGGTGAGGTGCCCGTCGCGGCGCACGCGGCGATCGAACGGCGAACGGGGCCGGTCGTGCGTGCCGAAATCCCGTCGGCCGGCCGCAACTCCGATTTCTCGGCGACGCTGCATCTGCGCGATGGCGGCCGGGTTTTCTGCAAGGGCATCGCCGACGCTGGAAGTCGCAGGGGTGCGATGCACCGCCACGAGGCTGCCCGCCGTGATCGCGCCGCGGCTGCTCTGGCGGGTCGAGGTCGGGGAGTGGCGCAGGCTGGCGAAGGACCTTCCGCCCGGTCTGGACCCGTGGGCCCGGGACCATCTCGACGAGCTGGTGGCGGGGGGAGGCGCGCGCGATCGAGCTGGTCGCCAGTGACCAGCTGGTGTACACCGACCTGCACTCGCCCAACATCCTTGTCGGCGATGTCGGTGCGCGGGTGGTGGACTGGCCGCGGGCCACGAGCTGGAGGCGGCGGAACGATGGGCCGAGGCCGCGCTGTGCTGGCAGGGCACCCCGGCCGCGGCACGGACCGCGTTCGCCGTCGCGATCTGGGGTATCTGGCAACTGCTCGAACGGGACCACCCGCTGCCGCACCGACCGGCACTCACCGCTGCTGCGCGGGCGTGGGCGCTCCACCATCTCGACCATGGCCCGACCAGTGACCAAGGTTGACCAACCTGGGTTGGTCAAGTACCGTTGACCTGGTGGAGCGGACGGTGAAGGTGCAGGAGGCCAAGACGCGGCTGTCCGCGATCCTGGCGGACGTCGAGCGGGGCGAGGAGGTCGTCATCGCACGAGGGGACGTGCCGGTGGCCCGGCTGGTGCCGTTCCAGGAGCCGCCGGAAAGGGAGTTGGGGTTCGTCCCCTACCGCGTTCCGGACTCGTTCGACGAGCCGCTTCCCGAGGACGAAATCGCGGCATGGGAGGCGTGACGCCGCGACGGTTGATGCTCGACACGCACGTGCTGCTGTGGGCGTTGACCGATCCTGACCGGCTCTCCGATCAGGTCCGCGCCGCGGTCGCCGATCGCCGCACGGAGCTGTTCGTCTCCGCGGCCTCGGCATGGGAGATCGCGACCAAGCAACGGCTGGGCAAGCTGCCGCAAGCCGAGGTGCTGGTGCGCGCGTACCGGCAGCACCTCGCCCGACTGGCCGTGGACAGCGTCCCTGTGACGGACGAGCACAGCCTTCTCGCGGGCTCGATGGAGTGGAAGCACCGCGACCCGTTCGACCGGATGATCGCCGCGCAGTGCATGACGGAATCGCTGCCGCTGGTGACCGCCGACGAGGCCTTCCAGACCGTGGCTGGGGTTCAGGTGCTGTGGTGATCGTGCTGAACCGAGTTCACCGAGCATCGCGCGGGACCAGGGCGCACAACTGAGGGGTTCTGAGAGCACCTCCCACCCACCGGGCTTGCACCATCAGCCAGGGCGGTTACTCAACCGGGGTGGTCTTGGACGAGGACTTCGTGTCGCGATCGGCCGACCGTTGTCGGCGCGGTCATTGCCGCGTCGACACTTGTGCCGGTGGTGGCGTTGATCCGCGCGCGGCGGCGCTCGACCTCAGCGCCCAGGCGCCGTCCCGCAGCACGGTATCGTCGTTTTCCCGCCAGCGTCGCCGCCGCGGCACTCCTACCGTCGTCGCCGTGGACACTGATCTTTCGACTGCCCGGCCGGTGCTTCGTGCGCCGGTGGTGGCATTTCTGACGCTCGCTGCCGCGCTGGGCACCGCGACCCTGTATCCGCTGCAACCCTCGATCGCGGAGGTCGCGGGGTCGCTGGACGTGCCAGCCGCCGTCGTCGGCACGGTGCTCGCCTGCGGTCCGGCCGGGTATCTCGCCGGGCTCGCGGTGCTGGTCCCGCTGGTGGACCGGTTTCCGCCGAGGACGGTGGTGGCCGCGCAGTTCGCCGCGCTCGCCGTCGCCTTGGCGCTGGCCGCCGCCGTGGGTTCGGCGGCGCTGCTCGGGCTCGTGCTCGCCGTGATCGGCGCCGGCTCCGCGGTGGGGGCGCAGCTGAGTTCGGTGGCGGGACGGTTCGCCGAGCCGCGGCGGCGGGCGACGGTGCTCGGCGTGGTGACCGCCGGGATCTCCGCGGGCATCCTCGCCGGCCGGATCGGTGGCGGCTGGCTGACCGGCCTGATCGGCTGGCGTCCCATGCTGCTGGTGTTCGCGCTCGCGTGCGCGGTCATCGCGGTCGCCGCCCATCTGGCGCTGCCCGCCACACCTAGCAGCGCCGGAACCGGGTACCTGGCCACGCTGCGCGGGCTTCCGGGGCTGTACCTGAGGTTCCCGGTGCTGCGGCTGGCCGCCGGGCGCGGTGCCCTCTGGTTCTTCGCGTTCTGCGCGGTGTGGGCGGGGATCGCGGTCGCGCTGTCCCAGCCGCCGTTCTCGTATTCGCCGGAACGGATCGGCCTGTATGGGGCGGCCGGGCTGCTGGGCATCGTCGCTACCCGGATCGCCGGGGTGTGGACCGACCGCATCGGCGCGCGCCGGGTGATCCTCATCGGACTCGCGCTTGCCGCCGCGGCGGCGCTGACACTCGGCCTCTGCCTGCCGAACACGCCCCTCACGCTGGTCTGCCTTGGCCTGTTCGACGCCGGGCTGTTCGCCGCGCAGGTCGCCAACCAGAGCACGGTGCTCGCGCTCGACCCGGCGGCGCCCGCCCGGTTCAACAGCGCCTACATGGTCGTCTACTTCGTGGGCGGCAGCCTCGGCACCGCGGCTGGTGCGGCCGCGGTCGACTGGTTCGGCTGGACCGCTACCGCGGCAGTCTGCGCCATGGCGATCGTGGCCGCGGCCGCGATCACCGTGAGCAGCCGGGTCGGATCACGCTGACTCGCGCAACGCCTGCGACAGCGCGTCGACGGTGACCCCCACGATCGCCCGCAACTGCGCGGGACTGGTTCCGGCTCTGCTCATGACGGCGAGGGACTGGTTCACGGCCGCGGCGTGCACGGCGAAGGCCTCCGCGTCCCGGTCGGTCAGCCCGCTGGTCTTCAAGGCGGCGCGCAGGCGCAGACGCTGGCGACCGAGTGCCTGCTTGGCGTGCGCGGCGACGCGCGGGCTCAGGGCCGGGATCGCCATGGCGGACTGGGCGATCAAGCATCCGTCGGGCAGTCCGGGATCAGCGATGCGTTCGAGGGTGACGTCGAAGAACGCGCGAACGGCGGCGACCGGGTCGGAGTCCGCCCGCGACAGGGCGGCGTCGTACTTGTCGCCGTAGCGCGCGGCGTAGCGGTCCAGGCAGCGCAGGAAGAGCGTGTCCTTGTCGCCGAGGGAGGAGTAGATGGAGCTGCGGTTCAGGCCGGTCGCTCTGGACAGGTCGTCCAGTGAGGTGTCGGCGTAGCCCGCGTGCCAGAACTGGATCATCGCCGCATCGAGTGCGGTGTCCATATCGAACTGCTTCTTGCCTGCCACGCGACCAGGCTAACACATCTTGGACTGATCAGTTCAAGATGTGTTAGCGTCGCCGGCGTGCTCATGAACAACCCCGTCCACGACCTGCCCCTGCAACATCTGACCGGATTCACCCACCGCTGGGTCGACGCGGATGGCGTGCGCCTGCACGCCGTCGAAGGCGGACGAACGGGCGGCCCGGCCGTCGTCCTGCTCGCCGGATTCCCGCAAACCTGGTGGGCCTGGCGAAAAGTGATGCCCCGCCTCGCCGAACGGTTCCACGTCATCGCGATCGACCTGCCCGGCCAGGGCCACTCCGAGCGCCCGGAGCGCGGCTACGACACGCACACGGCCGCCTCCCACGTCCACGCCGCCGTGACCGCCCTGGGCGTGTCGAGCTATTCGCTGGCCGCCCACGACATCGGTGCCTGGGTCGCGTTCTCCCTCGCCCTCGGCTTCGAAAACCACCTGCGCCGGGTCGCGCTGCTCGACGCCGGAATTCCCGGTGTCACGCTCCCGGAGACGATTCCCACCGATCCGGACCGGGCGTGGAAGACCTGGCATTTCGCGTTCCACACCGTGCCCGAGCTACCTGAGGCGCTGCTCGCCGGCCGTGAACGGGAATACGTCGGCTGGTTCCTGACAGTGAAAGCCTTGTCTCCCAGCACCTTCGACGACGCGGAACTCGACCACTACGCGGCGGCCGTCGCCGCCGACGGAGGCCTGCGCGCCTCCCTCGCCTACTACCGGGACGCCGCGGAATCGGCGCGCAGGAACCGCGAGGCGCTCCAGCAGCGGCGCCTGACCGTGCCCGTCCTCGGGATCTCCAGCAGCCAGGGGTCCATCCCGGACATGGCCGCCTCCCTCAGCCCCTGCGCGGACGACACCACCGGCATCGTCGTGCCGGACGCCGGGCACTTCATCCCCGACGAACAGCCCGACGCCGTCGCCGACGCGCTGACCGAGTTCCTCGCCGACGGCCACTGACGCCCGCCGGGGGCTCAGCGTTCCTGCTGCGGCGACAGCGAAACAGTGCGGGCGACCGCGGCGCGTGCCCGGGCGTCGGCGGCCCAATGAGGGGCGTTCCACTTCTCCGCGATGGTGGCGGCTCGCGTGAAGTGGGCGGCCGCGTCGCCGGGACGGTGGAGGAGGAGGGCGAGTTCGCCGAGGGTGTGGGCGACCGGAGGCAGCGCCAGCGACAGGCTTTCCGCGCCGGCTGGAGGGTTGTCGTGGTGGGGGAGCAGGGCCGTGTAGGTCTGGGCGGCGGTGCCGGTGTCGTCGAGGGCGATGGCCGCCGGCGCGCGCAGGCTGGTCAGGAACGTGAAGAAGAAGTCGGGGCGGATCGGAGGTGCCGCCGCGCGGGTCCGGTGTGCTTCGGAGTCGTGGCCGGTGGCGTGGAGGGCCAGCGCCAGCAGGTCGGTCACCATGGGGCCGAGGGCCTCGTGCAGGGCGCGGACGTCGTCCAGGTGGTCGCCGAGGGTGCCGTCGTTGAGCCAGATCGTCGCTCGTACCAGGTGCCGGAAGCCGGCGTGGACGGAGCCGGTGTGGTGCATGCGCTCGGTGGCTTCGGTGTAGCGCCGTTCGGCCTCGGCGTAGCGGCCCTCGATGAGGACCAGGGTCGCCAGCGCGATTTCGGCGGCGCCGATCGCTTCCGGCATCCGGTAGGCGCGGGCGAGGTCGAGCGCTTCGCCGATCGCGCGGCGCAGGGTTGCCGGGTCGTTGACCGTCGCGGCGTGCACGGCTTGGTTCAACAGCCCGGCCACGCGGTAGACGGGCAGGTCGTGCTCGATGCCGATCTCCACCAGTTCGCGCGAGTACTCCGTCCGCCCGGGGTCGCGGGCGAGGACGAGGAGCGCGGCGGCCCGCAGACGCGGGCCGGTGGCGAGGTCGAGTGCTTCCCGGGCCGCCGCCATGACCGTCGGGTCGTCTTCGCCGACCAGTTCGTCGGCGTAGGCGACCAGGAGGCGGGGCCGCACGTCGGGGGCGAGATCAGTTCGGGTGAGCAGGCGGCGGAGGCGGTCGACGATCGGGCGGTCGACGGTGCCGTAGGTGCGGGCCTGCCAGGAGGTGGGCTCGGTCCAGGCGGTGAACGCGGCGATCATCAGGTCGTCGCGGCCGATCGATTCGGCGTACTCCACGGCCCGGGCGCGGGTGTCCCTGGCCGCGGCGACGGCGCCGGCCCTGATCTGCGCGCGCAGCAGCCTGCCGAACAGGTCCACGCGCTCATCCGGATCGCCGCACTGGGCGACGGCGTCGGCGAGCAGCGCGGCGGCCACGTCGTGGGCGTAGCGCGCCTCGGCCAGCTCGGCGGCACGCACGCAGTAGCCGACGGCCTTCGGTGATCCCGCCCGCGCGTAGTGGTGGGCGAGCGCCGCGACGTCACCGGTGTCCTCCAGCGCGGCGGCGATCCGGGCGTGCATCCTGGTGGCGCGCAACCGGCTGACGTCCGCGACCAGCGTGTCCCTGACCAGCGCGTGCACGAACCGGACGCGCCCGGGCGCCGGCTCGTCGAGCAACCCGGCGATGACGCCCGCGTCCAGCGCGTCCAGCACGCCGTCCTCGTCGGCGTCGGCGGCCCGCACGAGCACGTCCACCGAGCATTCCCGGCCGGCCACCGCCGCCAGCCGCAGGATGGACACCCCGCTGTCCGGAAGCCGGGCCAGGCGGCGCCGCAGCACGTCCCGGACGCCTTCGGGGACTTCGGAGAGCGCGACCAGCGCACCCTCGCCGCTCAGCAGCCGCGCGCTTTCCCTGACGTAGAACGGGTTTCCGCCGGTCCGCTCGGCGATCCCGGCCACGGTCGCGTCGTCGGCTCGGCATTCGGCGCGGACGAGTTCGGCGACGGCGTCACCGTCCAGCCCGGGCAGGTCCATCCGGAGGGGCTCGGTGCGGGCGAGGGAAGCGAGCGTGTCGGTGAGGCGTTCGCCCTCGTCGGCGCGGTAGGCCGCGACGACCAGGATCGGGGCACGCACACCGACGACGCCAGCGAGCAGTTCCAGCGTGGTGGCGTCCGCCCAGTGGAGATCGTCCAGCACGACGGCGACCGGCCGGCCCGCGCCGACCGCCGCGAGCCAGTTCCACACGGCCTGCCGCAGGCGGAACCGCCCGGCCGCCGCGTCGCCGTCGACCGGTGGGACGTCGGCGAGCAGTGGCGCCAGGTCATCGGCGAACTCACCCGGAGCCACGTTCGCGGCCACCGTGCGCAGCGCCTCGACCCACGCCCACGCGGGTGGTGCACTGTCCACTTCGGAACAGCGCCCGGTGGTCACGAGCCACCCGTCCTGTTCGAGCCGGGTGCTGAGGTGGTCCAGCAGTGTCGACTTGCCGAGTCCCGCTTCCCCGGTGACGAGCGCGATTCGTGCCCCGTCGGTGGCGGCTTCCCCGGCGGCCGCGACGAGCGTCGCGAGCTCGCGTTCCCGTCCCACGAACGTGGGCGGAGGTTGCCGAGGGGGCGCCGGCGCGCTCACCGGGGCCGGGACGGCGGCGCGGAGGACATCCGTGCGCTGGGTGAGGATCGCTTCTTCCAGGGCGACCAGGTCCGGGCCGGGGTCGAGGCCGAGTTCGTCGGCGAGGGTGGCGCGGGCGCGGCGGAGCGCGGCCAGGGCGTCGGCTTGACGGCCGCTGTTCCACAGCGCGAGGGCGTGCAGGCGCCAGCCTTCCTCGCGCAGGGGTTCGTCGCGGGTGAGACCTTCCGCCGCGGGAACCACGGCCGCGGGGTCGCCGAGCCGCAGTCCCGCCGCGACGTGCAGTTCGCGGGCGACCAGGCGCAGCTCGTGCAGCCGGGCGACTTCGGCGGTGGCCCACGGCTCGTCGGCGACCTCGGCGAACGCGGGCCCCCGCCACAGGGCCAGCGCTTCGTCCAGCCGGGCACGTGCGTCGCGGGGATCGGCGAGTGTGCGGGCCTGGTCGAGCAGCTCCTCGAAGCGCCACGCGTCCACCGCTGCCGCGGGCAGCCGCAGCGCGTAGCCGGGCGCCGCGCTCACCAGCAGGCGGGCCGGGGTCCGTGGCGGGCGGCCGGGTTCCAGCAGGCGGCGGAGGTTGGACACGTACGCCTGCAACGACGCCAGCGCGCGCGACGGCGGTTCGCCGCGCCACAGGTCCTCGGCCATCCGGTCGACGGGCACGACCTGCCCGCGCGCGGCGACCAGCAAGGCCAGCACGCCGCGCTGCCGCGGGCCGCCGAGGGGCACGGGCTCGCCGCCGACCTCGGCCGCGAACGAGCCCAGCACCCGGATCAAGACCATGACACGGCACATCGTAAGCGGTCCGGGTTCCAAGCCGGCTCCAAGTGCCTTCCAAGCCTCCGGAAGCAGTCTGGGCACGTCGAACCGAGAAAGGCAGGAACACCATGACCATCGACACCCGGGACATGGAGATCGTCCACCGGGCCTTCCGCCGCGAGTCGCGGCTGCTGGTGAAACTCGTCGCGGCGGTCGCCCCCGGGGACACCGCCCGCGCCGGGGTTGTCGCCGACCACTTCCGCGACTACCGGCTGGGGCTGAAGAACCACCACGAGGGCGAGGACGAACTGCTGTGGCCGCCGCTGCTGGCCCGCGTCGATCTGGATGCGGACATCGTGCTGCGGATGGAGGCCCAGCACGACCGCATCGCGGCGACCCTGACCAAGCTGGACGCCGCGGTTCCGGCGTGGGAGGCCACCGCCGGAGCTGCCGAGCGGGACGCACTCGTGGCGGTCCTCGCCGATCACCGGGCGGTCCTGCTCGAACACCTCGACGACGAGGAGGCCACGCTCCTGCCCCTCGCCGCGCACCACCTCACCCTGGCGGAATGGACTTCGCTGGGCGACCACCTGGTGGCCAACACGCCGAAGCTCACCCTGCTCACGCTCTTCGGTCTCGTGCTGGAGGACGCGAACCCGGCCGAGCGCGCCACGCTGCTGTCCGTCCTCCCGGCCCCGGTGCGCGGCATCTGGCACCTGTTCGGCCGGCCCCGCTACGCCCGCCACATCCGCCGCGTCCGCGCGGCCTGACTCCTGCGCCCGAGGAGAGAACCCATGACTCTGAAGAAGATCAACACCGTCCTGACCGCCGCTTTCGTCCTCTTCATCCTCTGGTTCGGGACGGAGTTCATCCTGAGCCCGGCAACGACCGCGCCCGGCTTCGGCCTGCCGAGCTGGCCGTCCGGCGACGGCGGCGGTTTCCTCGTCGTCAAGGGGATCCGCGACGTCGTCCTGGCACTGGTCCTCGCGGTCCTGCTGGTGACGGGACACCGCCGGGCGCTGGGCTGGGTGCTGGTGGTGGAGGCACTCGCCGCGTTCGGCGACATGGCCACCGTGCTGGCCCACCACGGCTCCGCGCCCACGGCGTTCGGCGTCCACGGCTTCACCGCGGCGCTGATGGTGGTCACTGGTCTGCTCGTCCTGCGCGAGACCCGCGAGGTCACCACCGCGCCGGTGCCTGCCCCGCGGTGAGCCTGCCAGGCTTGGAGCCGTGCGATGTGGGGCCGGGCGAGCAGCGGCTCGCCCGGCCCTCGCGGTCGCCTGAGGTCGACCACTTGGAGTAGCTGGTGTTCCACCTTGGACTGGCCAAGGAGAACGGCAACACGCCGGGGGCCGCAACGCCAGAGCATCGCGCCCCCGGCGGGACCGTTACCGGTGTTCAGCGGGGTCGGATCGGAGGGTGGCGATGACGGCGTCGGCGACGTGGTCCAGGTGTGCCGGCGTCATCGCCGTGGACAGAGCGAGTAGCCCGTTCGTGCCGGTGAGCACGCCGCGCTCGTAGAGGCTCCACCACAGTTTCGTGGTGTCCGTGGCCATCAGCCGGAGCAGGGAGCCGGAGCCGCGCACCGCCACTCCGGCCTCGTGGAGCCGGCTGCGCAACTCGTCGCCTCGGCGGTTCAGCTCGGCGATCTCGGCGGGGCCGAACAGGCCCAGTGCCGTGAGCCCGGCCGACATTGTGACGGGGTTGGCGCTGAACGTCCCGCCCCAGGACACGCCGTCCGGTGTCTGCGGGTCGAACGGCGACAGGACCTCGGCGCGGCCCCCGACCGCCCCGACCGGGAACCCGCCGCCGATGACCTTGCCCACGGACACCAGGTCGGGCCGGATGCCGTACCGCTGGTGCAGTCCGCCTTCGTGCAGGCGGAACGTGATGACCTCGTCGACCGCGAGCAGCGCGCCGTGCTGCCGCGTGAGCGCGTCGAGCTCGGCCACGTAGGCGGGGTCGGCCGGGGTGAGGCCGGCGCGGTTGGGCATGAGGTCGATCAGCACTGCCGCGACCCGGTCGCCGTGGTTCCGCATCGCCGCGCGCAACGCCGGCAGGTCGTTCTGCGGCAACACCAGCACCGAGCCGGGCACCACCCCGGGCGCGCCGGGCGAGACGACGGCGTCGCCGGTGCCGTGGTAGCTGCCCTCGAACCGCACGATCAGCTCCCGCCCGGTGTGGGCCCGGGCCGCGCGCAGGAGCATGAGCACCGCCTCGGTGCCCGAGTTGCAGAAGCGCCACTGCTCGATCCCGGTGCGGTCGCGCAGGTGCTCGGCGAGCGCCACCTCCGAGGCAGTGGGGAGGCCGAACGCGGTTCCGCCGCGGGCGGCTTCAAACGCCGCTTCGAGCACTTCGGGACGGGCGTGCCCGTGGATGAGCGAGGTGTAGTTGTTGTTGCAGTCGATGACCCGGTGTCCAGTGTGGTCGGTGACGATCGCGCCCTCGCCGCGCACCGCGTAGGGCGGGTGCGGCGGGACGAACAGGGTCGTCCGGGTGTTGCCGCCCGGCAGTACGCGGCGGGCGCGCTCCACGACGCTCACGAGGCGCTCCTCACCTTCGTCGCGGAACCGGCGCCGGTCAGTTCGCCGCCGCGGGTTTCCCGGGTCAGCAGCGCGGTCCCGGCCACGAGAGCGAGCGCGGCGCACACGTACACCACCACGAGAGTGGTCGAGTCCGAAGCCCGCAGCAGCGCCACGGCGATGGTCGGGGCGAGGCTGCCGCCGACGATCCCGGAGAGCTGGTATCCCAGCGAGGCGCCGCTGTAGCGGTGCCGGGTGTCGAACAGTTCGCAGATCCAGGACGCCTGCACCCCGTACATCGCGGAGTGGAAGAACAGGCCGCCGACCACGGCGAGCAAGATCAGGCCGGTGTTCTTCGAATCGACCAGCGGGAAGAACGCGAACATCCAGGCGAACGCCCCGACCGCGCCGAAGACGGTGACCTTGCGGCGGCCGTACCGGTCGCTCAGCGCCGCGAACGCGGGGTAGGTGAACAGCTGCATCCCCGCGCCGACCAGGGCGGCCAGCAGCCCCACGCCGCGGGGCAGGCCGAGCCTCGTCGTGACGTAGGTGAGCAGGAAGGTCACCAGCAGGTAGTAGAGGATGTCCGCGCCGGCGCGGATGCCGACCACCCGCAGCACGTCCAGCGGCTGCGTCTTGAGCAACGTCAGGATCGGGGCGCGCTCGGGCGCGGCCTTCTCGAACGCGGGTGATTCGCCGACCTGGCGGCGGATGTAGACGCCGATGAGGACGACCACGACGGACAGCAGGAACGGCACCCGCCAGCCCCACTGCAGGAAGGCGTCGCGGGAAAGGATGCCCGACATCAGGTACAGCACGGCGGTGCTGACGAGTGTGCCGATCGGGACACCGACCTGCACGAAGCTGGTGAGGAAGCCGCGGCGCGCGGACGGGGCGCGTTCGGCGATCATCAGCGCGCCGCCTGCCCACTCACCGCCGAGGGCGAACCCCTGTGCCAGCCGCACGACGATCAGCAGGATCGGTGCGGTGACGCCGATCGTCGCGTAGCTCGGGATCAGTCCGATGAGGACCGTGGAGGCGCCCATGAGGGACACGGTGAACAGCAGGACCTTCTTGCGGCCGAACCGGTCGCCGTAGTGGCCCGCGACGATCCCGCCGATGGGGCGCGCGACGAACCCGATGGCGAAGGTGAGAAAGGACAGCAGGGTTCCGGTGAGCGGGTCGAACGTGGGGAAGAAGACCTCGTTGAAGACGAGTGCCGCGGCGGAGCCGTAGAGGAAGAAGTCGTACCACTCCAGTGATGTTCCGACGAGGCTGCCGAGGATCGCTTTGCGGATGGGAGTGTCCGCGGTGGTTCCGGACATGGCTTTCTCCAGCTGGGGGAGTAGGGGCGGGCTAGGCGGTGTGCTCGTAGATCCTTCGTGCCGTCTCGTCGTCGAGGTAGCCGTGTTCGAGGTCGGTGGCGACGGCTTCGGGGTCGCGTTCGGCGGCCGGCCCGTATCCGCCGCCGCCGGGGGTGCGCAGGCACACGATGTCGCCGGCGCGCAGCGAGACGTTCTCGCCCTTGCTGATCATCGGGAGGGTGACCTGCTCGCCGCCGATGCGGAACCACGGCGACGACGGTTGTCCCGGCGTGCCGCCGGCGCGCCCGACCGGGGCGGTCTTGGCCTGGTCGCCGAGCAGGCTCGCCTGCCCTTCGGCGGCGGTGAACTCGAACTCGAAGTGCACGCCGAACCCGCCGCGGTGCCTGCCGTGCCCGGCCGATCCGTCCCGCAGGCCGTACTTGCGGAACCGCAGCGGGTAGCGCTGTTCGAGGGTCTCGATCGACTGGACGCGCCCGATGCTCATCAGCGAGCAGCCATTGGACAGCCCGTCCCCGGCCGGGTGACCGCCGTAGCCACCGCCGAGGAACACGTACAGCACGAACGGGGTGCCGTCCTCGCGCACACCACCGATGGAGAGGTTGTTGACCGTGGCGGACGACCCGGCAGGCACCCGGTCGGGTGCGGCTTCGGCGAGCGCGCCCATGACGGCGGTGATGATGCGCTGGCTGGTCTCCGCCGCGCACCCGGCCACCGGCCTCGGCGGTTTGGCGTTGAGGAACACGGTGTCCGGGATGACGAACGTGATCGGTTCGAAGATGCCGGAGTTGATCGGGATGTCGGGGAACAGGTGCTTGATCGCGACGATGCTGCTGGAGACGGTCGCGGCGTACACGGAGTTCATGGGGCCCTGGCAGGGTGGCGAGGAGTGGCTGAAGTCGATGGTGAGCTCCTCGCCGGCGACGGTGATCCGCGCGTCGATGCGCAGCACCTCGTCGGTGATGCCGTCGTTGTCCATCTCCTCGACGAAGGAGTAGGTGCCGTCCGGGATCTCCGCGATGTAGGAGCGCATCTGCCGCGCCGACCGTTCTCGCAGCGCGTCGATGACCGCGCGCACCTGGTCGGGCCCGTACTCGTCGAGGAGCTCGGTGAGACGCGTTTCGCCGGCGCGCAACGCGGTGGCCTGGGCGTCGATGTCGCCGAGGACGTCGTCGGGCAGCCGGGAGTTGGTCTGCAGGATCGCGACGATGTCGGCGTTGAGCTCGTCGCCGCTGAACAGCTTCACCGGCGGCAGGCGCAGCCCTTCCTGGTAGCAGTCGGTGGCCGCGGCGCCGAACCCGCCCGGCACCCGGCCGCCGAGGTCCGGCCAGTGCCCGGTGTTGGCGAGGTAGGCGAACAGTTCGCCGCGGTAGAAGAACGGCCGCACCATCTTGGTGTCCATGATGTGCGTGCCACCGGCGAACGGGTCGTTGACGATGAACGTGTCTCCCTGCCGCACCTCGCTCGCGCCGGCGATCACGCTCGCGACCGTGTACTGCATGGTGCCCACGAAGATCGGCAGCCCCCGGTTGCCCTGGACGATCATGCTGCCGTCGACAGGGGAGTAGATGCCGTCGGCGCGGTCCCAGGCGTCGGAGATGACCGGGGAGAACGCCATGCGTTCGAAGACGGTGTCCATCTCGTCCGCGATCTGTTCGAGCCTGCCGCGGATGACGGCGATGGACAACGGGTCGAGCTCGGTCATGATGCCACCTTCACGATGAGGCTGCCGTTGGAGTGCACGGTCGTGGTCGTCGTCGGGGGGAGCACGATCGTGGTGTCGCTCTGTTCCACGATCGCCGGCCCGGCCAGGACCTCGCCCGGACGGAGGTGTTCCCGCCGTAGCACGGGAACCGTGTGGCTGCCGTCGGCGAACACCACGGTCCGCTCCCGGGGTGCCGGGTGTCCGCCCGGTGTGGTCACCACCTGCTCGACGGGCTTGCGCTTGCCGGTCACCACGGTGCGCAGGCTGATCAACCGGATCGCGCCGGAGGGGTTGCGGCCCTGGTAGATCGCGAGGTACTCGCGGTGGAACTCCTCGGTGAGCTTCGCCGGGGTCCAGGCTTCGCGGTCGCCGCCGAGCGGGACGCGGATCGAGTAGAGCTGCTTGGCGAAGCTCATTTCCGCGACGTGCTCCACGGCGATGTCCTGGTCGCCGAACCCGTCGGCCTCTAGGGTCTTGCGGCCCAGCTCGGCCTGGTCGGCTAGGATGCGTTCGATCCCGCCCGCGGTGCAGTCGTCCACTTCGGATCCCACGGCCGTGACGTAGTCGTACTTCACGTCGGCGATCAGGCAGCCGTAGGCGGACAGCGCGCCGGGGTGCGGGGGGACCAGGACGGTGGTGGCGCCGACGGCCCTGGCCAGCTCGGCGACGTGCATGGGGCCGGCGCCGCCGAAGCCCACCAGGGCGAACTCGCGGGGGTCGTGTCCCTTGTCCACGCTCACCATGCGGATCGCGTTGGCCATCTTCTCGTTGGCGAAGCGGATGATCGCGAGTGCGGCCGCGATGACGTCGAGTCCGAGGGGTTCGGCGACGTGCGCCCGGACCGCTTCGACGGCGGCGTCTCGGTCGAGCGTGAACCCGTCCTGCGTGCCCAGGCGCTGCTCGGCGGAGATGCGGCCGAGCACGATGTTGGCGTCGGTGACGGTCGGGCGGGTGCCGCCGCGGCCGTAGCAGGCCGGACCCGGATCGGAGCCCGCGCTTTCCGGCCCGACCTGCAGGATCCCGGCGCGGTCGACCGAGGCGATGGACCCGCCGCCCGCGCCGATGGTGGTGATGTCGATCATCGGGACCTTGATCGGGATGCCGTAGTCGATCGCGCTCTCGGCGGTCACCGCGGGGCGCCCGCCCGGGATGAGGGCGACGTCGAAACTGGTGCCGCCCATGTCGCAGGAGATGACGTCGGGCAGGCCGGCGGCCTCGCCGAACGCCGCGGCGGCGACGGTGCCCGCGGCGGGACCGGACAGCAGCGTGCGGACCGCGAGTTCGCCGGCGCGGCGGGCGGGGATCAGCCCGCCGTTGGACTGCATCACCTGCACGTCCCGGGCGAACCCCTCGTGCTTCAGGCGTTCCTGCACGGCGCCGAGGTAGCGCGACATCGGCGCGCGGACGAACGCGTTGACCACCGTGGTCGTGGCCCGTTCGAACTCGCCGGGCTCCGGGCACACCTCGTAGGAGGCCGTGACCTCGACGTCCGGCAACAGCCGGCGCAGTTCGTGGGCGAGCGTGCGCTCATGGTCGGCGTTGGCGTAGCTGTTGAGCAGGCAGACCGCGACACTTTCCACCTCGGCCGCCCGCAGCGCGTCCGCCACGGCCCGGACCGAGCCGGCCGAGAGGGGCTCGACGACCCGGCCGTCCGCGTCGACGCGTTCGTCCACTTCGAACGACCGGCTCCGCGGCACCAGCGGGCGGTAGGCGCCGGTCAGGCCGTAGGTCGTGGGCCGGTCGCGCCTGCGCAGCTCCAGCACGTCCCGGAAACCGCGCGTGGTCACCAGCGCGGTGCGCGATCCCTTGCGCTCCAGGACCGCGTTGGTCGCCACGGTCGTTCCGTGCACGACGGCGTCGAGTTCGCCGAGCGGAACATCGAACTGCCGCAGCCCGGTGAGCAGCCCGTCGGCCTGGCGCCCGGGGGTGGAGAACACCTTGGCGAGGCGGAGTTCCCCCGTCCCGGGGTGGTGGAGCAGCACGTCGGTGAACGTGCCGCCGACATCGATTCCAGCGACGATCTCCATGTGGGGGTGAACCTCTTCCTCAGCCGGTCAGCGCCGGCTGGACAGTAGTTCGGTCATCTTGTGCGCGGCCTCCGCCAGCGGTTCGATCCACTGGTCCGCGCGGAACCGGCTGGTCGGCCCGGCGACGCTGAGCGCGGCGACGTACTGTCCGCTGCCGTCCGCGACACCGGTGGCGATGCCGGAGATCCCCTCGGCGTACTCCTCGTCGTTGAGGGCGTACCCCTGGCGGCGGATCTCCGGGAAGGTGGCCTTGAGCTGCGACTTGGTGCGAATGCTGTGCACGGTCACGTGCGGCAGCACCTCGTCCGGGTACAGGCTGTCGACCTGCTCCTCGGGCATGTGGGCGAGGAGGAACTTCCCGGACGCGCAACTGATCAACGGCATCCGGGTGCCGACGCCGATCTCCGCGCGCAGCACGTGCTTCGTTTCGAAGCGCTGGATCATGATCGCGTCGCGGTTGCGCAGGACCGCCAGTGAAACGGCTTCACCGCACAGGTCGGCGAGTGCGCGCATCGGGGTGATCAGGTCCCCGCCGAAGCGGGCCGCGTCCGGCACGGCCGAGCCGACCTCGAACGCGGTGAGGCCCAGCCGGTACCGGCTGTCCGCGGTGCGCTCGACGAAGTCCTGTTCGAGCAGGGTCGCCAGCAGGAGGTGGGCCTTGCTCTTGGCGATGTCCAGCGCTCGCGCGACCTCGGTGATGCCCATGCCGCCGGGGTTGTCGGCGAGCAGGCGCAGCACGCGCAGAGCGGTGGCCACGGTGCTGGAGGTTCGCGATGTGTTTGACATATACGAACGCCTTTCGTAAGATGCAAACACACGCTAGGTAGCGCACGAAGAGCCGTCAAGGCCTCGTGTGTTTCGTTCGTGTATCCGGTGGCCGAATCGACTTGTCCGGCGGCGCCCGTGACCCGGCAACCTCTGGGCGATGATTCGCTTCCGAAATCGATGAGCCGGCCGGTGACGGCGAACCCCTCGCGGCGGCCGGGCGCCGTTCCGGCTCCCGGCGGGAGGGTGATCACGCAGTGGCGAGGGGCGGCGAGCAAGGGGCGTCAGCCGTCCAGGAGCGGGCACGTTCTTGGGTGACGAACCCGCAGCCGATGCGAGCGTCACTGCCGCTGTCGAGCTGATCCAGGTGCCGGGTCAGCCGCTCACGGCAAGGTCTGTGAAGACTGGTGGTGGCTCTGCCGGGCTCCGATCGCACCGACGCCGAGGAGGACCACCGCCTGCTTGACGGGGTCCTCCTCGGCGACATCGGCGTGTTCAACGACAAACTCACGGAATGGTCGGAACACCACAAGCACCAGCACAGCGCGGCGAACGCGTCCGCCGCGCTGGTGCCGGGGTCACTCCTCGATGACGAGTCCCTTCGCTTCGAGGACGTCAGTGAGGTTGCTGACCTCGATGACGCTGCGGCCCGAGCGGTACGCGGCGATGTAGGCGGCTTCCGCCTCTTCGCGCTTGCGGGCCTGCTCGATCGCGTACGCCAGATCCTCGCGGCGCACCACGACCAGGCCGTCGGCGTCACCGCGGATCACGTCGCCGGGGCGGACCAGTTCGCCGCCGATCTGGATCGGCTCGGCCAGGGGGCCGACGGTCTCCTTGACCGTGCCCTTGATGGACACGCTGTAGGAGAAGACCGGGAACCCCAGCTTGCGCAGCTCGGCCGTGTCGCGCACGCCGGTGTCGGTCACCAGCCCGGCGAGCCCCTTGGCCTGGCAGGCGTTGGCCAGCACGTCCCCGAACGAACCGGCCTCGGCGTACTCGCCGGCCGACACCACGACGACGTCACCGGGCTGGGCG
Organism: Amycolatopsis sp. 3B14; assembly: GCF_050958625.1. NCBI lineage: Bacteria > Bacillati > Actinomycetota > Actinomycetes > Pseudonocardiales > Pseudonocardiaceae > Amycolatopsis > Amycolatopsis sp. 3B14. Next base: position 181,561 of record NZ_JBHZEN010000023.1, read on the forward strand.
TGGGCGATCGCCACCTGCAGCATCAGGTTGTCCCGCGGCGCGCAGCGCACGGTGAACGCCGGGCCGCACAACGACATGGCCGGGTCGACCGGTTTGAGGGCCGAGCTCAGCGCGCCGAGGCGCCCCTGGGCTTCGTGGATCGTGGCGGACGAGAAACGGGCCAGCTGCTCGACGAGCGCCGGGTCCGGGCGGTCGAACTTCGTGTTGACGCGCAAGGGAAATCCTTTCACGACAGGCGGGCGCAGGCGCGGGCGATGGCCTCGCACGCCTCGTCCAGGACGGCGGTGGAGGTGGCGAAGGAGATCCGGAAGTAACCGGGTGTCCCGTAGGCGGCGCCGTGGATCACGGCCACCCGCTCGGACTCCAGCAGGTAGCGGGCGAACTCCTCGTCGGTGCGCAGCACGTCCCCGGCGGGAGTGCGCTTGCCGAGCAGCCCGCCGCAGTTGACGAAGAGGTAGAACCCGCCGCTGGGTGCGGTGACCGACAGCCCGGGAACGTCGGCCAGCAGCTTGGCGACCCGGTCCCGGCGGCCGCGGTAGGTGGCGACCGTCGTGGCCACGAAGTCCTGCGGACCGGTCAGCGCCGCGACCGCCGCCGCCTGGCTGATCGAGGAGGGGCAGGACGACATCTGGGACTGCAGCTTGTTGATCGCGCCGACGAGCTCACGCGGGCCGGCGCCGTAGCCGATGCGCCACCCGGTCATCGCGTAGGTCTTCGACACGCCGTTGGTGAGGAACACCCGGTCCCGCAGCCGCGGTTCCACGGCCGCGAGCGTGGGCACGCTCTCCGGCTCATACCAGATTTCGTCGTAGATCTCGTCGGTGAGCACGTGCACCTGCGGGTGGGCCAGCAGCACGCCGGCCAGCGCGCGCAATTCCTCCGCCGAGTAGGCGGCGCCGGTCGGGTTGCCGGGGGAGTTGAGCACCAGCCACCGCGTCCGCGGCGTGATCGCCGCCTCCAGCCGCGCGGGGGTGAGCTTGAACCCGTCGGACTCGGGGCAGTCGACGATGACCGGGGTCCCGTCGTTGGCCAGCACCATGTCAGGGTAGGACACCCAGTACGGCGCGGGGATGACGACTTCGTCGCCGCTGTCGACCGTGGCCATCAGCGCGAGGAAGATGACCTGCTTGGCGCCACCGCCGACGGTGATCTCCTCGTCCGGGTAGTGCAGGCCGTGACGGTGGCCGAGTTTGGCCCGGATCGCCGCCCGAAGTTCGGGGGTGCCGTTGACGGGCGTGTACTTGGTCTCCCCCCGTTCGACGGCGGCGACCGCGGCGGCCTTGACGTGGTCCGGTGTGTCGAAGTCCGGTTCGCCGACGGTCAGGTCGAGGATCCGCTGCCCCTGAGCGGTCAGCTCACGCACGCGTTGCGCCGCCGCCGAGCTGGGCGAGGGCTTGATCCGGGCTACTCGTGCGGCCGGAGTCATGTCAGTCCGCCCGCCTCTCGAAGTTCAGCCCGCCGGGCACCTGGAAGGTCGGCAGGATCTCGATGTGGCCGACGTTGACGTGGCGCGGCGAGGCGATCGCGAACTCGATCGCGTCGGCGATGTCCTCCGGTTTCAGCGACTCGTACCCGTCGTAGTACTCCCGCTGGGCGCGGTCCATGTCGCCGAGCAGGCGCCCGAAGATCTCGGTCTCCACCCGGCCAGGGCAGATCTCGGTGACGCGGACGCGCCGGCCGAAGGCGTCGACGCGGAGCTGGCGGGACAGCGTGTGCACGGCGGACTTCGTGGCGTGGTAGATGGTGTTGCCGCCGAAGTTGTAGACCCCGGCGATCGAGCTGATGTTGACGATGTGCCCGAGGTCCCGCTCGACCATGCCGGGCATGACCAGCCGCACGAGGTGCAGGACGGCCTGGATGTTCACCGCGACCTGCTCGTCGACGGCGAACTCGTCGGCGGTGAGGATGTTCCCGGTGCGCGAGACACCGGCGTTGTTGACCAGGACGTCGATCTCGAGACCGTCGACGAGCTCGGTCAGGGCCGCGGTGGAGGTGACGTCGACGGCGTGCGGGACGCACCCGGTGCGCCGTGCCAGCTCGTCGAGCCGTTCGGCGTTGCGGGCGACGGCGTGGACCCGCAGGCCCTGTTTGGCCAGTCGTTCCACGACCTCGGCGCCGATGCCGGTCGAGGCGCCGGTGACCAGGGCGGTCTTGTAGTCGGAAAACGGCATTGTCCAGTGCTCCTTGGTGGGTCGGGTCAGGCGTCGTGCAGGGGTTCGTGGGCCCGGTCGCGCACCCGGGACACCGCGATGAGCGTGCCCAGCGCGGTGAGGACGGCGTAGTAGGCGGGGATGTGGACGTCGCCGGTCTGTCCGATGAGGAACGTCATCAGCAGTGGCGCGGTGCCGCCGAAGACGGCGGAGGAGATGTTGTAGCCCAGCCCGTAGGCGGAGTAGCGCACGCGGGTGGGGAAGAGTTCGACCAGCAGGATGTGGATGACGCCGGTGTGCCCGGCGAAGATGACCGCCATGACGCTGGCACCCACGATCGCGAGTGCGACGTTGCCGGTGCCGATGAGCAGGTAGCAGGGGACACCCGCGAGGGCCATCGCGATGGCGGCGCCGGCGATGACCTTCTTGCGGCCGACCTTGTCCGAGAGGGCTCCCATGAACGGGATCGCCACGGAGATCGCCACGAGGCTCACCGCGGTCACCAGGAGGCCTTCGACCTTGCCGAAGTGCAGCTCCTTGCTCATGAAGGTGGGCATGTAGGTGAACAGGACGTAGTAGCCGGAGCCGTTCATGAGCGGGATGAACAGGGCCAGCAGCATCGCGCGCCGATGCCGGGGCGAGGAAAACGCCTCCTTCAGCGGGTTGCGTGCCAGGCCGCCTTCCTCCTGGAGTCGCGTGAAGTTGGGGGTGTCGGAGATACGGCGGCGGATGTAGAGGCCGGTGATGCCGAGCGGGATCGCGAGCAGGAACGGGATCCGCCAGCCGAAGGACTGCATCCGCTCGGCCCCGAGGCCGCTGGTCATCGCGGCGGCGATCAGCGTGCCGGTCAGCAGCGACAGGAACGACGCGATCTGGGCGTAGCTGGTGTAGAGGCCGCGTTTGCCCGGTGGGGCGTGCTCGGCCAGGAACGTCATGGCGCCCGCGGCTTCCCCGCCGACCGAGAAGCCCTGCAGGACCCGCAACAGGATCAGCAAAATCGGCGCCGCGATCCCGATCGCGGCGTAGGTGGGCAGGACGCCGATGGCGGCGGTGGCGACGCTGATCAGCATGATGACGAACACGAGCATCCGCTGACGGCCGATCCGGTCGCCGAGGTGGCCGCAGATGATCCCGCCGAGCGGGCGGAAGAAGAACGAGATCGCGTAGCCGACGAAGACCAGCATCACGGCGTTGGCCGAGTCCGGGAAGAACACCGCGGCGAGCGTGCCCGCCATGAACCCGAAGATGCCGTTGTCGTAGAGCTCGGCGAAGATGCCGACGCAGCCGGCCAGGGTGACCTTGCGGGCGGTCCTGGGATCGACCACGTTCGACTGTGATGACGCCACGGTACTCATGGTGGACTCCTTCATCGGCGGGTGAGGACAGGGATGTCGAGGGACTGCAGCACCGCGGCGACGCGGTGCCGGACCGCGCGGATGGCGGCGCGTTCGGCCCGGTGCGCGGCGACCGCCTCGGCGACCGTGCGGCGGCGGAAGCGGATGGTGTGCCCGGGTCTGGCCTGCCCGAGCGGGGAGAGGCTGGCCGAGGTGACCACGGCGAGCACCGGATAACCGGCGGTGACGCCCCGGCCCCGGTGCAGGACCAGGAGCTGATCCCCGGCGGGGACTTCCACGGCGCCGACGGGCACACCGCGGGAGAGGACCTCGCCGACGGCGACCCGCTGGGGCACCGGGCCGCTCATCCGCAACCCGATGTGGTTGCTCGACGGTGTCACGACGTAGGCGGAGGACAACAGGCGCCCGGCGGAGTCGCCGAACTCGGCGACGTCGGGGCCGTCGGTCACGTCGATCGTCCAGGTCTCGCCGAACCGGGGCCGGGGCGGCCGGATGCGGAACAGCGGGTGCCGGAACTCCGGGTGCCCGATCGGCGGGCACTGCGCCCGGAGCGCGAGGTCGTCCCCGGGCCGCAGGAAGCGGCCGAATCCCAGGATGGTGTCGGGCGCGCAGCTGCCGAGCAGGGACTCGGCGTGGATCGAGCCGTAGACCGCCAGGTACACGCGCAGCCCCAGCCGGATCCCGGTGACGGCCAGTGTCTGGCCGCCGCGGACGGCGAGCGGCTCCCACTGGGGCTGCGGGATCCCGTCGACCGTGACGTCGGCGGGGGCGCCGGTGACGGCGACGAGGACGTCGGTGGACGGTGTGCAGCTGAAGTCGAGTGCGGTGATCTCGATGAGCGGATCGGTGTCGTCGTTGCCGCACAAGGCGTTGGCGACACGTGCGGAGTACTGGTCGAGCGCGCCGTTGACGGGCAGCCCGTAGCGGGAGCGGCCGGGCCGGCCGAGGTCCTGGACGGCGGCGTGGCCGCTCTGCCGGACGGTCAGGGTGTCAGCCATGGTGGGCCACCAGGGCAGAGCCGGCGTAGTCGTCCCACGTCGCGGGCTCGATCGGCACGAACCGGAACTCGTCGCCGGGCTGGTAGGGGGTGAGCTGCTCGGATCCCAGGTCGAGGATGCGCAACGGCGTCCGTCCGAGCAGCGGCCAGCCGCCGGGGGAGCGCAGCGGGCAGATCACGGCCTGCCGCCCGGCCACGGCGATCGATCCGGGCGGGACGCTGGTGCGCGGCGAGGCCAGGCGGGGCACCGGGCGGGGGAACGGCGGACCGTCCATCATGGGGGCGCCGACCGGGGCGCCCAGGCACCGCACGGTCAGGACGGCGCCGGAGTGGATCTCCACGACCTCCCGTTCGGTGATGCCCAGCTGCGCCGCGACCTCGGGGAGATCGGGCCCGTGCTCGCCGCCGTACACCACCGGCACGACGAACCGCTTCGGCGCGGGACGGCGGCTCGAACCATGCCGTGCGCCGGACGCCCGCCGGACCATCCGCCGCACGGCGTCGTGGTCGGTGAGGCCGGGGTCGAACTCCACCAGAAGCGAGTCGTAGGTCGGCACGACCCCGTGGACACCGGCCAGGGCGGCGTCTTCGATCGCGTCGGCGAGGCTGTGCACGACCTGCCACCGGTGCTCGGCGTCCCCGTCCAGGGCCTTCACCACGATCGCGGAGTCGCCGCAGTCGGCGATCAGGGCGCCCTCAGCCATGACACCACCCCGCCCCGGCCCGGGAAGCCAGGACCTCGGTCAGGGCCGCGATGACGACGCCGGCGCGGGTCAGCTCGTCCCGGATGCGGCGGGCCAGTGAAATCGCGCCCGCGGTGTCGCCGTGCACCAGCACGGTGTCGCACTCGACGGGCAGATCGGTGCCGTCGACGGTCCGGATCACCCCTTCGGTCACCATGCGCACGGTGCGCCGGGCGATCTCGTCCGGGTCGTCGATCACCGCGCCCGGTGCGCTGCGCGGGACCAGGGTGCCGTCGGCGCGGTAGGCGCGGTCGGCGATACCCACGATCGCGACGGGCAGGCCGCGGGTGCGGGCGGCGACGGCGAGCTCACCCTGCTGCGCCAGCACGATCAGCGAGGGATCCACGGCGGCCACGGCGTCGGCGACCGCGTCGGCGTAGTCACTGCGGGTCGCGACGAGGTTGCCGAGCCTGCCGTGCGGCGCGACGTGGCGCACGCGGGTTCCGTGGGCGGTGGCGAAGGCCTGCAACGCGCCGATCTGGTACAGCACGTCGGTCCGCACCTCGTCGGGCGTCAGGTCCATCGCGCGGCGGCCGAACCCCACCAGATCGGGGAAGCTCGGGTGCGCGCCCACGGCCACGCCGCGGCGGACGCACGAGGCGACGGTCGCGTCCATGATCCGCGGGTCGCCGGCGTGGAAACCGCAGGCGACGTTCGCCGACGTCAGGAGGTCCAGGAGGGCCTCGTCGTCGCCCATCCGGTAGGCGCCGAACCCTTCGCCGAGATCGGCGACGAGATCCACCATGCGGGTCATCTCACCCTCCGGAAAAATGCGCGGAAATGTTCTCGGAAAAACTGAGGCAATCTGCTCGAAACATCCTGTCCGAGCCCCGGGAATCCGGTGTTTCGCTGACTTTAAGCTCGGGGCCGCGGCCGGACAAATACGCGATCCGCGTGATGTGATCGGGATCCGTTATGGCAGCGGATCCCGGGCCGGCGGCGGTGGTGGCGTTACGATGGGTCACCATTCGACCGGGAAGGGGTACGCATGGACACCCGGCGTCTGTACTCGTTCGTCAAGATCGTCGACGCCGGCAGCATCACCCGCGCCGCCGACATCCTGCGCATCGCGCAGCCCGCGCTGAGCCAGCACGTGTCCATGTTGGAGCGGGACTTCAAGCAGCAGTTGCTGATCCGCAGCAAGCGTGGTGTCGCCCCGACCGAGGCCGGCCGGGCGCTGTACCGGCACGCGCAGCTGATCCTGCGCCAGGTCGAACAGGCCCAGGCCGCCGTCAGCGTCTCCGGCCGCGCCCCGGCGGGCAGCGTGTCGGTCGGCCTGGCCCCCTACAGCACCGGTGCGGCGCTGGCGCTGCCGCTGCTGCGGGCCGTCCGCGAGCGCTATCCGGACATCGTGCTGCACATCAACGAGAACTTCGGCGGCGTGATCAGCGAGGCGATCATGACCGGGCGGATGGACATGGCCTTCATCTACGACGCCGGGCCGATCCGGGGTGTGCAGTTCGAGCCGATGCGCACCGAGGAGCTGTTCCTGGTCGCGGGGCCGGGCTGCGCGGTCCCGGGCGGGGACGAGGTCGCGGTCGGCGACCTGGCCGAGGTCGGCCTGCTGCTGCCCAGCCGCATCCACACCATCCGGCGCGTGGTGGAGGCGGCCTTCGCCCGCGCGGAGGTGGAGCCGCGGGTGGTCGGCGAGATCGAGTCGGTGCTCACGCTGGTCAGCGCGGTCGGCGCCGATCTGGGCGCGACGGTCCTGCCGTGGTCGGCGGCGCGCGCGATCCTGGATACCGAGCACCTGGTGGTGCGCCGGATCGTGGATCCGGTGATCGAGGTGAAGCTGTCGCTGTGCACCTCCGATCACCAGCCGTTGTCGGAGGCGGCGCTGGCCGTCCACGACCTCTTCCACGAGCTGATCGCCACTTTCCGGCCATGACCCATTAGCAGATCCGATAACGTCAGCCGGAATCGCTATTTGTGCCGCCGCGGAATCGCTCGATAACGTCGTGCGAACAGTTTGTTGTCGCGAGGAGTGCGGTATGAAACAGCGTGTCCTGAGCACCCGCGGACACCTGCCCGGAACGGGGCTGGAGCGCCTGGCCGGGCGGGTCGAGCTCGTGCGCGGGCCGGGCGACAAGCCGGGGGCCGGCGAGCTGGCGGACCTCGCGCGCGGCGTCGACGGCATCCTGTGCCTGGGCAACGACCGGATCGACGCCGCGCTGCTGGACGCCGCCGGCCCCGGGCTGAAGGTGGTGAGCCTGGCCAGCATGGGTTTCGACGCCGTCGACCAGCGTGCCGCTGCCGTTCGCGGCGTCGTGGTGACCCACACCCCGGGGGTGCTCGCCGAGACCACCGCGGACCTGGCGTGGGCCCTGATCCTGATGGCCCGCCGCCGTCTCGGCGCGGCCCGCGACCGGCTGCACGCCGGCGACTGGACCGTCTTCCGGATGGACGACTTCCTCGGGCTGGACGTGCACGGCGCCACCCTCGGCCTGGTCGGCTACGGCCAGATCGGCCGCGCGGTCGCCCGCCGTGCCGCCGGTTTCGGCATGCGCGTGCTGCACCACGACCCGTTCAGCACCGCAGGCGACGAGCTGTCACAGCAGGTGGACCTGCCCACCCTGCTGGCCGAATCCGACATCGTGTCGCTGCACGTGCCGCTGACCGAGGCGACCCACCACCTCATCGGCCCGGCCGAGCTGGGCAGCATGAAGACCACCGCGACCTTGATCAACACCTCGCGGGGTGGTGTCGTGGACGAGGCCGCGCTGCTGCACGCCCTGCGCGAGGGCGTCATCCACTCCGCCGGGCTGGATGTGTTCGAACACGAGCCGCGCGGGGCGGACGTCGCCGACCTGGTCGCGCAGTCGAAGCTGGTGGCTCTCCCGCACGTCGGGTCCGCCACCGAGGCGACCCGCGCGGCGATGGTGGACCTGGCTGTCGACAACCTCCTCGACGTCCTGTCCGGCCGGCCGGCGCGCACCCCGATCCCCGGCGCCGTGGCGGTGGCGCGGTGAGCCACCCGCTGTTCGACATCCGCGGCCGCGTCGCCCTGGTCACCGGGTCCAGCCGCGGCATCGGGCGCGCGCTGGCCCAGGGGCTGGCGGAAGCGGGGTGCGTGGTCGTCCTCAATGGACGTGACCGGGCCGCGCTCGACCGGACCCGTGCCGAGCTGGCCGAGCGCACCGGGGCCACGGTGCATGCGCAGGCGTTCGACGTCACCGATCCCGGCGCGGTCGCCGAGGCGATCCCGCGCCTGGAGGAGCTCGCGGGTCCCGTGGACATCCTGGTCAACAACGCCGGGATGCAGCACCGGGCGCCGTTCACCGAGTTCCTGACCGAGGACTGGCATCGCCTGCTGGAAACCAACCTCACCAGTGCTTTTCTCGTCGGCCGCGAGGTCGCGCGGCGGATGACCGCCCGCGGCTCGGGCAAGATCGTCAATATCTGCTCGGTGCAGAGCGAGGTGGTCCGCCCCGGCATCGCGCCCTACTCGGCGACCAAGGGCGGGCTGAAGATGCTCACCAAGGGCATGTGTGCCGACCTCGGCCCGGCCGGGATCCAGGTCAACGGGCTCGCCCCGGGCTACTTTGACACCGAGCTCACCGCCGCGCTCGTCGCGGACGAGGATTTCAGCGCCTGGGTGCGCGGCCGCACCCCCGCCGGACGGTGGGGCCAGGTGGGTGACCTCGTCGGCGCGCTGATCTTCCTGTGCTCGCCGGCGTCGGATTTCGTCAACGGCCAACTGCTCTACGTCGACGGCGGCATGACCTCCGTCCTGTGAAGCGAGGAGAACCCATGCTTGCGTGTGTCGTGCACGGCGCCGGGGACCTTCGGGTCGAGAACCGTGCGCCGGTGGAACCGGGCGAGGGCGAGATCGCCGTGGAGGTCTCCTTCGGCGGCATCTGCGGATCGGACCTGCACTACTACCACCGCGGCGCGGTCGGCGACTTCCACGTGCGGGAACCGCTGGTGCTCGGTCACGAGGTCGTCGGGCACGTCGCGGCCCTCGGCTCCGATGTGGACGGTCCGGGGGTCGGTACGCCGGTGGCCGTCCACCCGGCCACACCCTGCGACGACTGTCCGGAATGCGCCGGGGACCACCGGAACGTCTGCGCCGACACACGCTACCTCGGCAGCGCGGCCCGGTTGCCCCACGTGCACGGTGGGTTCGCGCAGCGCATCACGGTGCCGGCGGGACAGGTGCGCGCGCTTCCGCCCGGGCTCGAACTCGAACGGGCTGTGCTCGCGGAACCGTTGTCGGTGGCGCTGCACGCGGTGCGCCGGGCCGGTGACGTCACCGGCCGGCGCGTCCTGGTCACCGGTGCCGGGCCGATCGGTTGCCTCCTGGTGGCCGCGCTGCGCCGGGCCGGCGCGGCCGAGGTCGTGGTCAGCGACCTGCTGGACGCCCCACTCGCTCTGGCGTCGAAGGTCGGCGCCACCTCGGTGGTGCGGGCGGACGACCCGGCGGGGCCGGGGGAGGCGGACATCGCCATCGAGGCTTCCGGGTCCCCGGCCGGGCTGCGCACCTGTCTGGAACGGGTGCGCCGCGCCGGCCGGGTCGTCCTGCTCGGACTGCTGCCGCCCGGTGAGGTCGGATTCCTCGGCAACGTGGTCGTCACGCGAGAACTGACCCTCGCCGGAGCGTTCCGGTTCGACCGCGAATTCGACGAGGCGCTCACCCTGCTCGCCGACGGCCTCCCGGTTGATCCGGTCGTCACCCACACGTTCCCGCTTGAGCGGGCCACGGAGGCGTTCGGCGTGGCCGGCAACCGTGCGGTCGCGTCGAAGGTCCTGCTCGACCTGAGCTGATCAGCCAAAGGGGGCCCTTGCCGCCGGCTCGAAACGGTGGCTGTGCCCGGCCGTCACGGATGGAGGTCGGTGGCGGCGGCGCCGGATTCGGGGTCGTAGGGGAACGAGAGGTGCTGGTGGATCAGCTGCCATTCGCCGTCGCGTCGCTGGAACACCCGGGTGCCGCGGGACCAGCTTTCGGTGGTCGTGCCGTCGGTGTCTTCGGCGATCATCCGGTTGAGTCCCCAGGCCACGGCGAGGTCACCGCGGACCAGGACGGTCATGTCGGGCACCTCCCACCGGACCACCGCGTCCGACCAGTCGAGCCCCCGCCGGCACACCTCCCGCACGGCGTCCCGGCCGAGGTGCTGCAGGGGCGTGTCGTGCTCGTAGGAGACGACGTCCTTGGCGATGGGGGCCATCAGCCCGTCGAGATCCTTGCGGGTGGTGGCCGCGAACCACCGTTCGTGCAGGGCCCGCACCTCGGCTTCCGCGTCCGTGCCGTCGTCCTGGTCGGCATGGGGGAACGAGTGGTGTTCGTGCGCCACGGTCCAGCGGCCGTTCTCCTTCCGCAGGCCCAGGGTGAGCCGCAGGCGCCGGGCGGGATGCCGGGCGAGCTCGTCCGGGGTGCCGCAGCGCAGCAGGGCGTGGGCGAACGCGACGTCCGCACCGGCGGTGATCTCCACGGACTCGAGGTCGAACACCGCGCCCTGGGCCTGCCAGGAGAAGAAGGCAGGCCAGGTGTCCCGGTAGGCGTCGAGGCCCCGCACTCCCGTGTCCGGGGGCGGCACGTCGAACATCACGATGTCGCCGGCGTGGCCGGCGAGCACTCCCTCGAGGTCGCCCCTGTGCACGGCGCCTGCCCAGTGCTCGATCAGGGTCCGGATCTGCTGCTCGTCCGTGGTCATCGCGATACCTCACATCGGTCTCGGCGGAACTGTCACCACTGACACCCGCGCCGGGGCCGAAACTCATCGCGTGATCGTGGGCGGCAGGCCGAAGCGGGCGAAATCCGCGGTCAGGAACGACACGACTTCGGCGATCCGGTCACCGCGCAGCGCCAGCACGTCCAGGCCGGCGGGCAGGTAGGCGGCGCCGTTCCACAGGTAGGTGCCGAAGGCGACCTGCCCGTTGGCGTGTGCGGGCACGAACCGCCACCGCCCGGTGAGGGGCCCCTCGGCCAGGAACGCCCGGATCGCGTCCCGGCCCTGGAACCACAGCGGTTCGGGTGGCATCGAGTAGCGGGCGTCCTCGGCTAGCATCTCCACGATCGCGTCGACGTCACCCCGTTCCCAGGCGGACGCGTACCGGCGCGCCAGGTCACGCACCCGGTCGCCGCCCAGCGTGCGCAACACCGTCTGCTGGCCGGCACCGGCGCGGAGCGGTTCGAGGGTGGCGCGGGCCCGCTGAAGGGAGCTGTTCACCGACGCCACCGTGGTCTCCAGCAGCGCCGCGACCTCCCGGGCGGAGAACCCGAGCACCTCCCGCAGGATCAGCACGGCTCGCTGACGGGGGAGCAGGTGCTGCAGCGCGGCGACGAAGGCCAGCTCGATGCTCCCCCGCGCCACCGAGCGTGCGGCCGGGTCCAGCAGCGAGTCCGGGTAGGGCTCCAGCCAGGCCACCTCGGCCGGCTGTGTGCCGTCCGCGAGCCCGGCCGGCAGCTCCCGGCGGCGACGTCGCTCCAGCAGGGTCAAGCACCGGTTCGTCGCGATCTTGTAGAGCCAGGGGCGGATCGAGTCTCGGGGTTCCAAGCCGTCCAGCCCGCGCCAGGTCCGCACGAGCACTTCCTGGACCGCGTCCTCGGCGTCGTCGAGGGAGCCCAGCATCCGGTAGCAGTGCGCCCGCAACTCGGCCCGGAACGGCCCGACGAGCCGCTCGAAGGCCGTCGCGTCGCCTTCCCGCGCGGCCTTCAGCAGCAACGCCAGACCCTCGCCGTCCCCCGACATCCACCCTCCCGCGCCAGAACCGGACGAACCGCCCACATCCTCCGTCATGGTGCCACGGCGCAGCGGTGGTCCGGCGCGGGCCGCCGAGCCGGACCACCCGTGGCCGCGACTCTGTTACGGGTGCAGTTCGCGCAAGACCCAATCGCCGGGGTATAGCATGTGCTATATGGAGCACGGGGATGAGCTGGCCGTGTCGTTGGCCCAGGTGGCGGCGGAGGTGGACCGGATGCGCGCTACGGCCAGCGCCTCCCTCCGCGAGGCCGTCGGGAAGGCGGCCGACCAGGGGATGACGCAGAAGCAGATCGCCCAGGCCATCGGGCGGAGCCAGCCGGAGGTCTCGCGGTTGATCAGGGCTTATCGCGCCACGCGGTTCCACCCCACCTCGCCGGCCGGGCGGGTTTTGGCCCGGCACCGGAGCAAGGTTCTGGCGCTCGCGCACGCCCACAAGGCGAGGAACGTTCGCGTCTTCGGCAGCGTCGCACGTGGGGAAGATGATGAGGGCAGCGACATCGATCTGCTGGTCGATCTCGACCCGGGTGCTGATCTGGTCGACCTCGCCGCCCTGGATATCGAGCTGGAGCGGTTGCTCGGCTACCCGGTCGACATCGTGCCCGCCCGGATGCTCAAACGCGATATCAAGTCGTCGGCGCTCGCGGAGGCTGTCGAGCTGTGACGAGACGCCGTCGCAAGGATTCTCAACACCTCGCTGATGCACGGGAACACCTGCGCGTGTTGCAGGAGCATCTCGCGCGTGGTTCGCTGGCGGACACCCTGATCAGGGACGCCGTGAGCCACCGGCTCGAGGTCGCCGTCGATGCTGTCGGCAAGGTGAGTCCGAGCCTGCTGGAGGCCGAAGCGCCGGAGGATTGGCCAAGAATCGTGGGCATGCGGAACATGCTCGCGCACCAGTACGCCGACCTCGATCAGGAGATCCTTCAGAACACGATCGACAACCGGCTGCCTGATCTCATCCGGCTCGTCGACCGTCTCCATGAACTGGCGGTATCCCGCGAGCAGTAGGGGCACGACGAGATCGCCCTCGACGGGAAACACGAAAGTTAAATCAAGCGGTCTCGCGGCTGAAGGAGCCCGCAGCGTGACCGCCAGGCCCGCTCCTCCGGCGCCGGCCTGGCTTGAGGCGGCCCTGGTCAGGGGCCGCGGCCGCTTGCTGACGTGTTCGCGCCGCGTCCGTGGCGCCTCTGTCCAGAGTGGAATTTCGATTCCGCACGCTGTGCCTCAGGATTCCACGGCATCCTCCGCCTGCGCGGCGACGAGCGAGTCGGCAGCGGGACTCGCCAGTGTCGCGGCGCGGAATGCGGCCACGGTGTCCCTGCGGTCGTTTCGCCGGCTGGCGATGGCCACGACGGGGTCGGGTCCTTCGAGTGGCAGGTAGCGCACCCCGGGGTGGGGGAAGAAGCGGGTCGCGGGTTCGCCGTGGAAACCGATCCGGCCCGTGGTGGCGACCGCGGTCGCGACGTGGGCGGGGGAGCGGACCTCCACGTCGCGCCTGGTGGGTGCGCCGCCCCAGTCCGCCAGTCCCGGCTGGCCGACCAGCTTCACGCGGGGCACGTCGGCGATGTCGGCCACGCTGAGGTGCCCGGCGCCGGCGAGTTCCGATTCGGCCGGTACGACCGCGCAGCGTGCGGTGTTCATCACCGGCTCGACGAGGAGGTCGTCGGCTCCGCCGACGTCGTGCAGGACCGCGACGTCGACCTCCCCGGTGCGCACGGCGTCGTACTGCGTCGTCCAGTCCAGCTCCCGGTAGGACAGTTCGAGTTCCGGGTGGTGCGTGGCCAGCAGGGTGCGCGTGGCGGCCCACCGGTCGGCCAGGCCGAACCCGAGCACCCCGACGCGCAGGACCGGCTCGGCGTGATCGCCTTCGGCGGTGCGCATGAGCTCGTCCATCTCCGCCAGCACCCGGCGCGCACGGGGCAGGAACCGTTCCCCCGCCGGGGTGAGTGCGACGCGGCGGCTCGTGCGCTCGAACAGCTTCACGCCGAGCTCGCGCTCCAGCTCCTGGATCCGCCGCCCGAACGGTTGCGCCGCGATGTAGTGGGCCCGCGCGGCGCGGCCGAAGTGCAGTTCCTCGGCCAAGGTGAGGGCGTACCGCAACGACCGGACGTCCATGTCCCAGCACCTCTTCCAGGTCGACGCGACCCGCTCGCCGGGATCACAACCGATTCGGCACATGTTCCGGCGCGCCGGGCCAGCCATGCTGCTGCCAAGCAACGACGCTCGGAGGACATTATGAGCTCACATCGCACCCTCGTCCGCAACGGTCACGTCCTCACGATGGATCCCGCGCTCGGGGATTTCCCGGCGGGCGACGTGCTGATCGAGGACGGCGCGATCGTGGCCGTCGGGCCCTCGCTGCCGGTGACCGACGCCGAGATCCTGGACGCGACCGGGCATCTGGTGCTGCCGGGCCTGATCGACACGCACCGGCACACCTGGCAGTCCCTGGTCCGCGGCATCTGCGGTGACTGGACTCTCGCCGACTACTACTTCGGCATCCGGCTCGGCGTGTCACCCGCCTACACACCGGACGACGTCCGGCTCGGCAACTTCTACGGCGGGATCGACGCGCTCAACGCCGGCGTCACCACACTGCTGGACTTCTCGCACTGCAACAACACCCCCGACCACTCCGACGGTGCGGTGCGCGGGCTTCAGGAGGCCGGGATCCGCGCGGCGTTCTGCTACGGGTTCTTCGAGAGCTCGCCGGAGGCGAGCCGGTTCGGCGAGCACCAGGCGCGGGTCGCCGACTTCCACCGCATCGCCGACACCTATTTCGCGTCGGACGGCTTGCTCACCCTCGGCGTGTCGCTGTCGGAGATCTTCGGGCTGCCGTGGGAACACACGGTCGCCGAACTCGCCGCGGCCCGGGAGCGCGGGGCGCTGCTGGTCAACCACGCCGGTTGCGTGTTCGGCAGTGTGCTGGCCACCGGGATCACTGAGATGGAGGCTCTCGGGCTGCTCGGGCCGGACATGGTCCACGTGCACTGCTGCAGCTTCGGCGACGCCGAGTGGGAGGCGATCGCCCGCACCGGCGGGAAGGTGTCGATCTCGGTGGAGACCGAGCTGAACATGGGTTTCGGCCGTCCCGTCTTCGACCGCTGCCGCCGGCACGGAGTGCGGCCGACCTTGTCCGCCGACGTCGTCTCGCTCAACAGCGGCGACCTGTGGCACGAGCTGCGCTACGGCCTCGGCTTCGCCCGCGCGGAGGCCGACCTGCCGGTCAACACGGCGGGCTCGATGCCCGGCTCCGTCACCTACACGGCGCGGGAGGCGCTGAACTGGAGCACCGTCAACGCCGCGGAGGCGCTCGGACTCGGCGACAAGATCGGCTCGCTGACGCCGGGCAAGCGGGCCGACCTGATGCTGGTCGGCGGACCGGCGCTCGAGCAGCACCCGCGCGTGGACCCCTACGCGACGCTCGTCTTCCAGACCACGGCGGCCGACGTGCGCACGGTGCTCGTGGACGGCCAGGTCGTCAAGCGCGACGGTGTGCTGGAGGTGGTCGATCTGGCCGCGGTCACCGCGCAGGCCGACGCCGCGGCCGACCGGATCCTCGGCAGGCTCCGCGACGCCGGACGCGCTCTCCCCGGCACACCGGAAGGGGCGTGGGCCGCGGTCGAGCCGATGGCCCGCGAGTTCCACGAGCAGGCGGTGCGGGAAGCGAAGAACAAGGGAGGACGGCACCTGTGAAATGGGTGACCTACGAGGCCGGCGCCGGTGCGCGCACCGGTGTGCTCGACGGGGACACGGTTCGCGGGCTTCGCGCCGGCATCGACCTGCTGACGCTCGTCCAGAGCGGCGCCGAGGCGCTGGCCGAGGCGGGGGAGACCGCCCGTCGTGCCCCGGAGGAGGTCCGTCCGCTCGACGATGTCCGGTTGCTCGCGCCGCTGCCGCGCCCGCCGTCGGTGCGCGACGGGTTGTGTTTCCTGGACCACCTGCGCGGCTGTTACCGCGCGCTCGGGCGCAGTGCGGAACTGCACCCGGCCTGGTCCGAGGCGCCGGCGTTCTACTTCGGCAACGCCGCCTCGGTCGTCGGGCCGCACGACCCGGTGCCGGTCGCGCCCGGCTCCCGCATGTTCGACCTGGAGCTCGAGGTGGGTGTGGTGATCGGGCGCGGCGGCCGGGATCTGCACCCGGCCGCCGCGGAGAACCACATCCTGGGGTACACGCTGTTCAACGACTGGACCGCCCGTGATCACCAGCTGCACGACCTGGCGACCGGCATCGGCATGGGCAAGAGCAAGGACAGCGCCCTCACGCTCGGGCCCGCGCTGGTCACCGTGGACGAACTGGCGGAGTACCGCGTGGACGGACGGCTCGCCATCGAGCTGCGGGCCACGGTCAACGACCAGGAGATCACCCGCGGCCGCCTCGACCAGATGGACTGGACGTTCGGCGAGCTGCTCGCCTACATCTCCCGCGGCGTTGATCTCGCGCCGGGGGACGTGATCGGTTCGGGCACCGTGCCCGGCGGCTGCCTGCTCGAGCACGTCAACACCCCGGACCTGACCGAATTCACCGGCTGGCTGCGGCCCGGCGACGTCGTGTCCCTGCACGGGCAGGGACTCGGCTCGACCCGGCAGACCGTCGTCGAGGGGACCGGCGTCATTCCGCTGCGGCCGCGCTCGCCGAAAGGACAAGCTTGATGCGCGAACTCATCGACATTTCCGCGCCCCTGCGGGCCGGAATCGCTTCCGACCCTCCCGGGCTCACGCCGGAGATCGAGTACCAGTCGCACGCCCAGACTGCCCAGGATCTCCTGGCGTTCTTTCCCGGCGCGACCGTCGACGACCTCCCCGACGGCGAGGGCTGGGCATCCGAATGGGTGCGGCTGACCACCCACAACGGCACACATCTCGACGCGCCCTACCACTATTCGGCCACCATGAATGGCGGCGAGCGCGCGATGACCATCGACGAGGTTCCCCTGGAGTGGTGCCTGCAACCGGCGGTGAAGCTCGATTTCCGCCACTTCCCCGACGGTTACGTGGCGACCGCGGCCGACGTCGAGGCCGAGCTCAAGCGCATCGGGCACGAGCTCTCGCCCCTGGAGATCGTCGTGGTCAACACGAGCGCCGGTGAGCGCTACGGGCAGGACGACTACGTGTCCTCCGGCTGCGGCATGGGCCGGGACGCGACCCTGTACCTGCTCGAACGGGGCGTGCGGCTCACCGGGACAGACGCGTGGAGCTGGGACGCCCCCTTCATGCACACCGCCGCCCGGTACGCCGCCGAGCAGGACCCCTCGATCATCTGGGAGGGACACCGGGCAGGCCGGGAGATCGGCTATTGCCACCTCGAGAAACTGCACGACCTCGAAACGTTGCCCGCCACGGGGTTCGAGATCTCGTGCTTCCCGGTCAAGATCCACGCCGCCTCCGCCGGCTGGACCCGCGCGGTGGCGATCTTCGACTCCTGAGCTGCTCACCCGGTTCGCCAGGGGCGTGCGCCCGGCGAAGGTCTGGACTCGCGCCCCGCGGGTGCTCGGCGGGGCGCGAGTCCGGTCACACGCGCTTGTCCAGCAGGTGTTCGACGAACCAGTCCCGGGCCGGCGGCGCCGAGCACTCGAACCCGGGCCCGTGGTAGGCGTCGAAGTGGCCGCCCGGGATCAGGACCAGCTTCTTCGGGTGCAGGGCCTCCTCGTAGACCTGCGTGGCCAGCTGCCCGTCGGCCAGGCGGTCGAGCGGGGCGACGATCATGAGCAGCGGCGTCGGCGCGATCAGCGGCGCCCAGCGGCCTGGCTCGTACCCGCGCAGGAACTCCATCGACAGCAGCGTGACCTCGTTGCGCCACTCCGGCGCCCGCTGCTGCGCGGTGGTCGTGCACCACTCGTAGGCATCCGGGGTCGGCAGGGCGGCCGCACCGGCCGGATCGGTCGTCACCACCGGCAGCATCGACGGCTCCGCACCGGCCAGCCGGGCCCGGCGCTCGGCCGCGAACACCGCGTCCATCTCGGCCCAGCGGTCGATCCGGATCAGCTCCTTGAACGCCATCGACCCCGACACGGGCGGAACCTGGCTCACCACGGCCTTCACCCGGCGGTCGATGCCGGCCACCACGAGGGCGTGCCCGCCGGCGTAGCTGGACCCCCACAGGCCGATCCGCTCGGCGTCCACCTCCGGCCGCGACTGCGCGTAGGTGATGGCGTGCTGCACGAACCGGACCTGCTGCCACGGGTCGATCTCCAACCGGGGGCATCCGGGCACCGCGTCGCTGGCGCCGAAACCGGGGTGGTCGTACACCAGACACGCCAGCCCGGCCGCCTGGAACAACTCGGCGTAGCTGTCCAGGTACATCTCCTTGACGCCGGAGAACCCGTGCTGCAGCACCACACACGGGGCCTCGCCGGTCGCTCCCTCCGCCGGGTAGAACCAGCCGCGCAGGGTAGTGCCCTGCGCGGTGAACTCGATGTCCTCACGTGCCACGAAATCCTCCTCGATCCACAGCGGCTACGCCGATCAGCCTGACCCGGACACGGCGCCGGCCGCCTGCATCTGCCTGCCAGCGACTGGCCCGTTCGTGCCGGCACCGGCCCGGAGGTCGCGCGGGGTGCACCCGTAGCGCGCGCGGAAGGCGCGCGTGAAGTGGCTGGCGTCGGCGAAACCCCAGCGCAGGGCGATGTCGGCGATCGGGTCCGCGCCGGTGGCGAGGTCCCGGCGCGCGCGGGCAAGGCGGCGGTCGCGGACGAACGCCGCCACCGTCGTCCCGGCTTCGGCGAAGACCCGGTACACACTGCGCACCGACATGCCATGCGCGGCCGCGATCGCCGCCGGCGTGACCTCGCCCGACGCCAGGTGCCGTTCGATCCACGCCTCCATCAACGCCAGCGGCGCGGGCGCGGCGTCGGGCCGGGCCGCCGCCGCGAACAGGTCGAGCGCCGCGGACCGGGCGGTGGCCATCTCCGCGGGGCCCAGCCGGGCGAGCGTGCGGGACAGGACATCGAGGTAGCCGGTGAACAGCCGGACCGCGGGCGCCGACCCGTCGAGCACGACTGTCCGGAACAGACGATGCCCGCCGGGCGCGTCGGCGAGCGCGGCGATCGGGACGATGAGGGTCTGCTTCCGCTGCGGCGCGTGCACCTCGAACCGGGCCGGGCGGTCGCTGCGCCACACCACCACGTCGCCCGGCCGCAGGTCGGCGGTGGTGTCGCCGAGCGCGACCGTTTCCCGCCCGCGCCGGACGACCATCACCCCCAGGTACGGGCGTCCGGTGCGGGCGGCGCGGCGCGGCCCCCGGCGGCCGCTGCACGGGTCGCAGACGGTCTCCACGAGGACGACGTCGTCGATGCGCCGCCGCCGGATCGAGGCCCGGAACGACTCCGCCGGCCTGCCGAGCCGCACCGCCATGTCGACGTGCGTCTCGGCGACCAGCTCCTCGAACCGGGTCTCGCGTTCGGCGGCGGGCACCGCGGTCAGGTCGTGGAAGTCAGCCATGCGGGATCTTGAACGGCTGGGTGGCGCCGGCGTCGAGCACCATGGTGGTGCCGGTGACGTGGCGGGACTCGTCGGAGGCCAGGTACAGGACGGCGTTGCTGATGTCGTCCACGTCCAGCCACGGGATCGGCAGCGCGTTGAGCGCCTTCATGCCGACGGCGGCCTGCTCCCGGGTCGCGCCGTCGATGCCGCCGAGGAACAGCTTCCAGGACGCCTCGTTCGCCACCATCGGGGTGTCCACAGTGGCCGGGTGGATGGAGTTGACGCGGATGTGGTGCGGCGCCAGCTCGATCGCGAGCACCCGCATCAGCCCGGTGACGCCGTGTTTGGCGGCGGTGTAGTGGGCCAGGTTGGGGAAGCCGATCAGGCCGGCGATCGAGCTGGTCAGGATGATCGAGCCGCCGCGGCCGCGTTCCACCATGGACGGTGCGGCGGCCCGGACCGTCTTCCACACGCCGGTGAGGTTGATGTCGAGGACGTGGTGCCACATCTGCTCGGTGAGCTCCAAGGCGGACCCGAAGCTCGCGATGCCGGCGTTGGCGCAGACGACGTCGATGCCGCCGAAGCGGGACAGCCCTTCCTCGACGACCCGTTCCAGGGCGGCGAGATCCCGGACGTCGGCCTGCCGCGCCAGCACCCGACCGCCGAGTTCCTCGACGCGCTTGGCGGTTTCGGCCAGGTCCGCGTCGGTCGCCCCGTCGTAGGGCGTGGTGCCGACGCTCTCACACAGGTCGACGGCGATGATGTCCGCGCCTTCCCCGGCCAGACGAAGCGCGTGCGCGCGTCCCTGGCCGCGGGCGGCTCCGGTGATGAAGGCGACTTTGCCTTCGGCTCGCTTCATGGGTGTCCTCCACGGATCGGGGTGACCGTCAGCGTGCCCGCGACGACGCGCGGTGTCTTCGGTCAACCGGTCAACCGCGGGGCGCCCCGTTGACCATCTGGCGGATACGCTGAGGCCATGTCCGCGGCGACCGACGACGCGATCCGCGCGGCCACCAGGCATGTGGCGGCGGCGATGCTGCCCGACCTGACCGGGATCGCCGACGGCACGGTCGCTCACATCGCGGCGGGCATGCCCGAGCTGGCCGAGCGCGACGCGCTGGACCTGGCCCGCGCGACCGCCTTCGCCAACAGCGAGGCGCTGCTGCACGCCCTCGTCCGCGGTGACCAGCCGAAGGACGTGACCACCTCGCCCGAGGTGATGCGCTCGACGCGGTCGATGGTGCAGCACGGGCTCAGCCACGACGCGGTGATGCGCGGCTACCGGCTCGGCATCACCCACTGGTGCACGCGGTGGGGGCGGGCGGTCGAGGAGCATTGTCCCGACGCGGCGCTGGCGGTGCCCGTCGTCAACCACGGCACGACGTTCCTGTTGTCCTGGCTGGAACTGGTCAGCGACCGCCTCAGCGCCGAGTACCGCGACGAGGCCGAGCGGCTGGCCAGGGAGGGTTCGCTGGAACGTGCCGAGTTCGTGCGCCGCGTGCTCGCGGGGGAGACCGACGTCGCGGAGGTCCGGTTGCGGCTGGGGTACGACCTCACCGGCAGCCACGTCGCGCTGGTTTTGAAGAATCCGCGGGAGGGCAAGCGCCAGCCGCTGGAATCGACGGCACGGACGCTGGCCGCCTCACTGACCGCCGCGGCGCCGCTGGTGGTACGGGTGGATGTGGACACCACGTGGTGCTGGGTGCCGACGCGCGACGCCGCCCGGCTGCCGTCGGCAGGCGCGCCGGTGCTGGCCGGGCAGGGGTGGCCCGCGGCGGGGCCGGAGGGGTTCCGGCGCAGCCACCGGCAGGCCCGCGAAGCGCTGCGGGTCGCGCAGCTCGCGGGCCGTCCGGCGGGAACCGTCACCCACTTCGCGGACATCGACGTCGCGGCGCTGTGCAGCACCGATCCCGGCGTCTGCCGCACGTTCGTGGCCGAGACGCTGGGGCCGCTGGCCGCCGGCACCGAGGACGCCCGCCGCCTGCGCACCACGCTCGCGGTGTTCTTCGACGCCGGCGGCAACTTCCGGGCGGCGGGCGCGCGGCTCGGCGTGCACCACAACACCGTGCGGTACCGGGTGGAGCAGGCGGCCGCCCTGCTCGGTCAGGCGCCCGGGGAGCACCGCCTGCGACTCGAACTGGCGCTCCACCTGGCCGACAGGCTCGGGCTGGTCAGCTGACCGCGTCGGATGCCGCGGTCAGCCGCTTGTGCTGCTCGGGGGACAGGTCCAGGGTGGCCGAGGCGAGCAGGGCGTCGAGCTGGCCGACCGCGCTGACGCTGGCGATCGGCGCGACGACCGTGGGCTGGGCGCGCAGCCACGCCAGTGCCACCGTGGCCGGCGCGGCGTCCAATTCGGACGCGACCGCTTCGAGTTCCCGCACCACGGCGAACCCGGCGTCGGTGAGGTAGGCGCCGATCAGCGCGCCACGGGCGGTTCCCGCCGCGTCCGCCGCCGACCGGTACTTGCCGGTGAGAAAGCCCGAGGCCAGACCGTAGTAGGGGACCACGCCGAGGTTGTGGCGCTCGGCCACCGGCCGCAGTTCGCGCTCGAACGCGGTGCGGGTGAGCAGGTTGTAGTGCGGCTGGAGCGACACCGGCGGCGCGGCGCCCAGGGCCGCGGCGACGTCCACCCACTCCTGGACCCGTTCGGCGGAGTAGTTCGACAGCGCCACGTGGCGCACGAGACCGCGCTGGACGAGGCGGTCGAACGCGGCGACCGTCTCCTCCAGCGGCGTGGCCGGGTCGTCGACGTGGGCGTAGTAGACGTCGAGGTGGTCGGTGCGCAGCCGCGTCAGCGACCGTTCGGCGCCCGCGGTGATGTTGTCCGCGCTCAGGCCGGGGTGGGCGGGATGGCCCGACACTTTGGTCGCGATGATCACCCGCTCGCGGTTGCCGCCCGCGGCGAGCCACTCGCCGATCACGCTCTCCGCCTCGCCGCCGCTGTTGCCCGGCGCCCACACCGAGTACACGTCCGCGGTGTCGACAAAGTTGCCGCCGCGGTCGGTGAAGGCGTCCAGGATGCGGTGCGACTCCGCGGTGCTCGCGGTCCACCGGAACGTGTTGGTTCCCAGGGCGAGCGGAAAGACGTCCAGGCCGGACGATCCCAGAACGGGCATGGTGTGCTCCTTGTAGGATGAACTAAACGGGGAACTCCCCGTTACTGCGACAGTAAGCGGGGAGTTCCCCGTTTCGCAACCTGCGAGGGGTGAGGGTGACCGCGAGCACACCGAAGCGGCGTGCCGACGCGCGCGAGAACCGGGACGCCATCCTGGCCGTGGCGCGGCAGGCCCTCGCCGAATCGCCGGAGATCTCCCTGAACGCGATCGCCAAGCGGGCCGGCGTCGGCAACGCGACGCTGTACCGGCATTTCCCGACGCGCGAGGCTCTCGTGCTGGCGGTGTACGGGCGCGACGTGGCGGAGATCCGCGAGGTGGCGACGCGGCTGCTGGCCGAGCGGTTCCCGATGGACGCGCTGCGGGAGTGGATGCGGGAACTCGCCCGGTGCGTGCTGACGCGCCGCGGCCTTGGCGACGCGTTGCGCCTGGCGACGGGCCCGGACCGAGCCCAGCTGGCCGACACCTACCAGGCGATGAGCGACGCGCTGGCCGAACTGCTGGCGGCAAATGAGGCGGCCGGCACCGTGCGGCCGGGTCTGGATCCGGAGATCGTGCTGCTGGCGCTGGGAAGCCTGTGGCAGCTCGACCCGGACGGCGAGTGGGCCGGGCAGGCCGAGGGGATCATCGAGTTGCTGACCGCCGGGCTGGCCGCGCGATGATCGCTGCAGGGTCGCGGCGCGACTTGGCGGGCGCGGTGCGGTGCGCTGATCTCCCGGCGGTATCGCCCGCGAGTGCGGTGGAATCGTGGATCGCCGCCCGTGTATTCACGGCGCCGCCCGGCGGGCGCCGCCCGCAGCGCGCTCAGGGGGTCATGCGCACCGGCCTCCGTCGATCAGGTAGGTCTGGCCGGTGATGTAGGACGCGGCGCCCGACAGCAGGAACGTCACCAGGTCGGCCACCTCCTCCGGCGTGCCGAGCCGGCCCAGTGGCGTACGCGCGGCGGTTTCGGCTCGCATCTGAGGCGTCAGGTCGCCGGCCAGCGGGGTGTCGATCAAACCCGGCGCCACCGCGTTCACCCGGATCCCGTCGCCGGCGTACTCCAGCGCGGCCTGGCGCGTCAACATGCTCACCGCGGCCTTCGAGGCGGTGTACGCGGCGAACCCCGGCCGCGCCCGGACCGCCCCCACCGACGCGGTGTTCACCACCGCGCCCCCGCCGGCGAGCATCAGGGGCAGCGCGGCCCGCAGCACCAGGAACGCGCCGCGCAGGTTGACCGCCAGCACGCGGTCCCACTCGGCCGCCTCGTACTCGTGCACGCGGCGGGCCGGGGCGCCGCTGATGCCGGCGTTGTTGAACAGCACGTCGACCCGTCCGAACCGCTCCCGGCACAGCTCGAACAGGCGCCGGACGTCCCCCTCGTCGCTGACGTCGCACCGCGCGGAAACCCAGTCCGCGCCGAGAATCTCGCTCCGGTCCGCGGCCACCACCGTCGCGCCCTGGTCGTGCAGCCGGCGCGCCACCGCGGCGCCCAGTCCGCTCGCCGCGCCGGTCACCACGCCGATCCTGCCCTCGAACTCACCGCTCACGCGAAGCTCCATTCATCATAGATCAAATGATGTGATCCTTGACAATCTCAGGTGACACTTCCTACCGTTCAGCAGGTCGCTGGTCAACGTCGACCTGGCTGGAGGTCAGAGATGACGCGCTTCGCCCCCGTCGCCACAGGGCCCCGGATCGCCTACCGGGACACCGGGCAGGGGATCCCGCTCGTGCTCGGGCACGGGTTCATGCTGGATTCCGGCCTGTTCGACAAGGTGACCGCGCCGCTGTCCGGCCGGTGCCGCGTCGTCACCTGGGACGCCCGCGGCCACGGACGCACCTCCTACGACGGCGAGCCCTTCACCCTGTGGGACAGCGCCCGCGACCTCCTCGCCCTCCTCGACGCGCTCGGCATCGACCGGGCGGTCGTCGGCGGGCACAGCCAGGGCGGCTTCGTCGCGCTGTCGGCCGCCCTGCTGGCTCCGGAACGCGTGGCCGGCCTCGTGCTCATCGACACCACGCCCGCCGGCCAGGACGGCAGCGCCCTCGGTGAGCTGACCGCGTTCGCCGACGCCTGGCAGGCCGGCGGGCCCACCCCGGAGTTATGCCAGGTCCTCGGCGCGATGGTCTTCGGCGACGGCGACGTCGGACCCTGGATCGAGAAGTGGATGAAGCAGCACCCCGCGGAGTTCGCCACCCCGTTCCGCGCGGTGATGGAGCGAGACGACCTGTCGCCCCGGCTGCGCGAGATCACCGCACCGGCGCTGGTGGTGCACGGCAGCGCGGACTCGGCCATCACGGTGGCCGAGGCGCGGCAGTGGGCGGCGCTCCTGCCGCACGCGGATCCGGTCGTCGAGATCGACGGCGCACCGCACGCCAGCCCGGCCACCCACCCCCGGGAAGTCGCGGCCGCACTCGGCCGCTTCCTGTCCGAGCGCGTGCCCGCGTTCTGACCCCTGCTCTGCGAACGGAAGACAAACCATGACCGAGACCGGCTCGGCGCCCGACCGCACAAAACTGTGGCGCAAGGTCGCCCTCCGCACGTTCCCCCTGCTCGGCGCCGCCTACGTGCTGGGCTACATCGACCGGGTCAACATCGGCTTCGTCGCCGCCCCGATGTCCCGCGACCTCGGCCTGACCAACGTCCAGATCGGACTGACCTCCACGCTGTTCTTCATCGGCTACATCATCGCGACCGTCCCGAGCAACCTGGCGCTGCGGCGCTTCGGCGCGCCGACCTGGATCGGCTGCACGCTGCTGGCCTGGGGCACGGTCACCGCGGTGATGGCGGCCGTCGACTCGGCCGGGGCGCTGTACGTTCTGCGCGTCCTGCTCGGACTCGCCGAAGCCGGCCTGGCTCCCGGCGTCCTGCTCTACATCACCTACTGGTTCCCGGCGAAACAACGCGCCTGGGCCTACCCGGTGTTCGTGTCGGTGATCGCGGTGTCCGGCATCGTCGGCGCGCCGCTGTCTGCCGGGCTGCTCGAATGGGGGCAGCACCTGACGGGCATCGTGGGCTGGCGATCGGTCTTCCTGGTCGAGGGCGTGATCACGGTGGTCGTCGGGATCCTGCTGATGGCCCGCCTGGCCAAGAGCCCGGCCACGGCGAAGTGGCTGTCCACTTCGGAGCGCCAGTACATTCAGGAACAGCTGGACGCCGAGGCGGCGCTCAAGCGGAACAGCGCGGTGCCTGCCCGCATCACCGACGCGCTCAGGAGCGGTCGCGTGTGGGCGCTGGCGTTCGCGTTCTTCGCGCTCACCTTCGGCATCTACGCGTTCAGCTATTTCCTGCCGCAGATGCTGCAGCTGCTCACCAACAAACGCGGCGCGTCCCCGACCGACGTCACCAGCGTGCTGCTGTCGGCCATCCCGTCCGCCTTCGCGTTGCTGGTCATGCTGGTGTGGCCGAAGGTGTTCGCCCGGCGCAGCGCCGTCTTCTCCACGACGCTCCCGTTGTGCGTTGGCACGGCCGGCGTGGTGCTCGCGGCGATGACCGACAACCGCATCGCGTTCCTTGTCGGCACCTGCCTGAGCTTCGCCGGTATCTACACGTCGTTGTCGCAGTTCTGGCGCATTCCGGTGCTGGGCCTGACCGGCGCCGCCGCGGCGGCCGGGATCGCCGTGATCAACTCCTCGGGCAACCTGACCGGCATCGTCAGCCCCCTGCTGACCGGCAGCATCCAGCAGGCCACCGGCAGCTTCCGCTACGCACTGCTTCTCATCGCGCTCGTCATGGTGCTGGGTGTGGTGACCGTGCTGGCCGTCGGGCCCCGGATCGAACGGATGAACACCGAGTCCCCAGCGCAGTCGCAGGAGAGGAAGGAAACAGTATGAGCACGGCCCTGCCGACGTTCGACGACCCCGCCTACCGGGTCCCGGCGCCGCCCGTGGCGGCCTCACCGGAGGAGGAACGCCTCCGCCGCAAGCGCGAACTGGCCGCCACTTTCCGGCTGTTCGGGAAGTTCGGTTTCGGGGAGGGGGTGGGCGGTCACGTCACCGCCCGTGACCCGATCCACCCCACCCGCTTCTGGGTGAACCCGTTCGGTGTGCCGTTCGAGCACATCCGCGTGTCGGATCTGCTGCTGGTCGACGAGAACGGGCGCCTGGTGGAGGGTGAGGGGCTGGTGAACCTGGCCGGCTTCTACATCCACTCGCGCGTGCACGCCGCCCGGCCGGACGTGCAGGCGGTCGCCCACGCGCATTCCCTGCACGGCAAGACGTTCTCCGCGTTCGGCCGGCTGCTCGACCCGATCACCCAGGACTCGCTCGCGTTCTACGACGACCACAGCGTCTACGACGGGTTCGGCGGCCTGGTGTTCGACCCTGAGGAGGGCAACCGCATCGCCAAGGCCCTGGGCGACCACAAGGCCGTCATCCTGCAGAACCACGGCCTGCTCACCGTCGGGCGGACGGTGGCCGAGACCGCGTGGTGGTTCATCTCGATGGAGCGCTCCTGCCAGTCGCAGCTGCTCGCGATGGCCGCCGGTGACCCGATCCTCATCGACGAGGCGGAGGCGCGTCAGGTGTCGAGCGTGACCGGCACGCCAGGGTTCGGGTGGTTCAACTTCCAGCCGCTGCACCAGAAGATCCTCAAGCTGGAACCGGATCTCCTGGACTGACGGGGGAGGGGAGCGGGCCGGGTGCGTGCGCGCGCCCGGCCCGCTGGCGTCACCAGGCCCGCGGTAGCTCGCCGGTCCAGGCGCGGTCGAGGATGCGCAGCAGATCGTCCCGGCCGCCGATCGGACGGGGGTTGCCGGGCACGCCGGATTCCAGGAGCGCGTCGGCGACCAGGGGCAGCTGCGCGCGGTCCACCCCGGCCGCGCACAGGCCCCGCGGCACGCCGAGCCGGTCGAGCACCGCGGTGACGCCGTCGAGCGCGGCCGGGGCGTGCAGCGTCTCGGCGATCAGCGTGTGCCGGTCGGGCACTGCCGGGGCGGTGTAGCTCATCACCGTCCGGCACACCACTCCGTGGGCCACGGCGTGCGGAACTCCGAGGACCGGGGCGAGCACGTGCACGATGGCGTGCGCGGCGGCCATCCGCACGTGGGGGAGGGCGGCGAGCACGGCGGCGGACTGGAACGCGCTCAACGCCCCGTGTCGATCGTCCAGCCGGTCCACCCCGTCGCGGATCAGCGCGAGTGAACGCAGGTAGAACGCGTCCGACTGCGGCGAGCGTCCGGTGCCGGCCAGACCCTCGACGCAGTGGGCCAGCGCGTTGGCGACGGAGACGTGCGTGAGCCGCGATGGCAGCGCCGCCGGCACCCGCGGATCGAGCACGACGACGTCCGGCACGATCCGCTCGTCGCCGATCCCGACCTTGCGGCCCTCGTCGGTCACCCCGGCGCGCGAGGTGACCTCCGCGCCGCCGAACATCGCCGGGATCGCGACCGACCGGCGGCGCGTGGTGCCGAGATCGAGCCACACGGCCGCCTTGACGGTGTCGATCACGCTGGACCCGCCGAGCGCGACGTAGCCGCCCGCCCCGGTCGCGACCGCGAGGTCCCGGAGCTTCCGCACGTCGGCCATCGGCGAATGAGGCGCGACCGTGGCGTGCACGACGTGGTCCCCGGCCCGCTCCCGCGCCATCGCGAACACCGGGCTGCGCGCCATGGACGGGCTGGTCACCAGCACGACCCGGGCCAGGTCCAGTTCGGACAGCAGGCCGGGCAGCGAGTCCAGCGCGGAGGGACCCGAGACGATCCGCCCGGGCGCGGGCGGCGACCAGTCGTAGGCGTCCACGGCGCTATCCGGCGTGGTGCTCGACGACGCGGCGGAGGAGGTCGGCCAGCGTGCGGCGCTCGGCCGGCGACAGCCCGCTCGTCCACGCCCGTTCGCGGTCGTGGTGGCTGCCGAAGGTCTCCAGCACCGTCTCCAGGCCGCGCTTGGTCAGCTCCACCGTCACGATGCGGCGGTCGGTGGAGTCCCGGCGCCGTTCGACGAGCTCGGCGTCCTCCAGCGTGTTGAGCACGCTGGACACGCTCGACCTGGTGACGGCGGCGAGCTGGGCGAGCTGCCGCGGCTCGCTCTCGCCCACGACCCACAACGCGAACAACACGCGGAAGCCCGCGTAGCTCACGCCGCGCGCCCGGTAGACGTTCTGCTCCAGGTCCGCGACGAGCTTGTTCGCCGCGCGCACGAGGTTGAACGTCACGGCGAGCACGTCGAGGTCGACCTCGACGCCGGAGCGCTCGGCGCGCTCGACCATGAGCTCCTCGTACTCCTTGGCGTGGATGTGGTTCACGGACACCCCTGTCGTCGCTCGGGCGCACCGGTCGAGATCTGACCATCAGCACCCACTTCATCCGAGTCCACGCCATCGTACGGGATCGAGCAAATCGAGATCATCAGAATTGAGATGATTTGATCCTTGACGAGTTTGGGGTCGATGGGGGACCGTAGAGGAGTCCGGGCCGCAGCCCGGGCGCCGACCACGTGCAACGGTGCCGGGAAGGAAGTGAATGCTGGCGTGCGCACACTGACCGATGTCACGCGCCGGGGAGCGAGGCGGTTCGCGGACCGGACGGCGGTGTCGACGGGCGGGTCCGCCCTCACCTACGCCGAACTCGACCGCGACGCCGACCGGCTGTCGGCGGCGTTCCGGGAACTGGGCGTCCGGCGCGGCGACCGCGTCGCGATCCTGGCGGAGAACTGCGTCGAACTCGTCGTGGTGGCCTTCGCCGCGATGAAGGCGGGCGCCTGGTTCGTCCCGCTCAACTTCCGGTACGGCCCGGAGGAGCTGTCCTACGTCCTGGCCGACACCACGCCCCGCGTGGTCGTGGCGGGACCGGGTTACGCGGGAGCCCTGGACGCCGCGCTGCCGGCCGAGCGTCCGGCGCTCGTCGTGGTCGACGACGGCGAGGCGGTGACCGGGCGGCTGTCCTATCGCGACCTCCTGGCGGCACACACCGGCGCCGCACTGGAAGACCTCAGCGAACCGGGCGACATCGCCACGGTCCTTTACACCAGCGGCACCACGGGATTCCCCAAGGGCGTGCTCGCCACGCACGACGCGACCGTGCGGCTGCTGCCGGTCTACGCGATCGAAGGCGACCTGGGCGCCGGTGACGTCATGCTGATCTCGATGCCGTTGTTCCACGGCGGCGGGCTGGTGATCCAGCTCCTGCCGGCGCTCGCGCTGGGCGCCACGGTCGTGCTCACCGGCCGCGGGTTCTCCGCCGACGGCGTGCTGGAACTCGTCGAGCGCGAGCGGGTGACCGTGACGCTGTGGTCGCCGACGATGCTCGCGATGATCCTGCGTGACGCCGACGTGACGGCCCACGACACCGGTTCGCTCACGAAGATTTGGTACGGCTCCTCGTCGATCGCGGCGACCACCCTGGAGCGGGCGCGAGAAGCCTTCCCGCAGGCGGGGTTCTACCAGTGGTACGGCACCACCGAAGCCACCACGATCGCGGTGCTCCGCCCCGAGGACCACCGGGATCGCGCCGACCAGACCGGCCGCGAGGTCTACGGGGTCGACGCCCGCATCGTCGATCCGTCGGGCGCCGAAGTGGGGGTGGGGGAGACCGGTGAGGTCGTCGTCAGCGCGGCAGGGACCTGCATGGTCGGCTACCACCACCAGCCCGAGGCGACCGCCGAGGCGATCCGCGACGGGTGGCTGCACACCGGCGACCTCGCGGTGCGCGGCACGGATGGGTACTTCACCATCGTCGACCGCATCAGCGACGTGATCATCTCCGGTGGGGAGAACATCTACCCGCGCGAGGTGGAGGAAGCGCTGCACAGCCACCCCGCGGTCGCCGAGGCTTCGGTGTTCGGCGTGCCCGACGAGGTGTACGGCGAGTCCGTGGCCGCGGCCGTCGTCCTGGTCCCGGGAGCGGAGGCGACCGCCGAGGACCTGGGCGCGCACGTCGCGGAACGGATCGCCCGCTACAAGCGGCCGACGCGGTGGCACCTGGTGGACCAGTTGCCGCGCAACGCCTCCGGCAAGGTGCTCAAACGCGCGCTCCGCGAACAGGTCGCCGCCCGGGCCGAGGTGGTGTGACCGTGCCGGATTTCGACACGCTCCTCGTCGCTGACCGCGGCCAGGTCCGCTGGATCACGCTGAACCGGCCGGAGCGGCGCAACGCGATCTCCCCGCTGATGCTCGACGAACTGGAAGCCGTCCTGAAGGACACAGCCGAGGACAGCGAAGTTCGCGCGGTGGTCGTCACCGGGGCTGGGAGCGCCTTCTGCGCCGGCGCCGACCTCACCGTCGACCCGGCGGACCCGGACGCGCTGCCCGACGTCGACCTCGCCCGCAGTGACGCGGTGTTCGGCCTGCTGGAACGCCAGCCGCAGCCGGTGATCGCCGCGGTCAACGGCACGGCCGCGGCGGGCGGGCTGGAACTGCTGCTCTGCTGTGACATCGTGCTCGCCGCCGCGGGCGCGCGCATCGGCGACCTGCACGCCAACGCCGGGCTCCTGCCCGGCGCGGGCGGGACCTACCGCCTTCCCAGGCGGGTCGGCCGAAATCCCGCGCTGTGGCTGTTGTTCACCGGCGACACGGCACCGGTCGAGGACTTCCAGCGCTGGGGCCTGGTCCATCGCGTCGTGCCGGGGGAGGAGCTGCTCGCCGAGACCGGGCGGCTGGCGGCCGGGCTGACCCGGAAGAGCCCGCTCGGCCTGCGGCGGATGAAGGAACTGGTCCGCGACGGGCTCGAGCAGGACCGGCGGACCGGACTGGCACACGCGCTGGAGGTCGCCCAGGCGCACCAGAAGTCGGCCGACTACGCCGAAGGGGTGCGGGCCTTCGCCGCCCGCCGCGCACCGAGGTTCACCGGGCGATGACGAACCTCGACGGCAAGGTCGCCCTGGTCACCGGCGCCTCCTCCGGGCTGGGTGCGCACACCGCCCGCATCCTCGCCGAGCACGGCGCCACCGTCATCGGCGCCGCCCGCCGCGCGGACCGCGTGCCGCGGCACGGCGACCGGATCGTGCCACTGGAACTGGACATCACCGACCGCGCCGCCGTGCGCGAGGCGATTCCGCGGATCGCCGAGACGACCGGCTGGCCGGACGTCGTGGTGAACAACGCCGGGAGCGGCGCCGTCAAACCCGCCTTGGAACACACCGACGCCGACTGGGACCACGCGCTGGCGGTCAACCTGACCGGGGCCTGGACGGTGTCCACTGTGGTCACCGAGGGCCTGCGGCGGCTCGGGCGGCCGGGGAGCATCGTCAACGTCGCCTCCGCGGCCGGGCTGAATCCGGTGGCCGACACCGCGGCCTACGGCACGAGCAAGGCGGCGTTGATCCACCTGACCCGGCAGCTCGCCCTGGAATGGGCGCCGCTGGGAATCCGGGTCAACGCGATCTGCCCCGGCCACTTCCCGACCGAGCTCAACGCGGAGTTCCTCGCCGACGAGCGCTTCCGGGACCGGGTCACCCGGCGGATCCCGCTGGGCCGCCTCGGCCGGCTCGACGACCTCACCGGGCTGGTGCTGCTGCTGGCCTCCGACGCCTCGGCCTACCTCACCGGGGCCGTCATCCCGCTCGACGGCGGACAGAGTTTGCGTTCCTGACAACGACAAGGACGAACATGGACGACACCGACCACCAGAAACTGCGCCAGGCCATCGCGCGGGCGATGACCGATCTGATCCCGCCGATGGAGGACCGGATCGAGGACACCGACTGGATCCCGAAGGACGTCCTCGTGCCCGCGCTGCGCGAGGTGAACGCGTTCGGGCTGCTGCTGCCCGAGCGGTACGGCGGATCCGGCCTCACCGTGTCGCAGTACCTGCCGATCCTCGCCGACCTCTCCCGCATCCACGGCGGCCTGCGCGGCTTCGTGCACGCGCACAACTCCTCGGCGCACGTCTTCGAGATGCTAGCCAGCGACGAGCAGAAGGACGCGCTGCTGCCCCTCGTGGCCACCGGTCACGCGTCCTTCGGCATGGGCATCACCGAACCCGACCACGGCACCGGAGCCGACATCGGCACCCGCTGCCTGCGCGACGGCGAGAACTACCGGATCGACGGGCAGAAGTGGCTGACCACCAACTCGGACTGGGTGAGCCACTTCATCGTCTTCGCCAAGACCGACCCGGCTGCCGGGGCCCACGGGGTGAGCGCCGTCCTCGTCGAGCGGGACCGGCCCGGCCTGACGATCGCGCCGCTGCCCGGCACCCTGGGCACCCGCGGGCTGCAGCACGGCCACCTCACCTTCGACGGTGTGGTCGTGCCGGTGACCAACCGGCTCGGCGAGGAGGGGCAGGGACTCGGCCTGATCGAGCACGGCATGGAGGTCAGCCGCGTCTTCGTCGCCGCCTCGTCGCTGGGCACCGCCGAAGAGGCCCTCGCGCTCAGCGTGGCCCGCGCCAACGAGCGGGTCACTTTCGGCAAGCCCATCGGCACCCGGCAGGCGGTCCAGCGCTACCTGGCCGAGATGGCCACCGACGTCTACGCCCTGCGCGCGATGCTGGAGGACGCCGCGGCCAAGCTCGACGCCGGGCTGCGCATCCCCATCGAGGCCTCGGCCTGCAAGCTGTTCGGCTCCGAAGCCGTCTGCCGCGTCACCGACCGGGCCCTGCTCGTGTTCGGCGGGATCGGGTTCACCCGCAAGTACCCGATCGAACGCATGCTGCGCGACGCGCGCGCGAACGTCGTCGAGGAAGGCCCGCCGACCATCCAGCAGTTCGTGATCGCCCGCAACCTCCTGGACGGCGCCACGTTGCGCGGTCCGTCCATCTTCGAACCCACGCACCTGTGAGGCACCTGATGAACCAGAACGTGTTGTCCATGCGGGGCCGGGTCGCCCTGGTGACCGGTGCCGGCCAGGGCGTCGGCCGCGCCGTCGCCCTGCACTTCGCCGCCCACGACGCCCGCGCCGTGGTGATCAACGACTTCTACGAAGACCGCGCCGAGAAGGTCGCCGAAGAGGTTCGCGGCCAAGGCGTCGAGGCCCTCCCGCTGGCGTTCGACGTCACCGACTACGCCCAGGTCGCCGACGCGTTCGCCCGCGTGCAGAAGGAATACGGCGAACTGCACGCGCTCGTCAACAACGCCGGCAACGCCGGACCCGCCGGCCAGGCGGGTTTCTCCGACTTCTGGTCCGAGGAACCGGCGGACTGGGACCGCTGGCTGGGCACCAACCTCTACGGCGTGCTCAACTGCGTCCGGCACGGGGTGCCGCTGATGCGCGAGCACGGCACCGGCCGCGTGGTCACCGTGATCTCCGACGCGGGACGCCAGGGCGAGCCGGGGCTGGAGGTGTACTCGGCCGCCAAAGCCGGTGCGGCCGGGTTCACCAGGGCTGTCGCGCGCAGCACCGGCCGGTTCGGCATCACCGCGAACGCCGTGTCGATCGGCGCCACCCGCACACCCTTCGTCGAGGACATCCTCAACGACGAGGCGGCGGCCAAGGCACAGCTCAAGCGGTACGTCATCCGCCGCTTCGGCGAACCCGAGGACATCGCGAACATGATCCTGTTCCTCAGCTCCAACGCGGCTTCGTGGGTGACCGGGCAGACGATCCCGGTCAACGGCGGCTACTCGGTGACGCTGTGAGCGCGCCCGGCCTGCCCGCCCGCCGCTGTGCGCGTTGCGAAGCGGCATTCCCGTCGGTGGAGAGCTCCGGCCGCTGCCCGTTCTGCGGCAACACCTGGCTCTCCGACACCACGCTGTCGTCCACCGGGACGGTCGTGACCAGCACCGTGGTCCGCGTCGCGCCACCCGGCACCGAGGTGCCGTACACGCTGGCCTACGCCGACTTCGCGCCGGGCGCGCGGCTGTTCGCGCGGGTGCGCGGCGCCGCGCCGATCGGCGCGACCGTCCGGCTGGTGCCCGCGCCGGAACCCGATCACTACGTCTTCGAGCCGGAGGAGAAGCCATGACGAACAGGCGTGTCGCCGTGATCGGCACCGGTCTGGTGCCCTTCGGCAAGCACGAGGACACCGGCCTCGAAGAACTGGGCATCACGGCGGCCGAGGCCGCGCTCGCCGAATCTGGGTGCGAACCGGGTCGGATCGGCGCGGTCTTCTCATCGAACGTCCTCGGCGGTGGTGGCGCCGGACAGCGGATCCTGGCCGGTGTGGGCGTGTTCGGCGTGCCCGCGGTCAACGTCGAGAACGCCTGCGCGAGCGGGACCACCGCCGTGCACCTGGCCCGCCTGGCGATCGAGTCCGGCCGGCACGACGTGGTCCTGGTGGTCGGCGCGGAGAAGATGACCGGGAAGTTCCAGGGTGGGATCACCCTGGACCGGACCGACCGGCCCACCCTGCTGGGCCTGACCATGCCCGCCATCTACGCGCTCAACGCCCAGCGCTACGCCCACGACACCGGCGCCGCTCTCGACGACTTCGCCGAGGTGAGCGTGAAGAACCGCGCCGCGGGGGCGCGCAACCCGCACGCGATGTTCCGGCAACCCCTCACGCGGGAGGAGGTGCTCGGCTCCCGTCCCGTCGCCGATCCGCTGACCCTGCTGCAGTGCTGCGCGAACGCCGACGGCGCGGCAGCGCTGGTGCTGGCCGCCGAGCACGTGGTGGAGTCCCGGCACGATCCGGTGTGGCTGCTCGGCTCCGGGCTCGCCTCGGGCACCGCGACGGGTCCGAAGACGGAGTTCGGCACCTCGCGTCCGTCGGCGCTGGCCGCCGGGCAGGCGTACGCGGCGGCCGGGCTCACCGCGGCCGCCATCGACTTCGCCGAGGTGCACGACGCCTTCACCATCGGCGAGATCACCTCGGTCGAAGCGCTCGGGCTGGCGAGCCAGGGCAAGGCGCTGGCCGCGGTGGTGGCCGGGGAGTTCAGCCCCGGCGGGCGGGTGCCAGTCAACGCCAGCGGCGGGCTGCTCGCCAAGGGACATCCGGTCGGCGCGACCGGGGTCGGCCAGGTCGTCGAGCTGACCACCCAGCTGCGCGGTGTCGCGGGGGAGCGGCAGGTCGGGGGCGCCCGGATCGGCCTGTCCCACACGGTCGGCGGCGGGGTGGCGACGCTCGACGCGATCGCCAGCGGCGTCGTGATCGCCGGTGTGTGAGCGGGGCCCGCGATGACTGTCACGCCGACCCTCGCCGGTCTGCTCAGCCGTGCTCACGACCGGTACGCCGAGCTGATCGCCCTGCGCGAGGGAACCACCGCCCTCGCCTACGGCGAGCTGGGCTCGCTCGTGCGCCGCGCGATCGCCGGGCTGGCCGAGCGCGGACTGCGGCCCGGTGACCGGGTGGTCACGATCGCCGCGAACTCCCTCGCGTACGCGGTCCTCGACCAGGCCTGCTTCCTCGGCGGGTTCGTGCGGGTCGGCGTCAACCGCCGGCTGAACCCGCACGAACTCCCGTCGATCCTGGCCACCGCGAAGCCCGCGCTGCTGTGCGCCGACGCGGAGTGGGCCGCCCGCCTCGACGCCGAGCCGTCCGTGCGGGCCGGCCTGCCGGTGCTCGACCTGGAGCGGGACTTCGCCGCGCTCACCGACCGCGCGGACCCGGGGCCCGCTCCGCTGCCGCCGCCGGACGCCCCGGCGGCCCTGCTGTTCACCTCCGGCACGACCGGGGAGCCGAAAGCGGTGGTCGCCACCCAGCGCGCGATGGCGTCGATGGTCCGCAACGTGCTGGTCGCCTTCCCGGTCCAGCCCGGCGACCGGGCGCTGCAGGCCATTCCGCTGAGCCACGCCGCCGGGCACCTCGTGCCTGCCTTCGCCTGCCACGGCGCGGACCAGGAGGTGCTGCCCGGATTCGTGGTCGACGAGGTGCTGCGGCGGATCGTGCGGGACCGGGTGTCGGTGGTCTCCGCGGTGCCCACCGTCGTGGGGCCGCTGGCCCGGGCGGCGCTGGCGGGCGGGCACGACGTGTCCGCGCTGTCGGCGATCGTCTACGGCGGGTCGCCCATCGGCCAGTCCGACCTCGCGACCGCGGTTGAGGCGTTTCCGCACGCGCTGTACCAGGTCTACGCGCAGAGCGAGAGCCTGCTGCCGGTCACCGTGCTCACCCCCGCCGACCACCGCGCCGCCGTCGGATCCAGCCCGGAACTGGCCGGCTCGGCGGGGCGGGCGGTGCCGTTCCTGGACCTGCGCATCGCCGACACCGCCGGGAAACCTTGCCCCGCCGGCGAGCCCGGCGAGGTGCAGCTGCGGGGTGACACGGTGATGACCGAGTACTTCGAGAACCCCGCGGCCACGGCCAAGGCGCTGGAACCGGACGGCTGGCTGCACACCGGCGACGTCGGCTACCTGGACGCCACCGGCCACCTCCACCTGGTCGACCGCCTCAGCGACGTGATCATCACCGGCGGATTCAACGTGATGCCGTCCGAAGTGGAGCGTGTGCTGGCCGCGATGCCCGGCGTGCGGGACGCCGCGGTGTTCGGGGTGCCGGACCCCCGGTGGGGCGAAACCATCTGCGCCGCGCTCGCGGTGGACGGTCCCCCACCGGCGCTGGAGGAGGTGCAGGAGTTCTGCCGTGCGCGGCTGGCCCGGTTCAAGGTTCCGCGGCGGCTGGTCATGCTGGACGACCTGCCCTACAACGCGACGGGCAAGCTCGACCGGCGCGGGCTGCGGGCCCGCTTCCGCGAGGTGCCGGCGTGACCGCCGGACCGCTCGACGGGGTGCGGGTGGTCAACCTCAGCGAAACCGTGCCCGGCCCGCTCGCGGCGCTGCTGCTGGCCGATCTGGGCGCTGAAGTGATCACCGTCGAGCGCCCGCCGCCCGGGGACCCGGCCCGGCGGTTCCCCGCGGTGTTCGCCGCGCTGTCGCGCAACCAGCGTGCGGTGTCGCTCGACGTGGCCGATCCACGCGGGCTCGGGCTCTTCGCACGCCTGGCCGAGCGCGCCGACGTGATCCTGGTGGGCCAGCGGCCCGCGACCGCACGCAAGCTCGGCGTCCACCCGGACCAGTTGCGCGCCCGCTTCCCGGACGCCTCCGTGGTGAGCGTGTCCTCGTTCGGGCTGACCGGTCCCGGCGCGTCCCGGCCCGGCCACGACCTGGTCTTCCAGGCCATCGCCGGACTGCTCGACGGGCCGCCGGGGGCGGTGCCGGTGGTCGACATGGTGTCCGGGTTCCTCACCGCGATCGCCGCCCTCGCCGCGATCGCGGGGCACAACCGGGACGGGCGGGCGCGCACGGTCGAGACCGCGATGTTCGACGGCGCACTGGCCCTGAACACCTTCGCCCTGACCCGCGAGCTCGCCGGGCTGCCCGCGGACGCCACCCCGGTCGCGCCCGCGGGGTACGGGGTCTACCGGCTCGGCGACGGGTCGCGGGTGTGCCTGGCCGTCTCCTACGAAGCACACCACTGGCGTGCGCTGTGCGAAGCCCTCGACCTGCCGGATCTGGCGGGCTTGCCGTTCGAGGAACGCGTGGCACGCCGCGACGAGATCGACGGGACGCTCGCCGGCAGGATGCGGGAGTGGCCCGCCGAGGCCGTCCGCAAGGTCCTCGCCACGGCGGGCGTTCCGGCGGAACCGGTTCACGGCCCCGCGGAAGTCGTGCGCACCGCCGAATTCGCCGGGCGCACCCTCGGCGGGCGTCACCTCGCCGCGCCGTTCCTGATCGACGGGCGGCGCGCGGGCGCGGCGCGGGGCGTGCCGAGGATCGGCCGGGACACCGGGGCGGTGTTCGCCGAGCTGGGACTCGGCCCGGCCGAGCTCGCCCGGCTCGCGGCGGAGGGGGTGGTCGTCCTATGACGTCCGTGGCCGTCGTCGGCGCGGGCGGCATCGGCACCGTGCTGGCCGCGGCGTTCGCCGATGCCGGGCACGACGTGGTCGTCTGCGCCCGTTCCACGCCGGGTCCGCTGATCCTGGAACGCGGCGGGACGTCGACGAAGCTCGACGTGCGGGTGCTGACCGAACCGGATGCACTGTCGAATGTGGACTGGGTGCTGCTGTGCACGAAGGCCCACGACACACCGGCCGCGGCCGCGTGGCTGGAGCGTTCGTGCGCCGCGGGAACGACGGTGGTGGTGTGCCAGAACGGGATCGGCCATGCCGACCGGATCGCCGGCCTGACCGGGCCCGCGCAGGTGCTGCCCGCCCTGGTCTACATCGCGGCCGAACGGGTGGCGCCCGGACGGGTCCGCCACCACCGCGGCGCGCGGCTCGTGGTGCCGGCGGGGGACGCCGCTGCCCGACTGGCCGGACTGGTCCCGGGCCTCGACATCACTGCCGAGCCGGATTTCCGGACCGCGTCGTGGCGCAAGCTGCTGACCAACGTGGCCGCCAACGCGGTGACGGCGCTGACGACGCGGCGGATGGACGTACTCGGTGAGCCGGAGATCCGGGAGCTGGTCACGGCCCTGCTGACCGAGGCGGTCGCGGTGGGACGTGCGGTGGGAGTGAACCTCGGCCCGGCGGACGTGGCCGCCACCGTGAGCTTCTACGACCAGCTGGGTCCTGCGGACGGCACCTCGATGCTCTACGACCGCCTGGCCGGGCGGCCCACCGAGTACGAGCTGTTCAACGGCGCGGTGACCCGGCTGGGCCGCAAGCACGGTGTTCCCACCCCGGCCAACCAGGCCGTCTACGCCCTGCTCGGCGCGGGCGAACCCTGATGCGGGCCGTCCTCGCGACCACGCTCACCGGGCCGGAGGGACTGCGGACCGGGGAGATCGCGGAGCCGGACGGGCGGGATCGCGTCGTCGTCGACGTGCGGTACGCGGGCGTCGCGTTCCCCGACCTGCTGCAGACCCGCGGCCGCTACCAGGTCCGGCGGACGGCGCCGTTCGTGCCCGGCGCCGAGGCGGCGGGCATCGTCCGGTCGGCGCCGGAGTCGAGCGGGTTCCACCCCGGCCAGCGGGTGGCGGTGATCGCGGAGGGCACCTGGCAGGAGGTGGTCGCGGCGGACCCGACGATGGTGTTCCCGCTGCCCGACGGTGTTCCGCTGGCCACCGCGGCCGGCTTGCCGCTCAACCACTTCACGGCCCACTGCGCGCTCGTGCGGCGGGCCCGGGCGCGGCCGGGGGAGACGGTGCTGGTGCACGGCGCCGCGGGCGGGGTGGGCAGCGCGGCCCTCGGTCTGTGCCGCGCACTGGACCTGCACGCGATCGCCGTGGTGAGCACCGGCTCGAAGGCCGCGTTCGCCCGGGCGGCCGGTGCGACCGAGGTGGTGTGCGGTGCGGACTGGGCCGACCAGGTGCGCTTCCACACCGCCGGGCGGGGCGTGGACATCGTCCTGGACCCGGTCGGCGGCGACCGGTTCACCGAGAGCCTGCGCCTCCTCGCGCCGGAGGGCCGCCTGGTCGTGCTCGGCTTCACCGCGGGCGCCATCCCGGAGGCGAAGGTGAACCGCCTGCTGCTGCGCAACACCGCCGTCCTGGGTGCCGGCTGGGGCGAGATCGCCGTCCGCGAACCCACCTACCCCCGTACACAGTGGACGGAGCTGGAGGCGCTGCTGGAGCGCGGGCGGCTGTTCGTCCCCGAGCCGGAGGTCCTGCCATTCACCGACGCCGGTGCCGCACTGCACCGGCTCGAAGACCGGACCGCGACCGGGAAGATCGTTCTCGCGTTCCATCAGCTTCCGTGAAACTGCCGACCTGCCCGACCATCGCCGACAGGGACACCGGGGGCCGGGCCTCCCGGGATTCCTCGCCGATGGCTTCATGCTCGACTCCGACCTGTTCGCCGTCCAGGTCGAGGCGCTGATTCCGGGTATCACCTGGGATGCGCGCGGGCACGGCGGCACCACCGACGACGGCGAACGCACTGGGCGTCGAGCGGGCTGTGATCGGCGGCCACAGCCAGGTCGTCAGCACCGCGGACACCGGCGAGCGCCGGGACGTGGTGGCCCGGTGGGAGACCGAGGGCGCGACCGACGAACTGTGCCACGCGCTGACGCAGATGACCTTCGGCGACGACACCGAACCGTGGATCGCGAAGTGCTCACCCCGACGACCTCACCGGCCGACTGGGACAGATCAGCGCCGAAGCCGGGACTACGCCGCCCGCTCCCAACCCCCGCTCGGTCGTCGCTGCCGCGGGCGCACCGCACGGCAGTTGCGACACGCACCCGGAACCAGGCAACGAGGCGATCTTCGAGGTCCTCCGCGACCTGCCCGCCCAGTGAAAGCGCCTGCGCAGGAGTGGAATCGATTGGCGGCAGGAGTCACGCCGCCCTCGTCGTCGAGGGTGCAGAACAGGGGGCGCAGCCGGACCTGGAGCATACGAAGAACGCTATCGACCTATCACGAAATTCGTAGTGGTGTCATGGGACCTGGAGCCTTAGCGTTCTTGGCACCAGACGGACGAGGAGATCCGCGGTGCACCCCGCTGCTCACCGGCTTCGCCCGTGGGAAGGGCTGCCCGGAGAACCGACCTCGCACGCCCCGGCGCTGCAGCCGGCCACATCGCCGGCGGCCGATTGGCGGCCGTCGGTTCACCTCAGACCGGCTGAGTCTGGAAAGGACGCACATGACCCAGGTTGCAGACACTGAAGGAACCCTGCCGACTCGCGCCGAGCTCGTCGCCGGTCTGGTCTCCGCTATGGCGAACCCGGCGCGCTCGCCGATCCTCCGCTCGCCGGCGGACGACGGCATCGCCTTCTCCGACATCTTCTTCCCTGCGATGGACGGCGTGACGATCGAGGGCTGGTACATCCCGGGCGACAGCGATCGTCTGATCATCGCCAACCACCCGATCTGGGCCAACCGCTACGGCTTCCCCGGGCACCTCAAGCCCTACAGCGATGCCTGGGAGGCGAGCGGCAACAACATCGAAGTCAACTTCATGCCGGACTACAAGCACCTGCACGAAGCCGGCTACCACATCCTGGCCTACGACCTGCGCAATTTCGGCCAGAGCGCGGCCGGTAGCGGCGGCGCGGTGGGCAACGGTATACGCGAGTATCGCGATGTGATCGGCTCGCTGCGTTACGTCCGCTCGCAACCGGACCTCAAGGACCTGCGCCGCGCGACCAGCATGGAACTGAAAGACATGGACATGCCGCAGTACGCCACGGCAGTGGATGTGCCGACGCTGCTGCTGCAGGTCCGCAACGACACGATGACCACCCCCGACGACGTGCAGGCGATCTTCGACGCCATGCCGACCGACCGGAAGGATCTCATCTGGATCGAGGGCACGAACCGGCGTTTCGACGGCTACAACTACCTGCCCCAGAACCCGCAGCCGATGCTCGACTGGTTCGAGCGCTTCGTCGCCTGACTCGCCACCGACGCGAAATGGAAACCTGGCTCAAGGAACTGGTAACTCAGATCGACGATGCGACGGCACGACTGATCGTGACAGTCGGCGGGCTGACCGATGAACAGGTTCGAGAACCGTCCTTGCTGCCCGGCTGGACCCGGGGCCACGTCCTCACCCACATCGCACGCGCGGCCGAGGCTCACCGGAATCTGTTGGAGGCGGCCCGCACCGGCACCGACATCCCCGCCTATACGAGCCAACATGCCCGCGACACGGCCATCGAGGACGGTGCGAGCCGGCCGGTCGCGGAACACGTAGCCGACATCGAACGGACGGCAGCGGCATTCCGGGCCGCCGTCGACACGGTGCCCGATGCCGCATGGACGACCCGAGTCACCATTCTGCACCTCGAGCCGTTCCCGGCCAGCCAAGTCGTGCTACGCAAGCTCGTCGAACTCGAATTGCACCACGTCGACCTGAACGCCGGCTACCGTCCGGCCGACTGGCCGGTCACCTTCAAGTCCCTGGAATTGCCCGAACCCATGCGAAGCCAGGCCGTCGACCGTTTGTCCTGGTTCTCCGCGACGTAATTCCACGGCGCCGACGCACCGTCCATAACGCAATTCACAGGCGAGCTTGCCAGTGATAACGTCGCGGTTATGGACACGCGCGTTCCGCTGCGTCGGCTGGAGATGTTCTGCCTCGTGGTCGACGAGGGCGGTGTCACGCGCGCCGCCAAGCGGTTGATGATCGCACAGCCCGCGGTGTCGGCCCAGATGACATCCCTGGAGAAGACGCTGGGCGCCGAACTCTTCGTCCGCGCCGGCAGCCGTCTCGTCCTCACCGAGGCGGGGCAGCGCGTCTACCACTGGGCCAAGGAAGTCCTCGCCGGCAGCGTCCAGGTGCAACGCGACGTCGACGAACTCGCGGCGGGCACCGCGGGGTCGGTGGTCGTCGCCGCGAGCATGGCCATCGGGACCTACCTGCTGCCTCCGATCATGACCGGTCTGCGCAGACGGCGGCCGGGCGCGGAGATCACCGTCCACATCAACGAACCCGCCGTGGCGCTGCGGTCGG
Source organism: Amycolatopsis sp. 3B14 (assembly GCF_050958625.1). NCBI lineage: Bacteria > Bacillati > Actinomycetota > Actinomycetes > Pseudonocardiales > Pseudonocardiaceae > Amycolatopsis > Amycolatopsis sp. 3B14. The sequence goes on from NZ_JBHZEN010000023.1 coordinate 224,165, forward strand.
CGCAGCTGGGCGAGGTCGACTTCGCGGTGACGAGCTGGCTCGACGAGGACGTTCCCGAGGCGTTGTCCGCCGAGAAACTGTGGGAGGAACCGCTGATCCTCTGCGCGAGCCCGGACGGCCCGCCCGACGCCGACGAGGTGCGGGTCCGTGACCTCGCCACGCTGCCCTTCGTCGGCGTGCCCACGACCGTCGCCTTCCACCGGCTGCTGCAGGTCCAGTTGCACGCCCACGGCATCGCCGATCTCCCGGTGACGATCCGGCTGGGGCACGCCGAAGCGATCAAACAGGCCGTCGCGGACAACGGCTGGGTCTGCTTCGCGCCCTGGTACGCGGTGGCCCGCGACCTGGCGGACGGTCGGCTCCGCCAGGTCCGGCTCGCCGACGCGTCCTTCCACGAGGGCATCGGGCTCTACCACCGCACCGCCAAGTACTTCTCGCCGTTGCAGACCGCCGCGCTCGACGCCCTGCGCGAGGCGGCGTCCCGCCACACCGCATAAGAGTTTCCTTATGCAGTCATCCGATTCTTGGTAGTGGTGTTATCGGCCTGGCCTCCTTAGCGTGGTGTCACCACAGACGAGGAGGTCTGCGATGAACCCGCTGCTCGGCGACAACACCCTCAAGCTCGGCCTGTTCTGCACCAACGGATCCGGCGCCGCACTGACACTCGTGCCCGAGGCGCACACCACGTCCTGGGACTTCTCGCTGCGGACCGCACAGGCCGCGGACCGCGCCGGGTTCGAGGCCGTCGTGCCGTTCGCGCGCTGGAAGGGCTACGCCCCGAACCGGCCGGGACACAAGGCCGGCACGGTCCTGGACCCCTTCACCTGGGCGGCCGGGATCGCCGCGGCCACGGAGCGGATCGGCGTGTTCGCCACGTCCCACGCCCCCACGATGCACCCGATCGTCGCGGCGAAGCAGTCCGCCACGGTCGACCTCATCTCCGGCGGTCGGTTCGCCCTCAACGTCGTCGGCGGCTGGAACCGTCCCGAACTGGAGATGTTCGGCGCCCCGATGCGCGAACACGACGAGCGCTACGACCACCTCGCCGAATGGCTCGAGGTGATCGAGAAGCTGTGGAACGAGACCGAGGAGTTCGACTTCCACGGCCGGTTCTTCGACGTCCTCGGCGGGGTGTCGATGCCCAAGCCGCACCAGAGGCACATCCCGATCATGAACGCCGGCGGTTCGCCGCGCGGCATGCGGTTCGCCGCCGAGCATGCCGACCTGTGCTTCGTCATCGTCCAGAGCGAGGACGAGGCGAAGGTCCGCCAGCAGGTCCAGGGCTACAAGGCGATGGCCCGCGACGAGTTCGGGCGCGACGTCAAGGTGTGGACCCACACCGTCGTCGTGCAGCGGGACACCGACGCCGAGGCGGAAGCGTACCTGCGCCGCTTCTCCGTGGAGTACGAGGACACCGAGAGCGTCGACGCGTGGATGCGGTTGCAGGGCATCGAAGCGCAGACGATGCCACCCGAGGTCGCCGCCGCCATGCGGCAGCGGTTCGCCGCGGGCGCCGGCGCGTTCCCGCTCGTCGGGACGGTCGAGACGATCGCCGACCGGATGGAGATGCTCAGCGCGGCCGGCATCGACGGCACGCTGCTGACCTGGGTCGACTACGACGCCGGCCTGGCCGACTTCACCCGCGATGTGCTGCCGCTGCTGGAAAAGCGCGGCCTGCGGGCACCGGCGCCGGTGGTGACCGCGTGAGGCTCGCCCGGTTCTGCACGGCCGACGGTGGCGCCGGCTTCGGCGTCGTCGAGCGCGACACCGTCGCACGGCTCGACCACCGCGTCCCCTCCTTCGAGCACCTCCTGACCGCTCCCGCCGCGCCACGGGCGGACGACCCCCGCGTGCCACTGTCCGATGTGGAGTGGCTGCCGCCGGTCGGGGCACACCCCAAGATCATCTGCGTCGGGTTCAACTACGCGGCGCACGCCAAAGAGGCCGAACGCGACAGTGCCGCGCCCGAACATCCGACGCTGTTCATCAGGTTCCCCGATTCACTGGTCGGAGCGGGAACCCCCGTCGTGCGCCCGTTCGACGACGACTCCCTGGACTGGGAGGGCGAGGCGGCGCTCGTCATCTCCACCGGCGGACGCCGCATCCCCGCCGCCCACGCATGGCAGCACATCGCCGGTGTCACCTGCATGGCCGAGAACAGCGTCCGCACCTGGCAGCTGCACTCCGGCCAGGCGACCGCGGGCAAGAACTGGGCAGCCACCGGCGCCGCCGGTCCATGGCTGACCACAACCGACGAACTCGGCACGGCGCCCCTGCGGGTCACCACCCGCCTCAACGGCACCGTCGTCCAGGACGACACGACCGACCGGCTGACCTTCGGGTTCGCCGAGATCGTCGCCTACGTCAGCACGTTCACGCCGTTGCGCCCCGGCGACCTGATCGCGACCGGCACCCCGAAGGGCATCGGCTTCCGGATGGCCCCGCCGAGGTTCCTCCGGCCGGGCGACGAGGTGGAGGTCGAGGTGTCCGGCGTCGGCGTCCTGCGCCACGGCGTGGTCGACGAGGTCGCGCCGAAGATCGCCGAGGCGGTGGCCGGATCAGGATCTGGACGGACGCCGACGCCGCCGGACTGCGGCTGCCGCAGGTGATCGACTCGCTGGAGCGCGTCCTCACCCACGAGGCCGCAGGCACCGCATGGAACCTGGACAAAACCATGGCCACCTGGCCGGCCGCGGACGGCCGGGGGAGTGCGCACGCACTGGGCGCCGTCGACCACGAATCCGATCTGGCGGTCTTCAAGACCTGGGTGAACACCCCGGCGGGCGCGAGCGCGCTCATGACGATCTTTTCCGCCGCGGACGGAGCCCTGCTGGGCGTGGCCGAAGCCGGTGTCGCGGGCGCACTGCGGACCGCCGCGGTGTCCGGGCTCGCGACCCGGTGGCTCGCCGACCCGGCGGCCGACGAACTGGCGATCCTCGGCGCCGGGCGGCAGGCGCTGCGCCAGGTGGAGGCGGTCGCGGCCGTGCGCCCGCTGCGGCGCGTGCGCGTCTGGAACCGCACCGCCGCGAAGGCCGCGGAACTGGCCGGGCAAGTCCGCGACCGGCTGGGCCTCGACGCCGTCACCGCGGCGTCCGTGCCGGAAGCCACCGCGGGCGCGCCGATCGTCAGCCTGATCACCCGCGCGGCCGACCCGCTCCTGCGGCCGGCCCACCTCGCGTCGGGCGCCCACCTCAACGCGGTCGGCGCCATCCTGCCCTCCCACGCCGAATTCCACCACGAACTGCTGGACGACACCGATCTGACCGTCGTCGACAGCGAGCCGAACGCCCGGCGCGGATCCCGTGAACTGCGGGAGCACTACGGAGACGACTGGAGCGCGGTCCGCACGCTGGCCGAGGTCGTGACCGGGAAGGCGGCCCGCCCGGACCGCCCGCACCGCACCGTGTTCAAGGGCATGGGCATGGGGCTGTCGGACCTGGCTGTCGCCCGCCTGCTCGCCGGAGGTACCCCGTGAAGTTCCGCACCGACCCCGCCCGCATCCGCGGCTCCATCGCGCCGGTGATCACCCCCTTCACCGACGACGGAGCGGTGGACCTGGCCTCCCTGCGCGGACTGGTGCGCTGGCAGCTCGGCTCCGGCTCACACGGCATCTCCCTCGGCGGGTCGACCGGCGAGCCGGCCGCGCAGAGCCCGGCCGAGCGGATCGAGGCCATCCGGATCGTCGCCGCCGAGATCGACGACGCCGTGCCGTTCCTGCCCGGCACCGGTTCGGCCAAGCTGGACGAGACCCTGGAGATCACGGCGGCCGCCCGCGACGCTGGCGCCGACGCCGCGCTGGTCATCACCCCGTACTACGCCCGGCCGACCCAGCAGGCGCTGCACACCTGGTACTCGACGATCGCCCGGGAGTTCCCCGACCTGCCGATCGTGATCTACAACGTGCCCTCCCGCACCGCCGTGGACATCGCGCCGGAAACCGTGGCCCGGTTATTCCGCGAGCACGACAACATCGTCGGGATCAAGGAAACCACCAAGGACTTCGAACACTTCTCGCGCGTGCTCGCGGCGTGCGGGCGGGACCTGCTGGTGTGGTCGGGCATCGAGCTGCTCGGCCTGCCTTTGCTCGCGCTCGGCGGGGTGGGGTTCATCAGCGCCGTCGCCAACCTCGCCCCCACCGCGGTCGCCCGCATGTTCCAGGCGTGGGAAGCCGGCGACCACGACACGGCCCGCGACCTGCACTACGCCCTGCACCCGCTGGTCGACCTGCTGTTCGTCGAGACCAACCCCGCACCCGCGAAATGGGTCCTGCACCAGCAGGGCCGGATCGCCTCCGCGCGGGTGCGGCCACCGCTGACGACCGTGTCCGACGACGGCGTCCGGCGGGTGCGCGCCCTGCTCGCCGAGGGCGCGCACCTGCTCCCGGACCACCCCCACCCGGCCTGAGGCCGGACCAACCGAGGAGGGACGACGATGTCCGTCTCCATCACATCGCCGAGACGGTCGCGCCGCGTCGCGCTCGCCGGCCTGATCGGCACCACCATCGAGTGGTACGACTTCTTCATCTACGGCTCGGCCGCCGCCCTGGTGTTCAGCCGCCAGTTCTTCCCCAGCGCCTCACCCGCCGCGGGCGCGCTGGCCGCCCTGTCGACCTTCGCGGTCGGTTTCGTGGCCCGCCCCGTCGGCGGGGCGCTGATGGGGCACTTCGGGGACCGGATCGGCAGGCGCAGCATGCTGGTGCTCTCCCTGCTGATCATGGGCGTGGGCACGGTGCTCATCGGGCTCCTGCCGAACTACGCCACGATCGGCATCGCCGCGCCGATCCTGCTCGTGGTGCTCCGGTTCTGCCAGGGGCTCGGCGTCGGCGGCGAATGGGGCGGCGCCACGCTGCTGGCCCTCGAACACGCCGCACCGGCGCGGCGCACGCTGCACAGCTCGCTGCCCCAGGTCGGGCTGCCGCTCGGGGTCGTGCTCGGCAGCCTGGTCCTGCTGGCCGTGCGGCTGGCGACCGGCGACGCCGCCTTCGCCGCGTGGGGCTGGCGGATCCCGTTCCTGGTGAGCGCTCTGCTCGTCGTGTTCGGCCTGGTGCTGCGGCTGAAACTGGACGAGAGCCCGGAGTTCCGGCAGCTGCGGGCCCGCCGCGAGATCCACCGCGCGCCGCTGGCGGAGGTGTTGCGCGCCCCGCGCACCTGGATCCCGGCCGCCGGGCTGAACATCCTCGCGTCCGCGCTGGGGAACGTGCTGCTCGTCTTCACCCTGGGCTACGTCGCGGCCGAACGGCTGATCTCCTCGTCGGCCATGCTCGCCGTGACCATCGTCAGCGCGCTGGTGTGGGCCGCCGCGATCCCGCTCGCGGCCCTGCTCGCCGGGCGCCTGGGCCGCCGCCGGGTCATCGTCTCCGCCCTCGTCCTGCTGACGGCGTGGTCGTTCCCGTACTTCTGGCTCCTCGACACCGGCACCACCGCCGGCGCGCTGATCGCCTGCGCCGTCGCGGGACTGGGCATCGGGCTGGCGTCCGGTCCCTACGGCGCGTTCATCTCCGAGGCGTTCCCGCCCGGCATCCGCTACAGCGGATCGTCGGTGGCCTACGGCATCGGCAGCGTCCTCGGCGGCGCGATCGCGCCCATTGTCGCCACGCTCCTGCACACCGCCACCGGCGGGGCGGCGGCCGTCTCCGCCTACCTCGTCCTGGCCGGAGCGGTGAGCCTCGCCGCCAGCCTGGTCCTGCGCAGCCCCCATCCCGAGGCCACCGACACCCGGGCCGAAACCGAATCGCTCCTGGAAGGGAGAGCTTGATGACCATCACCAACACCGGACCCGCCGGCTCCACGCGGATGATCGACGTGAGCGCCGAACCGGCCGCGGCCCCGCAGCCGTGGGCGCCGGTGAAGATCACCCGCGCGGAGATCGAAGCCGAGATCCAGCGGCTCGCCGCGGCCCCGCTGCCGGCCACCGGCCGCCGCGCCGCACGCATCGTGCACCCGTCGGCGACCGCGCCGGGACTCGGCCTGGCGCCGGGCATCTCCGTCACGATCGAAGTGCTCAACCCCGGTGAGACGACCGCGCCGCTGCGGGAGAACGCCCACCGGGTGGAGATCGGCATCGCCGGCAGCGGGCGGATCGAGGTGGGTGACACCACGATCCCCTTCGCCCACCTCGACGTCGCCAACATCCCGTCGATGAAACCGTTCCGCTTCCACAACGACTCCGGCGCGGTGTGGGCGCGGCTGAGCTACTCGAACGCGCCGCTGCTGGAGAAACTCGGCGTGCACTACGCCGAGGACCTGCCACCGACCTGGCGGCCCTCGGCCGGCGGTCGCGGGAAGGCCCGCGACGAGGCCTACACGCGGAGCACCGCGCCGGACATCGCCATCGGCGACCGGGGCGCCCGCCTGCGCGGCTACGAGTTCCTCGTCGACATCGAGGTCGTCGACTCCCGCCCCCTGCACTGGCCGTGGGCGGAGGTGGCGCCGCACCTGTCGCAGGAGGCCGGTGACGGCAAGCGCACGATCATGGCGCTGTACAACCCGGCGACCCAGCGGCGACAGGGCGCGACCCACAACTTCTTCGTCACCGCTTCGGTCATGCCACCCGGCCTGCCGCCGCGGCCGCGCGGACGCGGGCACCGGCACTCCTCGGTGGCGATCAACTACCACTTCGCCGGGTCCGGGGTGAGCACAGTGGACGGCCAGGACATCGCGTGGGAAGCGGGCGACCTGCTGCTGTCGGCGCCGGGCTGGCTGGAGCACGCGCACTACCAGGGACCGGACGGGCTCGGCGTCTACACCGTCCAGGACCACCCGCTGCAGATCGGGATGGAAGCCCTGGTGTGGCAGGAAGACCTGGACGGACCGGTCCTCGCGCTGGGGTCGGAGGCCGGGCAGACCGGGTACGTCGGCCCGCGGGAGACGGGGAAGTGACCGGCGTGCCTGCTCCCGTCGCGGACTTCGACCCCTACGACCCCGCCCTCACCGAACCGACCGTGTGGGCGGCCTACGCCGCCGCCCGCGCGGCCGGCCCGGTCGTCCGGTCCCGGGCGCGGGGCGGGTTCTGGCTGGCCACCCGCTACGACGACGTCCGCGCCGCGCTGCGCGACCCCGCCACCTTCTCCTCGGCCTCCGGGCACCGCCTCCCGGTCAACGGCACCCAGCGGGCGATCCCCATCGACTTCGACCCGCCCCTGCACACCGCCTACCGCCGGCTGATGACCGAGGCGTTGTCACCGGCCCGGGTCCGGCAGCTCACCCCGTTCCTGGAGCGGACCGTGTGGGACCTCGTCGCGGGGTTCGCCGCGGCCGGCGGCGGAGACTTCGTCCGCGCGGTCGCGTTGCCCCTGCCCCTGCGGGTGCTGACCGAGGTCGTCGGGTTCTCGGCGGACACGGTGCGGCAGTTCCGGGAGCTCACCGAGGACATGTGGAGCAGGCTGGCCGCCGACGACGACACGGTCGACTTCGCGGCCATCGACCGGCGCATCCACGACCTGATGCACCACGAACTCGCCGAGCACCGGACGGCCTGGCCGGACGACTTCGTCACGAGGCTGCTCGACGCCGAGGTCGACGGCCGCGCGCTCGAGCCCGCGGAACAGGCCGGCATCCTCGCGACCTTCGCCGTCGCCGGGCACGAGACGACGATGAACTCCGCCAGCTCGCTGGTCCACCTGCTGACCGAGCACCCGGACCTGCAGGACCGGCTGCGCGCCGACCCCGCCCTCGCTCCCCGGTACGTGGAGGAGATGGTGCGGTTGCGCAGCCCCGCGCAGGGCGCGGCGAGGCGCACCGCGTGCCCGGCCGATCTCGGCGGAACACACCTGGCCGAGGGCGATGCGGTGCTGCTGGCGCTGGCGGCCGCGAACCGCGACCCCGCCCGGTTCCCCGACCCGGACCGCTTCGACCCGGACCGCGACGCGCGTGGCCACCTCGGCTTCGGCTGGGGCATCCACCAGTGCCTCGGCGCCCCGCTGGCCCGCGCCGAACTGGCGATCCTGCTGACCATCCTGTGCGCGCACCCGCCGTTGCGGGCGGCCGGAGCGCCGACCTGGAGCGGGCTGCGGGGCGGCTCCCACTTCGGCCCCGCCACACTCCCTGTCCGTTTCGAGGAGAGCACATGACCTACCGGATCGACGTGGACGCCGACCTGTGCAGCGGCTACGGCAACTGCGTCGTCGCGGCGCCCGAGGTGTTCGACCTCGACCCCGGCACCAACCTCGCCGTCGTCCAAGCGGGCCGCCCACTGCCCACCGACGACGCGGCGCTGCGCGAGGCCGAGGCGGACTGCCCGGCGCGCGCGATCAGGCTCACACGCCGATGAGGAGCCCGACAGTCGTCGTCGGCGGTTCCGTGGCCGGGGTCCGGACCGTCCAGGCGCTGCGCGCCCGCGGTTACGAGGAGGACATCGTCCTCGTCGACCAGGAACCCGGCCCGCCCTACGACAAACCCGCGCTGTCGAAAGAAATCCTGACCGGGGCCGCCGCGCAGCCACCGGCACTGGCGGACCTCGGCGGCCTCGCCGTCGACCACCGTCCCGGACTGGCCGCCACCGGACTCGACCTGGCCGCGCGGCGGCTGGTGACCGGCAGCGGGTCGATCCCGTTCGGACGGCTCGTCATCGCGACCGGGTCGCGCCCGCGGCGGCTGCCCGCCCTCGACAGCTGGGCCGGGGTCCACTACCTGCGCACCCGTGCCGATGCGGCTTCGCTCCGGGCGGAGTTCACCGGCCGGCCACGGGTGGTCGTCGTCGGTGGCGGGTTCGTCGGGGGAGAGGTGGCCTCGTCGGCGCGCGCGCTCGGGCTCGACGTCACCATCGTGGAAGCCGCGCCCCGGCTCCTGGCCCGCCTGATGCCGCCCGAGGTGTCGGACCGGGTCGCCCGGCTGCACCGCGACCACGGCGTCCACGTCCGGTGTGGACGGACCGTGACCGGCTGCCGCGGCCGGGACCGCGTCGAAGCCGTGGAACTCGACGACGGCACCCGCCTCGACGCCGATGTCGTGGTCGCCGGGATCGGCACGACCCCGGCGACCCGCTGGCTGACCGGATCCGGCCTCGTCCTCGACGACGGCGTCCGGTGCGGACCGGACCTGTCGGCCCACGGCGCGGACGGAGTCTGGGCGATCGGGGACTGCGCGCGGTGGTTCGACGTCGTTCGCCGCCGGCCGGTCCGGATGGAGCACTGGACCGCGGCCCGCGAACAGGCGTCCTTCGTCGCCGGGGTGATCGTCGGCGACGCCCCGGCCGCTGCGTTCAGCACGACCGGCTACGTGTGGTCGGACCAGCACGGGGTCCGGATCCAGCACGTCGGCCGCGTGGACGCCGCCACCACGACGTCGAGCATCCCGACCGGCGGTGGGCAGCTCTTCCTGCACCACGACGGGGACGAGCTGGTCGGCGCGACCGCGTTCGACGCGCCGCGCGACCTGCTCGCTTTCCGGCGCCGCGTGGCGTCCGCCGCGGCGCCGCTCACCGAGAGGACCCGAGGATGATCACGACGAGCAGGCCGGGCGGTCCCGGCCTCGACGAACGATCCCTGCGCGACGCGTTCGGCACCTGCCCGAGCGGCGTTGTCGCGGTCTGCGGGCTCGCGGACGGCGTGCCCGTCGGCATGGCCGTGAGCACGTTCGTGCCGGTCTCGCTGGACCCGCCGCTCGCGGCGATCTGCGTGCAGCGCACGTCACGCACGTGGGCGGTTCTGCGCACCCTGCCGGCGCTCGGCGTCAGCGTGCTGGCCGGCGGCCACGAAGACGCCGCCCGCGCCCTGGCCGCCAGGGATGGCGACCGGTTCGCCGGCCTGGCCATCGACACGACGCCGGAGGGCGCGGTGCACGTCCTCGGCGGGCCGACCCGGTTCGTGTGCTCGCTGGAGGCCGAAACCGGGGCGGGCGACCACCTGATCGCCACGCTGCGGATCCACACGGCGCGCGCCGAGCCCGCCATCGATCCCCTGGTCTTCCACCGCAGCGGATTCGCCCGCGTCAGCCGCCCACGGGAAGGGAACAGCCGGTGAACCTCGCCGAGATGTCGTTCGAGCCCCTGACGCCGACGGCGTTCCTGGACCGGGCCCGCGCCGCCCATGGCGACCGGGTCGCGGTGATCGACGGGCCGCTGCGCTGGACCTATGCGGAGCTGCACGACCGGTCGTCCCGTCTCGCGGGCGTGCTCGCGCCGCTGGCCGGGGACCGGCCCGTCGCGGTGCTCGCGCCCAACTCCCACGTCATGCTCGAGGCGCACTTCGGGGTGCCCTGGTCCGGGGTGCCGCTGCTGACCCTCAACACGCGTCTGTCTGCGCCGGAGATCGCCTACATCCTCGGGCATTCCCGGGCGGCCGTGCTCATCCACGACCCGGCCTTCGACGAGCTGGTGGACGCCGTGCTCGCCCAGCTGCCCGCACCACCGGTGCGGATCCGCGCCGGCGAGGACTACGAAACCCGGCTGGCTTCGGCGGCGCCGGTGAACCGGCGACCGCGCGACGAGCGGGGCCTGCTGTCGATCAACTACACCTCGGGCACGACCGGTCGCCCGAAGGGGGTGATGTACCACCACCGCGGGGCGTACCTGCAGGCGCTGGCGATGGTCGCGCACACCGGTCTCTCACCGTCGTCGGTGCACCTGTGGACGCTGCCCATGTTCCACTGCAACGGCTGGTGCTTCCCGTGGGCGGTGACCGCGGCCGCGGCGACGCACGTCTGCCTGCCGCGCGTCGACCCGGCGGAGGCGTGGCGCCTGATCCGGTCCGAAGGCGTGACCCACCTCGAAGGCGCGCCCACGGTGCTGTCGATGCTCGCGTACGCGCCCGAGGCCGAGCCGGTCGGCGCCACGATCCGCATCGCGACCGGCGGCGCGCCGCCGTCCCCGGCGATCCTGCGCCGGATGGCCGATCTGGGCTTCGACGTGACCCACCTGTACGGATTGACCGAGACCTACGGTCCGGCGATGCTGTGCGACTGGCGTCCGGAGTGGAACGGCCTGGACGAGACCGCCCGCGCCCGGCTGCGAGCCCGCCAGGGCGTGGGGAACATGATCGCCTGCACAGTCCGGGTGATCGCCGGCGACGGCAGCGACGTGCCCGCCGACGGCGTGACGACCGGGCAGATCGCTCTGCGCGGCAACAACGTCATGCTCGGCTACCTCCACGACGAGGAAGCGACAGCGGCCGCGGCCCCCGACGGGTGGCTGCGCACTGGGGACATCGGCGTGATCTACCCGGACGGCTACGTCGAGCTGCGCGACCGCAGCAAGGACGTGATCATCTCCGGCGGCGAGAACATCGCCAGCGTCGAGGTGGAGCAGGCGATCGCCGACCACCCGGCCGTGCTGGAGGTCGCGGTGATCGGCGTGCCGGACGACAAGTGGGGCGAGGTCCCCGCCGCGCACGTCACCCTGCACGCCGGGGCGAGCGCCACCGAGGAGGAGATCATCGCCCACGTGCGCTCCCGGCTCGCCCGGTTCAAGGCCCCGAAGTCGGTGACCTTCGGCGAGCTGCCGAAGACCTCGACCGGCAAGATCCAGAAGTACCTGCTCCGGGAGCGCGCCTGGGCCGGGGCCGAGCGCCGGATCGGGTGAGGATCGCGCCTGCACGGCATCGGGCGCGGACGCCACATGCGTCTCGGCGACCGTGCCCGCCGGTGCGGACCCCGTCGCAATTCCGGTCCGGGGCGCGCGCCGCCGGCCATTGGCGACGGGCGCTGATCACCATGGCGTTGCTGACACCTACGTCCGCCCGGTGCTGGAAGTGGCATCCGGAGTGGACGCTCGGTGCCGCTTGAGCGCGCGATGCCGGAACGCTCCTGGGTGCAGGTGAGTTCGTGGCGATGTGGCCCGACCCCTGGGTGTGCCGGTGGCGACCCGTCCACGCGCGCCGGCCGGGAGTGACTTCCCGGCACTGCGTCTCTCGGTGGACTACGCGGCGGAGTCGCGGGGATCGTCCGCGGCGAGGTCGGGCAAGGGGCGCCGGCACAGTTCGTGAGCCTCGTCGGCGTCAAGGCCCAACATGCGCAGGAGATCCTCGGCGACCTGGTCGGTGGCCGCCGAGGCGTCACGGCCGGGCTGGTTGTGCAGCAGCTGGCCGAGGCACAGCATCGCGCCGGCCACTGTGATCATCGCGAGTTCGGGGTCGCGCACGGTGAACCGGCCGGCTTCGACCGCGGCCTCGATGTCCCGGCGGGCCCGGGGCGCCAACCCGTGCTCGGAGGTCGCCAGGCGGAGCCCGTTGTTCAGCAGCACCCGGCTCAACTCGGGACGCAGCCGGTGCAGGCGGCCGCTCAGCCGGAAGCTCTGCGCGAACGCCAGCGCCGGGTCGTCCAGATCCGCGGTCAGTTCGTCCAGCAGGGCGCCGAAACGGTCCAGCGCGTCCTCCACCGCGGCCTGGAAGAGCTGCTCCTTGCTCTCGAAGTGGTTGTAGAAGGAACCCATCCCGACGTCGGCGGCCTGCGTGATCTCCAGAATCGGGACGGTTGTCTTCCCGGCTGCGATGAAGGTTTGGGCGGCCCGGAGCAGCGCGGCACGGGTTCGTGCCTTGCGCCGTGCCAGCCGGTTGCCGGTCGCGTCCCCGGTCATGCCCTCACCTCCCAAGTCGTTCGAGCCCACCTTAGCGGATCACCTCAGAGATGAGGAAATCGTCAGAACTCCTTGACTGACGGTACCGTCGTAAGTGACGATATCGTCAATCCGATGGGAGAGCTGATGATCGACCACGACGATCCCCACGCCGACCTGCACAGCGAGCAGGGCGCGTTACCCGGCGAACACCCCGGGCGGGCGCCCAATCCGGTCATCAAGGTGCACGACCTGGCCTGGCTGGAGTTCGAGAAACCAGACCTGGCCAAGGCCGAAGTGTTCGCGCACGCCTTCGGGTTCACCACCTCGCTGCGCACCGCGGACGAACTGCAGCTGCGCGGCACCGAACCCGGCGCGCCCTGCGTCCTCGTCCGCCGCGGCCCGCGCTCGCGGTTCACCGGACCGGCGTTCCGGGCCGCCGACCCGGCGGACGTGCTTCGCCTGGCGGACGCGACCGGGCACCAGGTCACCCGCCTGCCGGAAAGCCTCGGCGGGGTCACGGTGGACCTGCACGACCCGAGCGGTGCCCGGGTGCGTGTCGTGTCCGGCACGCACGAGCTTCCGGCGTTGCCCGGCCAGGAGCCGCTGACCTTCAACTTCGGGCACGACATCGCGCGGGTGAACGCCACCCAGCGGCCGCGGCGGGAGCCGGTCAAGGTGCGGCGGCTCGGCCACGTCGTGCTGCAGACCACGAAGTACCGCCACACGCTCGACTGGTACCTCAGTCATCTGGGCATGATCGTGAGCGACTTCCTCTACTACCCCGGGCAGCGCGGGCGGGGCCCGGTGATGAGCTTCATCCGCTGCGACCGCGGTGGCACCCCGACCGACCACCACACCCTCGCGCTGGTGCTCGGACCGGCGAACCGGTACGTGCACTCCGCCTACCAGGTGCCCGACCTCGATTCGCTCGCCGCCGGTGGCGAGTACCTGCTCGAGCGGGGCTACCGGCGGTCGTGGGGCATCGGCAGGCACATCCAGGGCAGCCAGCTCTTCGACTACTGGCGCGACCCCGACGGATTCCTCGTCGAGCACTTCAGCGACGGCGACATGTTCGACTGTTCGCTCGAGCCCGGCTGGGCGCCGATGACCGCGTCGGGACTGGCCCAGTGGGGCCCGCCCGCCACCAAGGACTTCCTCGGCGTCAAACCCGGCCGGGAGGCGTTCGGCGAGCTGCGCGCCATCATCGGCGCGCTGCGCGAGGACAACGAATTCGACTTCGACCGCCTTCGCGGCCTGCTGAAAGTAGCTGTGTCATGAGCATTTCCGTCCTCCGTACCGCCGACGCCTGGTGGGTGGCCACCCCGGCCGGGGCCGCCAAGGTCACCACCCGCGCCACGACCACCGCACAACTACTGGCCGACCGCAATGCCCTCGACGCCGCCCTGGCCGGCGGGCGCACGGTCGCCGTGGAGAGCCTCGAGCTCGTCTCGCCGGTCACCGCCCCGTGCCGGGTGGTCGCGCAGATGACCAACTTCGCCTCGCACGTCAAGGACACCGGCGGGAACCCGGACACCGTGCCGCTGACCTTCTTCCGCAAGTCGTCCGGCTCGATCAGCGGCCCGCACGACGACGTGGTGCGCCCCGCCCACGTGCGGCTCCTGGACTACGAAGTCGAGATCGGCCTGGTCATCGGCGCGGAGATCCCGGTCGGCACGGAGATCGGCGACGACGTCGCCGGATACGTCGCGGGCCTCGTGGTGACCAACGACATTTCCGCGCGCGACATCCAGCTGCCCCAGACCCAGTTCTACGAAGCCAAGTCCTACCCGACGTTCACCCCCACCGGGCCCGCGCTGGTCCTGCTCGACGCCGACGAGTTCAAGCGGTTCACCGACCTCCGGCTGAAACTGAGCGTCAACGGCGAAACCCGCCAGGACCAGACGGTCGCCGACATGATCTACCAGCCCGCGGAAACCCTCCGGGCCCTTGCCCGCTTCCAACGGCTCGACCCGGGGGATCTCGTCCTGACCGGCACCCCCGTGGGCACGGCGTTGTCCGCCCCGCCGAAGCCGGTGGAGATCGTCGGCTCCCTGCTGCCACCGGCGCTGAAGTGGAGGCTGTTCTTCCGTGGCCAGGAACGCAATCCCCGGTACCTGAAGGACGGCGACGTCATCGAGGCCGGAGTGGCCACCGACGACGGCGCGATCGACCTGGGCACCCAGTGCACGGTGGTGAGGCACGCCCGATGACTGGGAACCTGCTGTGGCCGGAGTACTCCGCCCCTGCCGACATCGCCGCGATCGAAGCCGTGCCGCTGGCGGCACGTGGCCTTCCCGCGTCCACCTACGCCCTGCTGGTCCGGGCCGCCACCACCTGGCCGGACCGCACCGCGACCACCGTGCTGCCGGAAGCCGCGCGCTGGCGCGAACCCGAGCAGCGCACCTTCGCCGGACTGCTCGGCGACGTCCACCGGTACGCGAACCTCCTGCACGAAATCGGTGTTCGCCGTCGGAACGCGGTCGCGTTGATCTCGCCCAACACCGCCGACCTGGTGCCCGCCACCTTGGCCGCGCAGCTCGCCGGAATCGCGGCGCCCCTCAACGGTGGCCTTTCGCGCGAGCACCTCGCCCAGCTGCTGCGTCGTTCGGGTGCGCGGGTCATCGTCACCGCCGGTCCCGAGCTGTCCGTGGCCACCTGGGAGACCGCCCACGCTCTCGCCCAGGACGGGCAGGTTGATGCCGTCCTCGTCCTGCGGCCCACCGGCGCCACCGGACCGGCTCCGGACCTGCCGAACCTGCCGGGGGTCCGCGTCGGCTACCTCGCCGAGCTGGCGGCCGGGCAGGACTCGTCGGCCTTCCTCGGTGAACCGCCCCGCGCGGAGGACCTGGCCGCGCTCTTCCCGACCGGGGGCACCACCGGCGCGCCGAAGCTCGCCGCGCACACGCACGCCGTCGAGGTCGCCGACGCCTGGATGCTGGCCGCCAACTCGCTCCTCGAAGACCACGACACCCTCTTCGCCGCGCTGCCGCTGTTCCACGTCAACGCGCTGGTGGTCACCCTGCTCGCGCCGTTGTTCAAGGGGCAGACCGTGGTCTGGGCCGGGCCGCTCGGCTATCGCGACCTCCCGCTCTACGGCGAGTTCTGGAAGATCGTCGAGCACCACCGGATCTCCACGATGAGCGCGGTCCCCACCGTGTACGCGGTGCTCGCGCAGTGCCCGGTCGACGCGGACATCAGCAGCTTGCGCTTCGCCATGGTCGGGGCCGCTCCGCTGCCGGCCGCCGTCCGCGCGCGCTTCGAGGCCCACACCGGCGTCACGCTCGTCGAAGGCTACGGCCTGACCGAAGCGACCTGTGCCAGCGCGCGCAGCTTCCCCGACGTGCCCCGGCCCGGCTCGGTCGGTCAGCGGTTGCCCTACCAGCGGATGAAAACCATCCGCGTGCGCGAGGACGGCACCTGGGAAGACCTCCCGCCCGGCCACACGGGCGTGCTCGCGATCAGCGGCCCCACGGTCTTCTCCGGCTACGTCACCGGCCAGGACGAGCACGGCCACGTTCTCGACGGCCTCGGCAAGCTCGTCGACGGCTGGCTGGACACCGGCGACCTCGCGCGCCTCGACGCCGACGGGTTCGTCTACCTCGCCGGCCGCGCCAAGGACCTCATCATCCGCGGTGGACACAACATCGACCCCGCGCTCATCGAGGACAGCCTGCTCACCCACCCCGCGGTCACCGCCGCCGGCGCGGTGGGCCGGCCGGACCCCCGCTCCGGTGAGGTCCCCGTCGCCTACGTGACCCTCGCTGCCGGTTGCGCGGTCAGCGAGCAGGAACTGTGCGACTGGGCACGCCACCAGGTTCCCGAGGCCGCGGCGGCGCCGAAGACCGTCACAGTGCTCGACGCCCTGCCGCTCACCGACCTCGGCAAGCCGTACAAACCCGCCCTGCGCGCCGACGCCACCCGGCGCGAGCTCACCGAAGCCCTGGCCGGCCTGCCCGGCGTGCTCGACGTCGACGCCGAGGTCGACGACGGCTCGGTCATCGTGGTGGTGCGGACCTCCAGCGACGCCGACGAGCCGGCGGTGAAGGCGGTCCTCGACCGCTACGCGATCGGCTGGCGCCTGGCAGGTGCCTCGTGACCGAAGTGCCCGTGGTGATCATCGGCGCGGGCCCGACCGGCCTCACCGCCGCCACCCTGCTGGCCCAGTACGGCATCGAGTCCCTGGTCCTCGACCGGTGGGAAACGATCTATCCCCAGCCTCGCGCCGTCCACCTCGACGACGAGGTCTGCCGCATCCTCGGCTGGCTGAGCCTCTCCGCGGAGTTCTCGGCGATCTCCTGGCGCTGCAACGGGTTGCGGCTCCTGGACCGGGACATGCGGGTGCTCGCGGAGTTCCGGCGCGACGCGGCGCACGGCAGGCACGGCTACCCCGAGGCCAGTATGTTCGAGCAACCCGAGCTGGAGGCGCTGCTGCGCTCGGGCCTCAAACGGCACCGTGCGGCCACGATGCGCGGTGGCGCCGAGGTCACCGCACTGGCCCCGGAGGCCGGCGGTGTGCGGGTCGCGTTCACCGATCCGGCCGGCCGGCCGGACTCGGTGCTCGCGCGGTACGTGCTCGGCTGCGACGGAGCGAACAGCCTGACCCGGACCTCGATCGGCTCCGTCATGCGCGACCTCGGGTTCACCCAGCGTTGGCTCGTCGTCGACATCCGCACCGACGCCGAACTCGGCGCCTGGGAAGGGGTGCACCAGGTCTGCGACCCGGCCCGCGCCGCCACCTACATGCGCGTGGGGGAGAACCGCTACCGCTGGGAATTCCAGCTGACCGACGGCGAAACGGCGGACACCTACCGCGAACCGGCCGCGCTGCTCCCGCTGATCAAGCCGTGGACCGGGGAGACACCGTCCGACCAGCTCGAGATCGTCCGCGTCGCCGAATACACCTTCCGCGCCCAGGTCGCCGACCGCTGGCGCGATCGGCGGGTCTTCCTCCTCGGCGACGCCGCCCACCTCACCCCGCCGTTCATCGGCCAGGGCATGGGCGCCGGGATGCGCGACGCGATGAACCTCGCGTGGAAGCTCGCCGGCGTGCTCGACGGGACGCTCGCCGAAACCGTCCTCGGCAGCTACGAGGCGGAGCGCAAACCCCACGCCACCACCATGATCCGGATCGCCAAGCTGATGGGCACCGCCATGACCGAAGGCGGCGAATTCGGCGACCTCCTCCGCCGCGTCGCCGCACCTCGCCTGCACCGCGTGCCCGGCCTGCGCAAGCGCGTGCTCGACACCGAAACCCCCGCCCTGCGCCGCTCCGCCCTGGTGGCGCGCCCGCCCCTGTGGCATCCCCTGGCCGGTCGCCTGTGCCCCAACGCACCGGTCGACGGCGACCGGCGCCTCGACGACGTGACGGCCGGCCGGTTCACCGTCATCAGCACCGCCGAGCCGTCGCCCGCGCAACGCGCGGACATCGAACAACGCGGAGCTGTGCTCGTGGTGGCCCGGCCGGGGACCCCCTTGCACCGCTGGCTGCGCCGCGGCTTCGCCCTCGCCGCCGTCGTCCGTCCCGATGCGACAGTCCACAGCGCCGGGCGCGATCTGGCCGCTCTCTGCGCGGCGATACCTCCCTACCGCGCGGTCCCGTCGGTGGCCTGAACGACCGGAGTGGGCGAACCAGCCACCACCCCGCGCCGCGGGCAACCCAGGAAGGCTGTGGATCGTCACGCGGTAGACAGTCCCGAGGCTGGGGTCGGTGTCCCGAGCTCGATGTCGTTGCTCTGGCCCCATCGGACAGCACCGGGAGAGGAGTTGCCGCGACCCGGTTTGGAGGTCACGGTAGGCATTTCCGGCATTGACCGCGCGATCCGATCGCCGGTCGGCGCCGAGGGTGGACAGGGAACTGGCTCAGACTCTGGGCGTGCCCGTCAGTGTTCGGAGGCGTTGTCCTTGTCGTGGTCGCCCGGGATGACCGCGTCGGTGAGGGCTTGTGATGGCGCCTTCGCCCGGCCGGTGAAAGTGATCTCACCCTCGGTGTGCAGCCGTTCGACCATGTGCGGATAGTGCAGCTCGAACGCCGGGCGCTCGGACCGGATCCGGGGCAGCTCGGTGAAGTTGTGCCGCGGCGGCGGGCACGAGGTGGCCCACTCCAGCGAGTTGCCGTAGCCCCACGGGTCGTCCACCGTGACGAGCTCGCCGTAGCGGTAGCTGGTGAACACGTTGTAGATGAACGGCAGGGTCGACGCGCCCAGGATGTAGGCGCCGATGGTCGAGATCGTGTTCAGCGTGGTGAAGCCGTCGCTGGCCAGGTAGTCGGCGTAGCGGCGCGGCATGCCCTCGGCGCCCAGCCAGTGCTGCACCAGGAAGGTGCCGTGGAAGCCGAGGAACGTGGTCCAGAAGTGGAGCTTGCCGAGCTTCTCGTCCAGCATCCGCCCGGTGATCTTCGGGAACCAGAAGTAGATGCCGGCGAACGTCGCGAAAGCCACGGTCCCGTACAGGACGTAGTGGAAGTGCGCCACCACGAAGTAGCTGTCGGACACGTGGAAGTCGATGGCCGGGGCGGCCAGCAGGATGCCGGTCAGACCACCGAACAGGAACGTCACCATGAACCCGACCGAGAACAGCATCGGTGACTCGAACGTGAGACGTCCCTTCCACATGGTGCCGATCCAGTTGAAGAACTTCACCCCGGTGGGCACCGCGATCAGGAAGGTCATGAAGGAGAAGAACGGCAGCAGCACGGCGCCGGTGGCGTACATGTGGTGCGCCCACACCGCGACCGACAACGCCGCGATGCCCATGGTCGCGAACACCATGCCCTTGTAGCCGAACAACGGTTTGCGGCTGAACACGGGCACGATCTCCGACACGATCCCGACGAACGGCAGCATCACGATGTAGACCTCGGGATGGCCGAAGAACCAGAACATGTGCTGCCAGAGGATCACGCCGCCATTGGCCGGGTCGAACACATGCGCCCCGAGGTGCCGGTCGGCCGCCAGGCCGAGCAGTGCGGCGGTCAGGATCGGGAACGCGATCAGGGTCATCACGCTCGTCACCAGGACGTTCCACGTGAAGATCGGAATCCGGAACATCGTCATGCCCGGCGCCCGCAGGCACACGATCGTGGTGATTATGTTGACCGCGCCGAGGATGGTGCCCAGGCCGGACACCGTCAGCCCGGCGATCCACAGGTCGCCGCCCGCGCCGGGCGAATAGATCGCGCTCGACAGGGGCGTGTAGGCGAACCAGCCGAAGTCGGCGGCGCCGCCCGGGGTCAGGAAGCCGGAGACGGTGATGACGCCGCCGAACAGGAACAGCCAGTAGGACAGCGCGTTGAGGCGGGGGAACGCGACGTCAGGTGCGCCGATCTGCAGCGGCAGCACGAAGTTGGCGAACCCGAACAGGATCGGCGTCGCGTACAGCAGCAGCATCACTGTGCCGTGCATGGTGAACAGCTGGTTGTACTGCTCCTGCGACAGGAACTGCTGTCCCGGGCGCGCCAGCTCGGTGCGGATCAGCATCGCCATCGCGCCGCCCACCATGAAGAAGGCGAACGACGTGACCAGGTACATGATGCCGATCTGCTTGTGATCCGTCGTACGCAACAACCGCAGCAGCACCGAACCCTTGGGCGAGCGGCGCGCGACCGGCCGGACGGGCGCCGAGGTGGAGGCAGTCACGAAGGCGAGGCTATCTCGCTCGCGAGCGAACTATCTACCCGTGGGGCCGTGCGGGTGTCCGGAAACACACGAGGTATTACTTCACGACATGGATGGTGATGTCGTCGGCCGGTCGGTGGCGCTGTGGGCCGAGCAGATGCCCGGCCTGGACGTCTCGGCGTCGGAGGTGCTCGCCCGGATCCTGCGGATCGCGCAGCACGTGGAGGGCGCGGAGAACGGCCGACTGCGCCGCCGGCGTGGACGGATGGTGGCCAACGTGGGCGACTTCGAGGTGCTGCGGGCGCTGCGCCGCATCGGCCCGCCGTACGCGATGACACCGTCCCAGCTGCGCGCGGAGATGCTGATCTCGTCCTCCGGGCTGACCGGCCGCCTGCACCGGCTGGAGCGCGACGGCTGGATCACCAGGGAAGCCTCGGCGGACGACCAGCGCAGCGTCCTGGTCACCCTGACCCCGGAAGCGGTGTCCGACCTGGACGACGACATCGCCGAGCACTTCGCCTTCGAGGACGACCTGCTCGCTCCCCTCACCCGGCAGCAGCGCACCGACTTGGCCGCTCTGCTCACGCTCCTGCTCCGGCGCTTCGAAGACGGCTGAACGTCCTGGCCGAGATCTCAGCCCAGAAACTTGACCGCGCTGCGGTAGCCGGTTCCCAGCGGTTCCTGCAAAGTCATGTGGAGGAAGCCCAGCGCTTCGAGTTCGCGTGATCGTCGCAGGGGCCCGGCATCAACAGGCCGCATACCGGCTGCCTCGACCAGGCCGCTGACCATACGCTTGGCCGCGACGTCGTCGCCGGCTAGCAGCACGTCCAGCGGCTGCCCGTCCACTTGTCCCGTGTGCAGTGTCGCGGCGAACGTCGTGTTGAAGCCCTTTACGACCGAAACCTGACGGGTGAGTCGGGCGGCGATCTCCTCCGCGGCCGACGATCCCGGCGGGGTGACCAGCCGGTCGAACGTCGCCCAATCGACAGGGTTGGTGATGTCGACGACCACCCGCCCGTCCAGTTCGGTCCCGTGGCCGGAGGCCCACTCCAGGGCCGCTTCGTACGGGGTGGCGAGTACGACGATCTCGCCGGTGACCGGATGCTGGTCGACCGCGCCGCCTCTGGCCGGGGCGTCGTCGCCGGCGATGTCCGATGCGAGTGTGGTCGCCTTCTCCGCGGAGGGCGCCAGGATCTGGAGCTCCGCGCCGCCGGCGAGCACCCGGATGCCGATTCCCCGGGCCATGTTGCCCGCGCCGATGATCGTCACTGTCGTCATCGCAGACTCCTTGGTGTCGGCCGGGTCCGTTACCGGCTACCCCGGCGGTACGTTGGCAAACGGCCCCGGGAGGGGGCTGCCCCATGCGTCCGGACGCTAAAAAGTGGGCGGCTCCTCATCCGCTCTGTCCTTGTCCTCGGCGCAGAGAGTGCGACGGTGACGTGAACCACACGGAAACCGCGAGGTCGCGCTCCGGCGCGGTCGTGTCTCAGGCCGCCAGCCAGGCGAGCGCGGCCACGGCCATCGCGGTGACACCGGTGTCCAGCGTGGGCTGGACGACGGGGGCGAACCGGGGGTTGTGGTTGACCGGAATGTCGCGGGCGAGGGTGCCGCGCTTGTCCGCTTCGGCGTATTCGGCGGGATCGGTTCCACCGAAACCCCAGTAGGTGAACGGCGCACCGAAGGCCTGCGGGATCAGGCTCATGTCCTCGCTCGCGGTCTGCAGGTCGATCGTGTGCGTCTCGCCGAAGTGGTCGGCGAACGCCGCCGCGACGCGCCGGGTGGGTTCCTCGTCGTTGACGGTGGGCGGGAACGACGCGATCCGCCGGATCACCGGTGCCTGCCGGGCCCCGGACGCGGCGCATTCCGCCCGGACGATCCGGTCGATCGCCTCCAGCACGTGTGCGCGCGTGACGTCGTCGTAGGTGCGCACGTTGAGCTGGATCACGGCCCGGTCCGGGATGATGTTGGGTCCGGAACCGGCGTGGATGCTGCCAACGGTGAGCACCGCCGGAGTGGTGGCGGCCAGCTCGCGCGCGACGACGGTCTGCAGGCGCACGACGATCATCGCCGCCATCACTACCGGGTCCACGGCCGACTCGGGCTTCGACCCGTGCGCGCCGCGGCCGTGGACGGTTACTTCGAGACTGTCCGCAGCAGACAGGAACGGGCCCGCGCGGATTCCGACGTACCCCGCGGGGTAGGGCAGGACGTGCTGGGCCAGCACGACATCCGGGGTGGGCACCCTGCCGGTCAGCCCGTCGTCGATCATCGCGTCGGCGCCGTCGCCGTTCTCCTCCGACGGCTGGAAGAGTGCCACGAACGTGCCCTGCCAGGATTCCCTGGCTCGCGCGAGCAGCCGCGCGCACCCGGTCAATGCCGTCACGTGCACGTCGTGCCCGCAGGCGTGCATGACCGGCTGGTCGCCGTCGGTGACCGTGGACGCGTAGGGCAGCCCGGTTTGTTCCCGCACAGGCAGGGCGTCCATGTCCGCTCGCGCCATCACCACCGGCCCCGGCCCGTTGGCGAGGACCGCGGTCACCCCTGTGCCCCCGATGCCCTCGGTGACGTCGTACCCATCCTCCCGCAGCGCCTGCGCGACCTTGGCGGCGGTGCGGTGTTCCCGCAGGCCCAGCTCCGGGTGCCGGTGCAGGTCCCGATAGAACTCTTCCAGGTCGGCCCGGACCGCATTCAGACCGGTGAGGACCTGATGAACGCTCATCGTCGCCGACCTCCTCGGCCTGGCGCGGGAGCGGTACGTCTCCCGTCCGGGATCAGGCCACTTCAGCCGAGTGTAGGAGCGCAACGCTGAGCGCGCCGGGCGGCAGTCATCGCCGGTAGCGAGGATCCAGAGCCCCGTCGGCCGGGGCCCAGCCGATTCTCCCGGCGTCCCACCCGGCGGTCAGGGGGACCCACCAGAAGAAGGTGACCTTGCGCTCGGTGAACAGCCACCTCCCGTCCTGGCGCACCAGCGAATCGGTGTAGCGGCCCGCGGCGACCTGTGCCTCGCCGTCGACCACGCAGGGCTGGTAGAGCCAGGTTTCCCCGGAGGCGGCGTCACCGTCGACCGTCACCGTCTCGTTGGCGCTGAAGTGCCACCACGCGGTGAGCGGACCGCGCTGCAGACCGGCGAAGAACGTGCGCAGTTCACTGCGCCCGCTGGCGGTGGACAGGCCGACGAACCGGCCGTCCTCGGTGAACAGGCCGGCGAGCTCGTCCCAGCGCCCGTCGTCGAGGTACTGGCAGTACCGCGCACGCAGTTGGCCGATCTCCTGGACGTCTTCGAGCCGCCGGATCCTGGCCTCCAGGTCACCCATGCCCGCCTCCCCGCTCCCTGCCTCAGTACGAACGATCGTTCAGACGATAGGCGGGAGCGGAGCCGGTTGGCAAGGCGTGCCTGCGGTCAGTCGCGGGTTTCGAGCAGGGCGAGCGCGTACCGGGCGTGCTGCTCGGCGAGGGCCTTCCGGGAGAGGCGCCCCCCGGCGCGGTACCAGGTGGAGATCGCCGAGCACATCGACACGATGTTCCGTGCGGCGCCGTCGGGGTAGGGGGTGGTGAACCGGCCCTGGGCGACGCCCTCGGCGATGATCTCCCCGAAGATGGCCTGGGTGCTGTCGCGGGCGCGGACGATCCGTTCCCGGTGCTCGCCGTGGAGGTAGCGGATCTCGCTGATGGCGACCAGCGCTGCCGTCTGGTGGTCCACGACGAACCCGACGTAGGCCTTGACCGCTTCCCGCATCCGGTCGGCCGGGTCGTCCCCGGCGGCCTGGACCGCGGCGCTGGTGCGGTTCAGCAGCTCGTCGTTGGCTCGCTGGAGCAGTTCGGCGAGCAGGTGCGACTTCGACGGGAAGTAGTTGTAGAGGTTGGACAGGCTGGTTCCGGCGCCGGCGGCCACATCGCGTGTCGAGGCGCCGTTGAAGCCCTTTTCGCCGAACGCGGCCAGGGCTGCGTTGAGGATCGCCGCCTTGGTGCCCCGGCCGGTTTCGCTGATCAGCGCGGCAGCAGCAGAACGACTGTTCATCCGGCGAGGTTACACGTTCTTGACGGACCTCGGAGCGACTGGTTCCCTGGAGTAAGAACGTTCGTTCAGGCCCGAGGAGGCGTGAGCATGGCGAGTGCGCACACGCCGCCGACCCTGGGCTGGGACGGTCCCGCCTGCCGCGGACCGCCGTGTCACCCGCGTTCGTGCCCCAGCTCGCCGCTGATCGCCTTCGCGGTCTCGAGCAGCACGGGGACCACCTCCTCGCGCATCCGGTCCGGCGTGGTGCGCCCGGTCGAGGTGGAGGAGGCGACCGCGGCGATGACCCGGCCGTGGTGGTCGCGCACGGGTGCCGACAGCGAGATGAGCCCTTCCTCGCGTTCGTTCGCCACCAGCGACCAGCCCTGTTCCCGGACGCGTGCCAGGATCTCGCGGAACTCCGCCGGGTCCGTGACGGTGTATGGGGTGAGGCGGGGGAGCCCGCATTCGGCGATCACCTCGTCGACCCGCTCGTCCGGTTCCCACGCCAGCAGCACCCGGCCCAGGGACGTCGCGTGCACGGGGACGCGCGTGCCGGGGGACACGGTCACGCTCAACACGCGGCGTACCGGCACCCGCGCGATGTAGACGACTTCGTTGCCGTCCATCACCGCGAGGGTGGCCGACTCCCCGGTCCGCTCGGCCTGTCGCATCAGGTGCGGTTGAGCCAGTTCGGTGAGGGCGTGCGTCGCCGTGTAGTGCTGGCCGATGGACAGCACGCGCGGTGTCAACGTCCAGTGTGGACCGGACGCGGCCACGTAACCCAGTCGTTGCAAGGTCAACAGGACTCGGCGCACGACCGGGCGGGACAGCCCGGTCGCCGTCGCGAGCTCGGCCACTGTCGGGTTCGGACGGTCGGCGTCGAACGCGGTGAGCACCGCAAGGCCGCGTTCCAGGCCCTGGATGTGGTTCTGACTCGTCTTCTCGTCGTCCATCGGCTCCATTTTCCTCAGTTCTCTTGACAGTCCGCGGGAAGTGTCACACGATCTGCCAGACGTACACTATCCGTTCATTGCGTACACATAGTGTACAGGAGGTGTGGAGCATGCCGGTCGATCCGCGAGCACTGCGGCGGTGCCTGGGCCACTTCGCCACCGGGGTCACGGTGGTCACGTGTGACGGCGACGGAAAGCCACACGGGGCGACCGTCAACGCGTTCAGCGCGGTGTCGCTGGATCCCGCACTGGTGCTGGTGTCGCTCGACCGCCGGTCGAAGATCAGCAAGTACCTCGAGGGGGCGCCCTTCACCGTCAACGTGCTGAGCGAACCGCAAAGCGAGGTCGCGCTGCACTTCGCCGGCAAGCCGATGGCCGGTGCGCCGGACTGGCGGCGTCCCGATCCGCAGCTGGCACCGCAGCTGGGCGGTGCGCTCGCCACGATCTCGTGCACTCCGTGGCGCTGCTACGACGGCGGCGACCACGTGCTCTACCTCGGTGAGGTCGCCGGCTTCGAGGTCGACGGCGGCGACCCGCTGGTGTTCTACCTCGGCGGCTTCCGTCACCTCGGTCCCGTCTACCAGGCGGCGCCGTGGCTGCAGTCCGGGGACAGCCCGGGCGTGTCGTGGTTCGCCGCCTCCATCTGACGTACGTCGTCCGCTATTGCAAAGGAGCAAAAGCATGACCGCACAGGAGTCCACGCCCGGCCCGGACGGTGCCGCGAACGCGCGGACCACCCGCCCGTTCACCGGTGAGGAGTACGTCGAGTCGCTGCAGGACGGCCGGCAGGTGTTCCTCTACGGCGAGAAGGTCAAGGACATCACCGCCCACCCGGCCTTCCGCAATCCCGTTCGGATGACGGCGCGCCTGTACGACGCGCTGCACGACCCGGCCAAGCAGGACGTCCTGACGGTGCCGACGGACACCGGCAGCAACGGGTTCACGTTCCCGTTCTTCCGCAGCCCGCGCACCCGCGAGGACCTCCTCGCCGACCGCAACGCGATCGCCGAGTGGGCGCGGATGACCTACGGCTGGATGGGCCGCAGTCCCGACTACAAGGCCTCCTTCCTCGGCACACTGGGCGCGAACTCCGAGTTCTACGAACCCTTCTCCGGCAACGCGCGCCGGTGGTACGCCGAATCGCAGGAAAAGGTGCTGTACTGGAACCACGCGATCGTCCACCCGCCCGTCGACCGCAACAAGAAGCCCGACGAGGTCAAGGACGTGTTCGTCCACGTCGAGAAGGAGACCGACGACGGCCTCGTCGTCTCCGGGGCGAAGGTCGTGGCGACCGGATCGGCACTCACGCACTTCAACTTCATCGCCCACTACGGCCTGCCGTTCAAGGACCGCGAGTTCGCTCTGGTGTGCACGGTGCCGATGAACACGCCCGGCATGAAGCTGATCTGCCGCAACTCCTACACCAGCATGGCCGCCCAGATGGGCTCGCCGTTCGACTACCCGCTGTCGAGCCGGCTCGACGAGAACGACACGATCTTCATCCTGGACAAGGTGAAGATCCCGTGGGAGAACGTGTTCATCTACGGCGACGCCGACAAGGTGAGCAGTTTCGTCCCCGGCTCCGGTTTCCTGGAGCGGTTCACCTTCCAGGGCGTCACCCGCCTCGCGGTCAAGCTCGACTTCATCGCCGGCCTGCTGCTCAAGGGCGTGGAAGCGACCGGCACCAAGGACTTCCGCGGCATCCAGACCCGCATCGGCGAGGTCATCAGCTGGCGCAACCTGTTCTGGGCGCTCTCCGACGCGATGGCCGCGAGCCCCAGCGAGTGGAAGAACGGCACCCTGCTGCCGAACCTGAACTACGGCCTGGCCTACCGGTGGTTCATGACCGTCGGCTACCCGCGCATCCGCGAGATCATCATGCAGGACCTCGGCAGCGCCCTGATCTACCTGCCCTCGCACGCGTCGGATTTCTCCTCGCCCGAGGTCCGGCCCTACCTCGACCGGTACGTGCGCGGCTCCAACGGCTACGACTCGGTCGAGCGGGTCAAGCTGATGAAGCTGATCTGGGACTCCATCGGCACCGAGTTCGGCGGCCGTCACGAGCTCTACGAGCGCAACTACGCAGGCAACCACGAGGGCGTGCGCTTCGAGCAGCTCATCGCCATGGAGCAGTCCGGTCAGGCCGATGCCATGCGCGGCTTCGCCGAACAATGCATGGCCGAGTACGACCTCGACGGCTGGACGGTGCCCGACCTGATCAACAACGACGACGTATCGCTGCTGGGCAAGCGGTGAGCACGGAGAGGAACTCCACGATGGACACGACACACCCATCGCCGACGGCTGCCGGTTCCGGCGCCTCGGCCACCCAGGCATTCCTCGCGCGCCAGGAGGGTGGCGCCGGCGAGGTGAGCCGGGAACGCGTGGCGACCGTCGTCCAGGCGGTGCTGGACGGGGTGCGCGAGGCCATCCGCACCCACGAGGTCACCTACCCCGAGTTCACCGCCACCAAGCAGTGGCTGATCGAGGTCGGCGAGAGCGGCGAATGGCCGTTGCTGCTCGACGTGTTCGTCGAGCACGAGGTCGAAGAAGTGGCCGCCCGCAAGCAGCACGGCACCAAGGGCAGCATCCTGGGCCCGTACTACCTGCCCGGCGCGCCCAAGCTGCCGTCGGTGACCACGTTGCCGATGCGCGAGGCCGAACCGGGCACCCGGCTCGTGTTCGCCGGGCAGGTTCGCGACACGACCGGCAGGCCGGTCCCCGGCGCCGAACTCGACATCTGGCACGCCGACCACGCCGGCTACTACTCGGGATTCGCCCCGCACATCCCCGAGGGCAACCTGCGCGGTGTCGTGGTCGCCGACGGCCAGGGCCGGTTCGAGATCAGCACCGTCCAGCCCGCGCCCTACCAGATCCCCACCGACGGCCCGACCGGCAAACTGATCGAGGCGGCGGGCTGGCACCCGTGGCGGCCGGCGCACCTGCACCTGATCGTGCGGGCGCCCGGCTGCCGGCCGATCACCACGCAGCTGTATTTCGCCGGCGGGGACTGGCTCGACTCCGACGTCGCGCAGGCGACCAAGCCGGAACTCGTGCTCGACCCGCAACCGGTCTCCGACGGGTGCGTGCGTGCCGAGTACGACTTCGTGCTCGAACCGGCCTGAACCCCCGCGCCCCGGGCCCGCGGGCCCGGGGCGCTGCCCGTCGCAGACCAGAGGAGCTTCGTGATGAGCGATCTTCGCATCGACCGCGTCGAAACGGTCGTGCTCGACGTGCCGCTGAGGCGACCGCACCGGTTCGCCCGCGTCGGGATGGACGTCCAGCCCGTCCTGCTGGTGTACCTGCGGACCGCGGGTGGCGTCACCGGCGTGGGCGAGGGCGTCGTTCCCGGGGGCCCGTGGTGGGGTGGCGAGTCGGTGGAGACCATGCAGCTCGTCATCGAACGCTACCTGGCGCCGATCCTGCTCGGCCGCGACGTGGACGACATCGCGGGGATCGGGCGCGACATCGGCGACGTGGTGGCGGCCAACCTGCACGCCAAGGCGGCCGTGGACATCGCGCTGCACGACGCGTGGGCCCGGTGCCTGGGCGTACCGGCGCACGCCCTCCTCGGCGGGGTCGTCCGCCGGTCGGTCCCGGTCACCTGGGCGCTGGGCACCGAACCAGCCCCGGTCGTCGTCGAGGAGGCGCTCGCCAAGCTCGACGCCGGGACCCACCGCACCTTCAAGCTGAAAATGGGCGCCCAGGACCCGGCCGACGACGTCCGGCGCGTCACCGCCATCGCGGACAAGCTGGCCGGCGCGGCGGGGCTGCGCGTGGACGTCAACGCGCGGTGGGATCGCGGCACGGCGCTGGCCCACCTGCCCCGCCTCGCGGACGGCGGCATCGAGCTCGTCGAGCAACCCGTGCCCGGGGCCGACGTCGAGGCCCTCGCCGAGATCAACCGGGCGCTGCCGATCCACGTCATGGCCGACGAAAGCCTCCGCAC
This sequence comes from Amycolatopsis sp. 3B14, assembly GCF_050958625.1. Classification (NCBI taxonomy): domain Bacteria; kingdom Bacillati; phylum Actinomycetota; class Actinomycetes; order Pseudonocardiales; family Pseudonocardiaceae; genus Amycolatopsis; species Amycolatopsis sp. 3B14. Next base: position 253,166 of record NZ_JBHZEN010000023.1, read on the forward strand.
CCCGGGCGACGCGCTCCGCCTCGCCAGGCTCGCCGCTGCCGACGTGTACTCGCTCAAGATCAGCAAATCCGGCGGCCTCAGGGCCACCAGGTCCATCGCGGAAGTCGCGGCGGCCGCCGGGATCCCCGCCCACATGGGCACGTCCATCGACGGTCCGGTCGGCACCGCGGCCTCGCTGCACCTGGCGTGCGCACTGCCCGCGGTGACCTGGGGGAGCGAGCTGTTCGGGCCCCTGCTGATGCGTGCCGAGCACCTCGCCACCCCGCTGCGCTACGAGGGTGGGGAGCTGCACCTGCCCGACGGGCCCGGCTTCGGGGTCGAGCTCGACCCGGACGCGGTGCGCGCGTTCGCCCGGAGGTGACCAGGCCGGCCGGGCTCGGAGCTGATGTCCGCCCCTCGTCGCAAGAGTGCGTGCTGCGGCGGGCTCGGCGAGGGGCCCGCCGGGTTCGGCCCGTCGGTGGTGACGCCCACCTGATCGACCGCGCGGTGGGCTTCGGCCGCGCCCGGAACCTGCCGCCCGTGTTGGTCACCTTCGACCCGCACCCGGCACGCGTGCTCGGGTTACCGCGGGCACCGCGGCGTTGAGCACCGTCGAACGCCCATCTCGCCTTCGGGCTCGGGATTCGGGCGGTCTGCGTGCTGCCGTTCACCCGCGAGTTCGCCGCGCTCTCACCGTCCGAGTTCGTCGAGCGGACGCTGGTCGAGCGGCTGCGTGCCGAGGCGGTGATGGTGGGCGCCGACTTCACCTTCGGTCACCGCGCCGCAGGCCTCGTGGACGCCCTCCGGGAGCTCGGGGAACAGCGCGGCTTCACCACGGACGGTGTCGGCTGTTACCGGCCCAGGCGGCATCCGGTGCTCCTCGACCGACGTCCTGTCCGAGGCGCGGAGACGTGCGGGCGGGGGCACGGGCAGGACCGAGCTCGTCGTCGCGTCCGGTCGCCACCGGGGGCGCCTCGACGGCTTGGGGTCGGTCCCGGTGTGGGTGACCGGCGAGCATCGGGTGGTGCCCGTCGCGCCAGCACGGCGGGGACCGGGCGGTATCGCCTTCGTGGTCTGACGCGGCGGATCCAGTGTCCACTGTCGACTCCGTGCGTGGTGCGGGCCGGTGAGCCGCCGGGCTTGACCCAGGGCGGACCGCCTGCTTGACTGGCCTGAACGGTCGTTCGTTCTGAGCGGCCGTGGTGGACGATCGATGAGGAGGTCCCCCGGTGTCTACGGACCGTGACGTGTCCCCGTCCGCCCGAGCCGATGCGGCTCACGGCGGTCTCGTGGTCGACGAGCGCAGGATGCGGAAGCTGGCCTTCGCCTCCATCGCGTCGACCGTGCTCGAGTGGTTCGACTTCCTGGTGTATTCGACGGCGGCGGCGTTGGTGTTCGGTCCGTTGTTCTTCCCCACGCTGGGCGGCGTGCAGGGCACGCTCGCGTCGTTCGCGACGCTGGCGGTGGGATTCGTCGCGCGACCGCTCGGCGGGGTGCTCGCCGGGCATGTGGGGGACCGCTACGGACGGAAGGTCCCGCTGGTCGGCTCGATGCTGTTGATGGGTGTGGCGACGTTCGTGGTGGGACTGCTGCCGACTTATGACACCGCCGGGATGTGGGCGCCGGTGCTGCTCGTGGTCGCGCGGATCGTGCAGGGGCTGGGTGTCGGTGCGCAGTGGGGTGGTGCGGCGATGCTCCTGGTGGAGCACGCCCCGGTGGCGAAGCGCGGCTTCTACGGCTCGCTGGTCAACACCGGCACGATCCTCGGCGCGGTCCTCGGCAACGGGTTCTTCCTGGTGCTCACCGCACTGGTGCCGGCGGGTTCGTTCGAGGCGTGGGGCTGGCGGATCCCGTTCCTGTCCGGGCTGCTGCTGGTGGTCGTGGGGATCTACGTCCAGCTCAAGATCGAGGAGAGCCCGGTTTTCACCGAGCTCCGGCACGCCTCCTCGGCGGCCGCGCAGCGGGCAGGGGTGCGCAAGGCGCCGGTCGGGCAGGCGATCCGCCTGTACTGGCGGCAGATCCTGCAGGCGGTCGCGGCGTTCTTCGTGGTCAACGGAACCTTCTACATCTTCATCTCCGGGATTCTCGACTACGGGACGAAGACACTCGGGCTGGACCGCACGCCGATGCTGCTCGTGGTGATGCTCGCGGGGCTGACGCAGGTGGTGACCATCCCGGTGTTCGGCGCGTTGTCCGACCGGCTCGGGCGCAAGCGGATCTACCTGACGGGCGCGGTGGCCATGGCGGTCGCGGGATTCCCGATGTTCTGGCTGATCGACACCGGCAGCCTGCTGTGGCTGGGGGTCGCGCTGGTCATCGGGTTCACGATCCACGCGTCGATGTTCGGGTGCCAGACCGCGATGTACGCCGAGATGTTCCCGGCCGATGTCCGGCTCTCCGGAGCGTCACTGGGTTTCCAGGTGGCGTCCGTGCTGGCAGGCGGACTGGCGCCGATGATCACCACGGCCCTGGTCGCCGCCTCCGGCGGATCGTGGGCGGTGTCGCTCTACATCATCGCGATGGCCGTGGTGACCTTCGCCGGGGTGAGCACCATCAGGGAACGGTTCCAGCGCGACCTGTACGCGGTTTCGTCCGACCGGGCGGACGGTGCGGCGTGACCGGCGGAGGTGGGATGCACTTCGAGGACTTCCGGGTCGGGCAGCGGTTCACGGCGGGACCGAGGGTGGTGACCGAGGAGGACCTGGCGCGGTTCACCGCCCTCAGCGGCGACGATCACCCCCTGCACACCAGCGCCGAGTACGCCCGGGGCACGTCGTTCGGGGAACCGGTCCTGCAGGGCTCCTTCGGTGCGGCGGTGGCGGCCGGGCTGTGGAACCGGCTGGGGCTGGTGAGCGCGTCGATCGTGGCGGCGACCGAGGAGAGCTGGACCTACCACCGGCCGATCAAGGTGGGGGACGAGCTCTCGCTCGCGGTGACGATCGTCCGCCTGCAGGACAGCCGTGGGGGTGGCCAGGGACTGGTGACCCGGTACAACGAGCTGCGCGACGGTGCCGGCACCGTGATCCAGTCGGGCACGGCCACCGCGCTCGTGCGGGCGGGTGACGGAGGACCGCGGCCCGTGAACCGGGACGTGGGCACGGTGGCGTGGGGGAAAGTGCTTGCCGAGGCACTGACGGCGAACCCGGCGTTCGTGTCCGCGGTGGCGTCCTGGGACGGCACCATCGGACTGCGCGGTGGCGAGCACGAAGTCCACCTGCGCGTCTACCGGGGCCGGATCATCGACGTGACCCGCCGGTCGCCGCACGGCGCCACGTTCACCTTCGGTGCACCCGACCGGATCTGGGCGGATCTGCTGACCGCGGAGGACAGCCGGTTCGGTGCCCGGTTGATGACCGGGGAGTTCACCTCCAGCGGTGATCCGTACGAGTACCTCCGGCTGACCAAGGCCCTGGAGATCATCGTGGACGTCGCCCGCGACCTCGCCCGGACCGAGCACACCGAGGTGGCCGCATGACGGTCCACACCGTGACAGCACACCACCTGGTGCTGCACGACCGCATCGGGTTCGTGCAGGACGCCGCGCCGCGGGAGCCGAACGGAACCACGTTGGTGCTGGTTCACACGGCAGGGCAGAGCGGTGTGCAGTGGCGGCACGCGCTGCGGCCGCTCAGCGACCTGGGATACCGCGTGCTCGTGCCCGACCTGCCGGGCCACGGGCATTCCGAGCCTGCGCCCGGGGGCGCGGTGCGGGACCTGCGTGAGTACGCGGACTGGCTCGTGCGGCTGCTGGAGGTCCTGGAGGTGACGCGGCCGGTGGTGGTCGGCTGCTCGATCGGCGGCAAGATCGCCCAGGACCTCGCGGCGCGGTACGGCGACCGGCTGGACGCGGCGGTGTCGATGTGCGCCGAGTCCGGACCGGGACGGGTCCAGCTGCACGCGCTGGAACGGGAACTGGAGGACAGCGCCGCCGCCGCGCGTGCCGATCGCACTCACCTGGGAACCCGCGCGGTCGTCGGCCGCCGGGTGGCCCGTGGGCGCGCCGAGCTGATCGCGCGCATGCACTGCCGGGAGGACCCGCTGGTGTCCACCAGCGACCTCATCGGGTGGGGCACGCATGACGTGCGCCCGCTGCTGCCGGGCATTCCGTGCCCGATCATGTTCGTGGCCGGCGAGGACGACCTGTGGGTCGATGCCCGATCGGTGGCCGAGTCCGCCCGGCAGGCGCCGGACGGCCGGTTCGTACTGCTGCCGGGATACGGGCACTACCCGATGGAGGAGATGGACGACTTCGCGAAGGTGCTGGACGGTTGGCTGGGCGAGATGAAGGAGGGACGACCGTGACCCCGCGTCTGCTCGATGTGTTCGCCGGACTCGCCGACGCCGAACCCGACGCCGTGGTGCTGTACGACGCCGACGCCGGCCGGTCTCCGGTGCGGCCGGTCAGCAGGCGGCAGTTGCGTGACCTCGCCGCCGGAATGGCCGAGGATCTGCGCGCGCACGGGATCGGCGCGGGGGACTGCGTCGGTGTCTGGCTGCCGAACTGGTCCCACGCCGTCGCCGCGCAGTTCGCCGCACTGGCGGTGGGAGCGCACGTCATCGGGATCAACACCCGGTACAACGTCGACGAGGTCGCGCACGTCCTGCGCATGGCCCGGCCCCGGGCGGTGGTGATCGCCCACGACTTCATGAACCTCGACCTCCGCCGGGTCCTGCGCGCGGCGCACGAGGCGGCCGCGGCCGAGCCGCCGGTGTGCCTGGTGACCACCGCGCCCGGGGCCGCACCGGCGTCCCCGGACGAGGTGGCGGCCTACGACGTGGGCGGTGGGGCGTCGGCGTTCCCTGAGGCGTCCGGCGGCGGTGAGCTGCGGCCGTGCCCGGTTCCGGGCCTGGCCACGGCGTTCACCACCTCGGGCTCGACCGGCCGCCCGAAACTGGCTGCCCACGGCGAACCCGGCATGGCCGAGCACCTCGTTGCCGCCGGCGAGCGCATCGGCCTGGGGCCCGGGGACGTCATGCTGGGCGCGCTGCCGTTGTCCGGGGTCTTCGGGTTCGTCGCGGCGATGGCCGCGGTCTTCTCCGGCGCCGCGGTGGCCCTGGAGCCGGTGTTCGACGCCGAGGGCGTCCTCACCGACATGGTGCGCCACCGGGTCACCCACGTCATCGGCGCGGACGACCTCCTCGGCCGCATCGAGCGGGCCTGGCAGGACCACCCCGCGCCCCTGCCGTTGCGGTGGATCGGGATCGCGGACTTCGAGGGCCGGTCCCGGCAGCTGGCGGCCTGGGCGGAGCGGGAGTTCGGCACCACCGTCGCCGGCGTGTACGGCTCGTCGGAGCTGTTCGCGCTGACCGCGTTCTGGCCCCGGCGGTATCCGGCGGAGCTGCGGTGGTCCGGGGGCGGGCAGGTGGTCACGGAGGCGATCGAGGTGCGGGTGGCCGACCCGGTCACCGGGGAAACCGTGCCGGACGGCGCCGAGGGCGAGATGCAGTTCCGCGGTCCGAACGTCGTCGACGCCTACCTCGGTGATCCCGCGGTCGCCGGTGAGGTGTTCACCGAGGACGGCTGGTTCCGCAGCGGTGACCTCGGTCGGCTGGTCGCCCCGGGAACCGTGCAGTACCTGTGCCGGATCGGTGACGTGCTGCGGTTGCGGGGATTCCTGGTCGACCCGGCCGAGATCGAGACCCGGCTGGCGGCGCACCCCGCGGTCGCGATGGCCAAAGTCGTGGGCGTGCCCGGCGGCGACGGCGGCACTGTCGCTGTGGCCTTCGTGGTGCCCTACGGCCCGGACCGGCCCGGTGAAGACGAGCTCAAGCAGTGGTGCGCCCAGACCCTGGCCAAGTTCAAGGTGCCGTCCCGGGTCCGCCTGATCGACGAAATGCCCACCACCTCGGGCACGAACGGAACCAAGATCCGCGCCGCCGCACTGCGCGAGCTGGCACTGCGAGAGGGAGTCTGACCATGAACCACGAGGTCGTCATCTGCCACCCCCTGCGCACCCCCGTCGGCCGCTACGGCGGCGCGTTCCGGACGCTGTCGGCGACCGAGCTCGCCGCGCAGACCCTGCGGCAGCTGATCGAGCGGACCGGCCTGCCGGTGGACCGGGTCGACGACGTGCGTCTCGGGCAGTGCTATCCCAGCGGGGAGAGCCCGGCGATCGGCCGGGTCGCCGCGCTCGACGCCGGCCTGCCGGTGAGCGTGCCCGGCGCGCAGATCGACCGCCGCTGCGGATCCGGACTGCAAGCCGTCATCGACGCCACCATGAGCGTCGCCACCGGCGCCGCCGAGGTCGTCATCGCCGGGGGCGCCGAATCGATGAGCAACGTCGAGTTCTACACCGACGAGATCCGCTGGGGCGTCAAGGGCGACGGGCCCCGGCTGCACGACAGGCTCGCGCGGGCCCGGGTGACCGCCGGCGGGAAGGACTACCCGGTGCCGGGCGGGATGCTCGAGACGGCCGAGAACCTGCGGCGCGAGTACTCGATCTCCCGGCGGGAACAGGACGAGTGGGCGCTGCGCTCCCACGAGCGCGCGGTGAAGGCCGCCGCCGACGGCCGCTTCGCCGCGGAGATCCTGCCGGTCACCGTGCCCGGCCGTCGCGGAGCGCCCGCCACCCTCGTCGACACCGACGAGCACCCGAGGCCCGACGTCTCGCTCGACGCGCTGAGCACACTGCGGCCCGTCATGGTGAACAGCGACCCGGAGGCGACCGTCACCGCGGGCAACGCCAGCGGCCAGAACGACGGCGCGGCCGCGTGCATCGTCACCACCCGGGACGCCGCGGCGGAGCTGGGTCTCACGCCGATCCTGCGCCTGGTCAGCTGGGCGGTGGCCGGGGTGCCGCCGCGCACCATGGGCCTCGGTCCGGTACCGGCGGTCGCGAAGGCACTGGACCGCGCCGGCCTCGCACTGTCCGACATCGAACTGGTGGAGATCAACGAGGCGTTCGCCGCCCAGGTGATCGCCTGCTTCCGGGAATGGGAGCTCACCGATCGCGACCTGGAGCGGGTCAACGTCAGTGGGTCGGGCATCTCGCTGGGCCATCCGGTCGGTGCCACGGGCGCCCGGATCCTGGCCACGCTGGCTTACGAGATGCGCCGCCGCGGGGCGCGTTACGGCCTGGAGACGATGTGCATCGGCGGCGGCCAGGGCCTCGCGGCCGTCCTGGAGCTGGTCGAATGACCGCTCCGCTGCGCGGGCTGCGGGTCGTGGAGGCCACGAGTTTCGTCGCCGGTCCGCTGGCCGGCATGACGCTCGCGCAGTTGGGGGCGCAGGTGCTGCGGCTGGACCCGGTCACCGGGCCGGTGGACGCGGGCCGGTGGCCGTTGAGCGGGACCGGCCGGAGCCTGTTCTGGGCCGGGATGAACAAGGGCGTGAAGTCCGTCGCCGTCGACTTCCGCGTGTCGGAAGGGCAGGAACTCGCCGCCGCGTTGATCACCGCGCCCGGCCCGCACGCCGGCTTGTTCGTCGACAACACCATCGGCCGGGACTTCCTGTCCCACGACCGGTTGCGTGCTCGCCGAGCCGACCTCGTGCACGTCCACATCCAGGGCTATCCCGACGGCCGGGCCGCCATGGACTACGCGGTCAACCCGCGCTACGGCGTGCCTGCGCTGACCGGTCCGGCCGATTCGCGCCGTCCGGTCAACCACGTCCTGCCTGCCTGGGACATCGCCACCGGGCTGCTCGCGGTGTCCGGGCTGCTGGCCGGATTGCGCCGGCGGGCGGTGGACGGTGACGGGTGCCTGGTCGAGCTGGCCCTGGCCGACGTGGCCGCGGCGCACGTGGCGCATCTGGGCTGGTTCGCCGAGGTGGCCGAGGCCGGCCAGGACCGGCCCCGGCTCGGCAACCACCTGTTCGGCGCGTTCGGCGTGGATTTCGCGTGCGCCGACGGTCGCCGGGTGGTCGCGGTGGCGATCACCCGCGCCCAGTGGCGGGACCTGATGCGGATGACCGGGACGGAAGCGGTGTTCGCGGCCCTGTCTTCGGTGCACGGCACCGATTTCGACGTCGAGGGGGAGCGGTACCGGCACCGCGGCCTGATCGAGGCGGTCCTCGCACCGTGGTTCGCCGCCCGCACCGTGGAAGAGGTGCTCGAGGCGGCGCGCGGCACCCGGGTGATGGCCGGCGAGTTCCGTTCGCCGTCGGAGGTCGTGGCGGCCTGGCGACGGGGTACGGAGTCGCCGGTGCTCACCGAGGTCGAGCAGGCCGGGGTGGGCCCGATGGTCACCGCCACCTCCCCGCTGCGCTGGAACTCGCGCTACCGCGAGGCCGAGCCGGCGCCGGAGTTCGGTGCGGACACGGAGTGGGCGCTGGCCGAGGTGCTCGGGATGTCCGGCCGGGAGATCGGGAGGCTCGCCGACAACGGGCTGATCATGACGAGGAGAGATGACAGCGATGGCGCGTGAACTGTGCCGTACCGAAGGATTGACCGACGTCCAGGACGACATCCTCAAGACCGTCCGCGCGTTCGTGGACGACCGGATCATCCCGGTCGCGACCGAACTCGAACACGCCGACGCCTACCCCGCCGAGATCGTCGAAGGGATGCGGGAACTTGGCCTGTTCGGGTTGACGATTCCCGAGGAGTACGGCGGGATCGGCGAGTCGCTGCTGACCTACGCGCTGGTGGCCGAGGAGATCGCCCGCGGCTGGATGAGCGTGTCGGGCATCATCAACACCCACTTCATCGTGGCTCACCTGCTCATGCATCACGGCACCGAGGAGCAGAAACGCCACTACCTGCCGAAGATGGCCACCGGCGAGATCCGCGGCGCGTTCTCCATGTCCGAGCCCGGCTGCGGCTCCGACGTGTCCGCCATCCGCACCCGCGCCACCCCGCACGACGGTGGGTACCTGATCAACGGCCAGAAGATGTGGCTGACGAACGGGGGATCGTCGACCCTGGTCGCGGTGCTGGTCAAGACCGGTGCCGGCGCCGGGCCTGCGCATCGGAACCTGACCACGTTCCTGGTGGACAAGCCCGCCGGCTTCGGTGAGGTGGCGCCGGGTCTGACGGTTCCGGGCAGGATCGAGAAGATGGGTTACAAGGGTGTCGACACCACCGAACTCGTCTTCGACGACTACGGGATCGCCGCCTCGCAGATCCTCGGCGGCGAGCCCGGTCGCGGGTTCTACCAGATGATGGACGGCGTCGAGGTCGGGCGGGTCAACGTCGCGGCCCGCGGGTGCGGGGTGGCCTGGCGTGCGTTCGAACTCGGCGTCGCCTACGCGCAACAGCGGGAGACCTTCGGCCGGCCGATCGCCGATCACCAGGCGGTGCTCTTCCGCCTGGCCGAAATGGGCACCAAGGTGGAGGCGGCGCACCAGATGATGGTGCGGGCGGCGCGGAAGAAGGACTCGGGCGAGCGCAACGACCTGGAAGCCGGGATGGCGAAGTACCTGGCCTCGGAGTACTGCGCGCAGGTGGTGGAGGACTCTTTCCGCATCCACGGCGGTTACGGGTACTCCAAGGAGTACGAGATCGAACGGCTCTACCGCGAGGCGCCGATGCTGCTGATCGGCGAAGGCACCGCCGACATCCAGCGAATGATCATCGGGCGCCGGCTGCTGGAGGACTACGAACTGCGGTGACCAAAGACGGTTTTTCGGTTGCTGATGGCAATATCCAGGGCGTTCGCGACGAGTTTGTGTTCTGGGGTGCGGACCAGTCCACAGTTCTGAGGCTTACACCGAGAAAACCGCTCTGCGGCTGACCATGATGCCCATGCACGGCCGCAGCCCGGTCCGTACCCGGGGGCACCCGCCAATCGTAGAACCCGCAGTGACTTCCAGTAGCTGGCAAGCCAGTTTTCACCGACAATCCCTCGCTCCGCGAGGCTTGGGACCTCCAGCCCGGTCTCGAGTTGGCGGATTCGCCACTTCACCGCTGCCAGCTTCGCGTGCTCGGTGCTGACCCCGGTGTGCAAACACGACTCCCTGATCCCGAGCTCCCGCGTGGCCTCTCGCACGGGCTTGCCCACTCGAACCGGTGCGACAGCGCGAGCGGGAACTCGGGAGGATACGCCTTCGGCAGCTTTCCAGGCGACAAGCCGCGGGCTCTGGGCTTCGGCGGCATTCGGTTAGGCGGCGGCCCGGCTCCGACCGCGGTACGCAGCCGGGGGCCGGGTGCGGCTGCAGTCGCGCAAGCCGCTCGGGAAGTGCCTCGGGCGTCATCGCTGCAGGGCGAAGGCCAGCAGCTCGTTGACTTCGTCGCAGGCGGCGATGATGTCCCCAACAATCGCCGTCGCCTCGGCAGTGCCGTGCGCGACGTGGACGGCGGGTCGGCCGATGAGGTCGGCGGGCCAGCGGTTCGCCTGCACGACGAGATCGGTCAGGATCGCCGGCCGACCGTGCGCGACGGCTTGCCGGGCGTGGATCCGCGCACCTCTGTGCACTCCCGCCGCCACCACTTTGGTTGCGCGCCCGTACCCGGACATCACGGCGTTGCTGTGGGCCCGGGAGGTGGCTTGAATGACGTGATGTCCACTTCGGTGTCTTCACCTCGCCTGACGCGACCCCGGACACGCAGGAAAACGTCCGCAACCTCTGGCCCGGACTTTGGCGCTACGTCGGCGAAGACCAGCGCAACGGTTGCGGGTTCAAGCTTGGGCGGTTCCGCGCCGACGGTGATACTGACCGCGCGCAACAGGCTCGGGACCTGCTCCACTGCAACGGCAGTTGGTTGTGGTGTGGTGGATCGTCGTCCGTGGTGGTCGATGAGCGGATCGCGGGCCGGTTCGCTCGGTCGGAACCGCGGGGGCGGGCGTGGGAGTATGTGTCCGGGCTGGTGACGGGCTGGAGCGGAAGAACGGCTGGACGTGGGCCGAGCAGGCCGGGGAGGTGTCCCCTCACGCTGTCCATGCCCGCCCGCGCCTGGCTCGCCGTGTCCCGATCCCTTGCCGCGAAAGGGGAACCAGCGCGAACGAACCAGGCTTGATCGACTTCACGTCACCGGAGATCCGGAGCCTGCTCACCACACTCGCCGGGTGTGGCGTGAACAGCTCCGACCACATCTGGTCCTGGTTGCGCTACGCCGCGGCCACCTACTCGCCTAACTGCCGTAGCAGCGTTTTTCCGAGACGGATTGGGTGGCGGCGCTAATGCGGGCGATCTCGTTGGTCGGGCCGAAGGGGCTGGTCACGGAGCGCCGGGCGGCGCTGCGCGAGGCCGGGGTCAACACCCTGCAGGTGACGTTCCTCGAACCCGGCCCCGCGCGCCGCGTCGGGGTAGTGAGCGGCTGCCTCAGCTTGCCGAACCGAGGCGTGCGAGCGCCGCGGCGACCGTCTCGTGGAACCGGTCGACGTTGCGAAGTTTCACGTGCTCGTAGCCGCGTACCTCGAAGGCGGCATCGAGCACGGTCCGTACGTCGTCGGTGTTGTCGGCGGTCACCGTCGTGATCGCGGCCGACGCGGCTGCGCGGTATTCCTGGATCAGGGAGCGCTCTGTCCGGCGAACTTTCGCATAGCCGAACAGGTCGAGGCGGGTGCCGCGCACCCGCTTCAGGTGGGCGAGGACGAACAGCGCGGGTAGGAACCACGGGCCGAGCCGGATCTTGTGTTTGAGTCCGAGCGCACGCAGCAGCGGTGGGTGCAGCATGATGCTCGCCTTGGCGTTCGGCCCGAACTCACGTCGTATCCGTTCGCGCTCGGACGGCAGCAGATGCAGTCGTGCCACCTCGTACTCGTCCTTGTACGCCATCAGGTGGTGCAGGCCGCGAGCGTAGGCGGCGGTGAGGTCACTGGCATCCGCGCCGAGAGTTCGCGTCTCCGCCCGGTTGAACTCGGCGACCGAGTCGACGAACGATTGGGCGTACGAGGTGCTCTGGTAGTCGACGAGGTCGTCGGCGAGACGGGCGACCACTTCGCGCACAGCATCGCTGATGCTCGCGTCGGCGATCATCTTTCGCGATGCATCGCGCACTGGGATCGGATCGGTGGGCCTGAGACCGGCTGCTTCCAGCACTGTGTGTTCGTCGATGACGAGGGCGCGGCCCCAGTTGAACGCGGCGGCGTTGTTGGATGCGCCGGTCCCGTTCATCTCGATGGCCTTCATGATCGATTGTTCGCTGACCGGGAGGCAGCCGTGCTGGTAGGCGGCGCCGAGGAGGACGAGGTTGGCGGGCATGTGGTCGCCGAACAGAGCCTCGGAGAGGTGCAATGCGTCGACGTAGACGTTAGCGTCGCCGAGGGTGCCGGCGTCGACCGTCGCGCGTACGTCCTCCCTGCGGAGCGGGGGAGTGGCGGTGTCGACCGCCATCGAGGCTGTGGTCAGCGCGCCGGTGTTGACCACCGCGATCGTGCGGGCCGGTGAGCAGGTCTCGAGTGTCGTCGGTGAGGCGGCGCCGATCGGGTCGAGCCCGAGCAGCACCGCGACGGACCCGCTCGAAGCGCGTACGCCGGCGTCGATGGGCTGATGGGCGATCCGGACGTCGGAGACGACGGGGCCGCCCTTCTGTGCCAGCCCGGTCTGGTCGAGGCCGGCCGCATATTTGCCGTCGAGCATGGCGGCCATTTGCACGATCGCGGAGGTCGTCACCACGCCGGTTCCGCCCACGCCAGGCATTCGGATGAGGAAGTCGGAGGTGTCGAAACGTGGCTGGGGAGGTGTCAGGGCCACCGGCAGCTTCGGCGGTTTGCGTTTCACCGGCTTGTCCGGAACGTCGACCATCACGAACGAGGGGCAGTCGCCGTGCAGGCAGGACATGTCCGAGTTGCACGACGCCTGGTGGATCTGTGTCTTGCGACCGAACTCCGTCTCCACGGGAGCGACGGACAAGCAGGACGATTTCTCACCGCAATCGCCGCAGCCTTCGCAGACGCGCTCGTTGATCCATACGCGTTCGGTGACGATGGGCAGTAGATCGCGCTTGCGCATTCGTCGTTCCTCGGTGGCGCAGCGGTCGTCGTGGATGATGACGGTGACGCCGTCGACTTTTGCCAGGTCGGCCGCGACCTCGTCGAAGTCGTCCCGGTGCCGCACTGTCGTGTTCGGGCCGAGTGAGGACCGCGCGTAGCCGCGCGGTTCGGGGGTGGTGATGACGACACGCTGCACGCCTTCGAGTTCCAGCCAGCGTGCCAGGTCCGGGACGCTGAGCCTGCCGCTCGCGCTCTGGCCGCCGGTCATGGCAACGGCGTCGTTGTACAGAACCTTGAACGTCATCGTCACGCCGGCCGCGACGGCGGCCCGGACTGCGAGCGATCCCGAATGGTGGAAGGTTCCGTCGCCGATGTTCTGCGAGAAGTGCCGGTCGGTGGTGAACGGCGCGATGCCGAACCAGTGGGCGCCCTCACCGCCCATCTGGGGTGCGCCGAGGATGTTCCCACGCGCTTGGGCGGGATCGACCATCACCAATGCGTGGCAGCCGATACCGGCACCGACAAGTTCGTCGGACCCGGCCTTCGTCGAGATGTTGTGCGGGCAGCCGGAGCAGAAGAACGCGGTGCGAGCGGGCAGAACCGTCAGCGGTACCGGCAGCGCCCGCCGATCGGGCGTCACCGCGGGTGTGGCCGGGGCGGGGAGGAGCTCTCCGGGCAGAACTCTGTGCAGGGCCTTCTTGATGTCGTCGGCGGTGAGCGCCCCGAACGCGTCCAGCAGCAACGCACCATCGGCATCGGCCTTGCCGAGGATGACCGGCGCGTCTACGGCGCCATAGAGCAGTTCCTTCAGCTGGGTCTCGACGAACGGGGTCTTGTCTTCGATCACGAACACGCGCTGGGCATCCGCGAACAGCTGCTCGGCGTCGTGCGCGGTGAGGGGCCACGGCATCCGCAGTTGAACCAGGCGGACGTTCGCGGCAGCCAGGTCATCGAGGGAGGCGTCGAGTTCGATGAGGGCGCGACGCAGCGTGGAGTACGCGCCTCCAGCGGACACGATGACCAGTTCGGGGTGCTGGACGTCGTTGACGGCGCGGTTCAGTCCCACGTTCCGGCTGTAGGCCGCCACCTTCGCCCAGCGGGTGGTGACCAGGTCGGCTTCGGCCTTGACCGAGTTCGTGGCGAGCAGGACAGGTGACTTGCCGCGGGAGGCGGTGGGGGCGGGCGGGACGGCGTCGAACGTGTCCTTGAACGTGGTGACCGCGGAGGAGTCGGCCAGGTCGGACACCACCTTGAGGGCCGTCCAGAGCCCGGTGGTTCGTGACATCGCGACCGCGTGCAGGCCGAGTTCCACGATCTCGGCCAGGTTGGACGGCGCGAACAACGGCATCATCAGGCTTCGGCAGATCGATTCGGATGCGCCGGGGATCGTGGACGATTTCGACATCGGGTCGTCACCGACCAGTGCGACTGCCCCACCGAGGTGGCTGGTTCCGGCGGTGTTGGCGTGTCGGATCGCGTCGGTCGCCCGGTCCAGACCGGGCGTCTTGCCGTACCAGAAGCCGGTGACGCCGTCGACACGCCGCCCTCGTGTCTGTTCGATGAGTTGTGTCCCCGCGACCGCGGTCGCGGCCAACTCCTCGTTGACCGCGGGCTGGAACACGAAGTCGTCGTCGAAGTGCTTCTTGCTGCGTGCGATTTCGAGGTCGAGCCCGCCTAGAGGTGAACCGGGGTAGCCGCTGACGTACATGCCGGTACGCAAGCCACGGGAACGGTCGAGCCGTCGCTGAGTGAGCAGCATCCGTACAAGCGCCTGCGTCCCGTTGAGAATGACATCGCCCTCGTCGACCTCGTACCGGTCGCTGAGAGTGACATTCGTTCGGCTCAAGGCTTGGGTCATCGATCTTGGTCCGTTCGTCCGCTGGACACGTGCACCGCACATGCAACGGGGCGCCTTCGAGCACGGCAACAACCAACTGACATGGTCGGGCATCGACGCAGGAAATCTGCGTCATGCAGCGCCTTCACGCAGCGTGTATGCGTCGACTGCGCCCCGGCGTTGTGGGTGCCGGCCATGGATCAGGTACGTCGAAAGTATCGACAGCTACCGATACGGATATTGGACCGTGAGGCCGGTCACTACTTAGTGTCTGCCTACCAGCGCATGCCGCCTCGACGACGAGTACTCAACGACGAGTAAGGGAGTATCCCCGTGACCGCTGCCGCCACGCAGGCTTCCCCCGCGCCCGACCACGTGGACGCGCTCGTCCAGCTTTCCGACATCACTGTCCGGTTCGCCGGCATCACGGCGCTGGACGGGGTCGACTTCGACCTCGGCGTCGGTGAGGTGCGCGCCCTTCTCGGTGAGAACGGTGCAGGTAAAAGCACCCTGGGCAAGGTACTGGCCGGTGCGATCCGGCCCAGCAGCGGCAAGGTCTCGGTCGCGGGCGAGGAACTCGACTTCACACCGATGACCGCGATCCGGGCGGGCGTACGCATCATCTCCCAGGAGATGTCCCTGTATCCGCCGCTGACGGTCGCCGAGAATCTCGTCACCGGCGGATTCGGGCACTCCGAACGCATCGTCCGGTGGCGACGTGCCCGCACCACCGCGCAGGAACACCTGGACCGGCTGGGGCTTTCCATCGACGCTCGCGCCAAGATCGCCGATCTGTCGATCGCCGAACAGCAGATGATCGAGATCGCCCGTGCCCTGTTCTCGGGCGGGCGGATCGTTGTCCTCGACGAACCGACCTCGGCTCTCGGCGTGGCCGAGGCTGACCGCCTGTTCGACTTCGTGTCGCGAATGTGCGAAGACGGCACCTCCTTCGTGCTGATCACGCACTTCCTCGACGACGTCATGGCCCACAGCCACACGGCGACCGTCCTGCGCAACGGCAAGGTCGCGGGCCACCGCACCACGGCCGAGACGACCAAGGAGAGTCTCGTCCAGCTCATGGTCGGGGGCAGCGGACGACGAGCAACCACCACCGGAGCCGAATGCCGGCTCAAGCCCGTCCCCGCCGGCCGCCCGTATCTGACGATCACGAACTGCGGCGCCCTTCCCCGGGTGAAGGACATGAGCCTCGAAGTCCACCCCGGCGAAGTCGTCGGCCTGTTCGGAGACATGGGCTCCGGCAGCGTCGAACTCGCCGAGATCGCCTTCGGAATCCGTAAGCATCGAACCGGAGCCGTCGTCGTGGCCGGCCAGGCGGTGCGATCCGCCGAGCATTCCGTCCGGCACCTCGGTTCGGCCTACATCCCCCAGGACCGGCGCGACGCGCTGGCGCTGGGCCAGCCGGCCGCCGCGAACGTGACCCTCGCCCAACTGCACAACCTCGTGGGCCTGCGGCTGTCCAAGACCCGGGAGACATCGATCACGAACGACCAGATCGCCCAGCTGTCGGTGAAGAGCTGCCGCCCGAAGACGCTGCCCAGCACCCTGTCCGGCGGCAACCAGCAGAAGCTGCTGTTCGCCCGCTGCCTGGTGCGAGCACCGAGGCTGATGATCCTCGTCGAACCGACCCGCGGCATGGACGTCGGCGCCAAGGACGAGGTCGCCCGTCTCATTCGACAGACCGCAGACACCTCTGGCACAGCGATCCTCGTCGTGTCCGCTGAACCCGAGAGCGTCCTGGCTGTAGCCGACCGTGTCTACGTCGCCCAACAAGGGCGCATCCGTGCCCATCTTCACGACATGTCAGCCAGCAGCTCGGCGCTCATGAGCGCGGCGCACCTCGGCGAAACGGAGATCACCGCGTGACCAGCCGACCTTCCTTCCGCAGCCGGGTCCTGCGAGGCTTGCCGACAATCGCCCCGCTGACCGCGCTCGTCGCGGTGATCATCATCTTCTCCGTGATCGCGCCCGATACCTTCCCGACCACCGCCAACCTCAAGAACATAGCTATCCAGGCATCCGTGCTGGCGATCCTCGCGACCGGCCTGACATTCGTCGTCATCCTCGGAGAAATCGATCTCTCCTTCGCAGCCGTCGCCTCGGTGAGCGGACTGTCCGCATCGATCGTCGTCTCCGGCACCGCGTTCCCCATTCCCTGGGTCGGCCAGATCATCGTCAGCGGCGGCCAGGTCGCCGGCCTCGTTCTCGCCATCGCGATCGGTCTGCTGTTCGGCCTGATCAACGGCCTCGTCGTCACCCGCATCGGCGTCCCGAGCTTCGTCGCGACCCTGTCGGTCCTGCTCGTCGCTCAGGGCCTGGCCTACTACTTCGCGCAAGGCAACTCGGTCGCCGCCAGCACCGGGCTGGCCACCCACATCGCGCAAGGCACATGGGGACCCGTACCCCTCATCGCCGTCTTCGCCGCGGCGATCATGGCTGTCAGTTACCTCGTTCTCGCCAAGACCCGGATCGGTCGCTACATCTACATGGCCGGCGCCAACCGCCAGGCGGCGATCCTCAGCGGGGTTCCGGCCACCCGCATCGTCATCTACGTGTTCGTCGGTGCCGGCGTCCTGTACTCGATCGGCGGTCTCGTCAACGTCGGCTACCTCGGGTCCGCTCAGGCGGATACCGGGCTGAACAACCTGCTCCCGGTCTTCGCCTGCGTCGTGCTCGGCGGCAACAGCTTGTTCGGTGGCATCGGCGGAATCCGGCAGACCCTCGTGGGTGTCCTGCTGTACACGATCCTGCAGAACGGGCTGGATCAGAGCGACCTCAACATCTACATGAAGCCGCTGGTCGGCGGCATCATCCTCGTGTGCGCGGTCATCCTCAACGTCTGCACGGCCAATATCGCCGCCAGGGCCGCCGCCACCGTCTCTGACGACCCCGAACCACCTGACTTACCCAAACCGATAGTTCAAGCAGCTGCGAAGTTAGTCGCAGGGAGGCGGACGCCATGACGATCGAGATCCACCCCGAGGCCCGCAAGCTCCTGGAATCGCCGGTCAACGCCCATGTCGTGACCATTCGCGCGAACGGCCGGCCCCACGTTTCCTTTGTCTGGCTGGACATCACCCCGGATGGCGTGATCCAGATCGGCACGCCACCCTGGCGAATCAAGACGAAGAACGTGCAGCGCGACCCGCACGTCGTCATCTCGATCATGGACAACGTGATCGCCGACAACGGCCTGCATCGCCACCTGCTCATCGAGGGAAACGCGACCGTGGACCTCGACCCGGTGAAGGCCAGGCGATTCATGGACAACCTCGCGCTCAAGTACACCGGCAAGTGGGGACTCGACCTCGGCGAGGACGACTTCTGCCTGATCAACGTCGAGCCAACGCGCATCACCGGGCACGGCCCGTGGCACACCGGCAAGACGACCTCATACGGCACCCCGATCTGATCGACGCCCAGCGCGCTCCCGACACCCATCCGCGAACGACGAAACAGAGGAAGCACGGAATGGACTACCAGCTCAGAAACAAGGTCGTCGTCGTCACTGGCGCCGGCTCGGGAATCGGTCTCGCCACTGCCAGGGCCTTCATCTCCGAGGGCGCCAATGTGGTGGGCGTCGACCTGAACCCTGGCGAGTCGGAAAGCCTCGCCAGGGAGCAGTTCGTGTTCTTGAAGAAGGACCTCACCGAGGCGGCGGTCGGCACCGAAACGCTCCAGTCAGCGCGCGACGCCTTCGGCACGCCGACCATCCTGGTCAACTGCGCCGGTATCGCCCCGGTCCGCGAAAGCGCCCTCGACGGGACGGACGACGACTGGCGGCGCTCGATCGACGTCAACTTCCTCAGCGTCGTCCGGATGTGTCGCGCACTCGTCCCCGCGATGGTCGAAGCCGGGGGAGGGTCCCTCGTCAGCGTGGCCTCCGACGCCGCGCGCATGCCCGATCCGTTCTTCGCCGAGTACAACGTCACCAAGGCATCGATCCTGATGTTCATGAAGACGCTGTCCGTCGAGTTCGGTCCGAAGAACATCCGCTCCAACACCGTGAGTCCCGGCCCGACCCGTACCCCGATGTGGGATCGCCCCGGCGGGTTCGCCGATGCCCTGGCGTCCCAGCTGGACATGACGCCCGAACAGGCGATCCACCACTTTGCCACGGAAATGCGCCGGCTGCCGCTCGCCCGGCTCGCGTCGGTCGACGAGGTCGCTGCCGTGAACGTCTTCCTCTCGAGCCCGCTCGCGAGCTTCGTCACCGGGGCCGAGTACGCGGTCAACGGCGGCAGTATCCCGACCGTCTGACGGACCCGCCGGCTCAACCGGCGTAGCGAATCCCGACGATCAAGAGACAAAGGACAGAGAATGAGCGACAACGCGACACCGACGTTCGACACCAGCGAGTTCACCGCCGAGCTGACCGAAGCACCCACCAACTTCGCGGTCGGCAACACCGTGCTGTTCGAGAACGAGTCCGTTCGCGTCTGGGGTTCCACCATCGAGCCCGGGACGCGGGTTCCGTTCCACAACCACACCATCGACTATTTCTGGATCTGTGTTCGCGCCAGCTCCGCCTACCAGCGCTTCGAAGACGGAACGGCCCGCTACATCGAGCCCACGCCGGGACAGGTGTCCTTCCAGCGCTATGGGCCCGGTGAGAACCTCATCCACGACCTCGAGAACGTCGGAGACGGTCCGCTGGAGATCATCACGGTAGAGCTTCTCGATACCGGCGCTCCCACCCACTCGCACAGCGCGCACCACCGCGGCTGAGCGAACGGCCGAAGCAGCACACCCTTCCACCCACGACCGACTGGGTGTCCACCTGGGACACGCAGGGGAGTTTCTCATGCCTGAAACCCGCACCACGGGAATACCGACCGCCACCAACGTTGACCACGTCGCGTGGACCGTCGCGGACCTCGACGCCGCCGTCCGCTTCTTCGTCGAGGTCCTCGGCGGCGAGGAATTGTTCCGCGCCGGGCCGTTCAGTGACCCGGCCGGTAGCTGGATGAGCGACCAGTTCGACGTGCCGGCCCGGGCCTCCGGTGTGCTGGCGATGGTGCGGCTCGGCCCTTCGCAGGTCGTCGAGCTGCTCGAATGGGACAGCACGGATCAAAACCCGGCGTGGCCGCACAACCACCACCTCGGCGCGACCCACATCGCGATCCAGGTCGAAGACATCGCCGCCGCCGGCGACTACCTCCGCTCGCACGGCTGCACACCGTGCGGAGAACCCGTCCACCTGGAAAACATGCCGCATGCCGGAATCACCATCCAGTACGTGCGCACCCCGATAGGCCTCTACCTCGAGCTGGTGAACACACCGAGCACCAGCCTGCCGTACGAGGCGACGAGCGCCGCCCGGCTGCTGACGCCGGCATCCGCGTGGACCAACTCCTGACGCCGCGTCCTACCGACCGACTTTCGAAAGGACTCACCATGACCGCGGTTACCGCAACCGGAACGAACGGCGTCGTGTCCCTGGAGCGTCAGCTGATCAAGGACGCCCAGATGATGATCATCGCGTACAGGCCGGCGAACGCCGACGCCGTGCGGGACGTCCTTCCGGTCGAGCTGGAACCTCACGACGAGGGTTATGTCCTGCTCAATCTGTGGGTCGCTCCGCACCCCGGCACGTCGTCCGGGTTCGGTGAGTACTCCCAGCTGTCATGCGGTTACATCGCTCCCGAGGTCGACGGCTGGGACAGCGTGTTCCCCGGCGACGCGGGAACCGGACACGGCCGGTACTTCGCGCATCATTGGCTCGGACACGACGGGATGCGCGCCTACGCCAAGGAGTCCTGTGGCAATGTCGCCAGCGTCGGCTACGTGACCTACACCGAACCGGAGCCCGGCCGGCTCATCATCGAGCTGCATGCCGACGACCGGGTGCTCATCCGCGTCCATGCCTCCGTCGGTATGGACAAGCTCGACACCGTCGGCGGGCACCTCAACTACTTCACCAGCCGCGAGTCGGCCTCAGCCGGCGGCACCGAGATCGCGCGCGTCCGTGTGCCGTTCGTCGCTGACATCCTCGCCTCGCAGGTCGACGACATCGAATGGCTCTTCCCGGCAGACCACCCGGCCGCCGCGCTGGCACCCGCCTCGCCCATCGACATCCGCGACGTCCTCTACGGCTTCATCTCCTGGGTTCCGTTCACCGTCGCCGAGGTTCTCTGATGGGCACGCGGCTCGCCGGCAAGGTCGCGCTGATCTCGGGCGCCGCCCGCGGCCAGGGACGATCACACGCGGTCGCGATGGCGGCTGAAGGCGCCGACATCATCGCGTTCGACGTCTGCGGGCCGGTGGACGCGCAAGGAGCTCCAGCCGCGTCCACCGCCGACCTCGAGGAGACGATCGCACTCGTCGAGAAGCGGGGCCGGCGGATCATCAGCGCCGAACTCGATGTCCGTGACCGCACCGCCCTCAGCACGTTCGTCGAGTCCTCGGCCGACGAGCTAGGCGGCCTTGACATCGTGGTCGCCAACGCCGGCATCAACGGCCCGGGCGTCAAGATCGCAGACACCCGACACGAAGACTGGGACACCGTCCTGGACGTGAACCTGACGGGGGTGTTCAACACAGTGATGGCTGCTCTGCCCGTTCTCGCCGCAGGGCAGAACGGGGGATCGATCGTGCTCATCTCGTCATCGTTGGCGATGCGGCCCGCCATGCACTTCGGTGCGTACACCACGGCCAAGCACGGCATCGTCGGCCTGATGCAGACCCTCGCGGTGGAACTCGGGCCCGCTTCGGTCCGGGTGAACTCAGTACATCCCACCGGCGTGGGAACCGACTTGCTTCTCAACGAAGCGACCTACCGGTTGTTCCGCCCAGACCTCGAGAACCCCACCCTCTCCGACGCCATGCCGGCGTTCTACGGCCTCAACTTGTTGCCGGTGCCCTATGTCGAGGCCGAGGACGTGTCCAACGTGGTCGTGTTCCTCGCCAGCGATGAGGCCCGTTACATCACCGGAGCATCGATCCCGGTCGATGCCGGCCACCACATTCACTGACCACGAACGGACCCGCTTCGCAGCACTCACCCATCACCCGACGCTGACGCCGGAGGTTCATCATGACCGACTCCAAGCACCACCGGACCGACACCAGACCCGGTGTTTCCCGACGTTCGTTCGCGCAGGCGAGTGCCGGCGTCGCCGGGGTCGGCCTGCTGGGATCTCTGCTGGCAGCCTGCACGAAGGTAAGCACACCAAGCGACAACAAGGACAGCGGCAACAGCGATTCAAAGACCCTCAACGTGCTGTCCTCGTCCTACGGCAACGTCATCCCCTGGACCACCCAGGGCTACGCTTCGCAGAAATTCTGGGCGAACCAGTTCAACGTGAATCTGACTCAGCTCGACCCCGGCGGGGATCCGGGCAAGCAGCTGAGTCAGATCCAGGATGCCGCGGCGAAGAAGTGGGATCTGGTCGTCCTCAACGGCATCATCCAGGGAAACCTGTCGACGGCGGCGCAGAAGTTCATCGACGCCGGGACGCCGGTGATCAGCTACCTCAGTGACGTGGCGCTGGAGACCAAACCGGTGGACGGCCTCCTCACGACCATCGAGGCCGACCACTACCAGATGGGGTTCGACATGACCACGAAGCTGTGCAATGCGCTCAAGGGCAAGGGCAAGATCATCGAGACGCAGGGCATCGCCGGTGGCAGCAACGTCATCGACCGGCACCGCGGATTCGCCGACGCCGTAAAGGCGTTCCCGGACATCGAGGTCCTCGCCTCGGACTACGGCAACTTCACCACCGACAAGTCACAGGCACTGTGGCAATCCTACGTGACGAAGTATCCGGTCATCGACGGCGCGTTCTGCCAGAACGAGGACATGGCCTTCGGCGCGTTCAACGCGCTGAAGGCGGCGAACCGGCAGGACAAGACCTTGCTGACCGGCGTGGACGGAACAGTGCGTGGCTGCCAGGCGGTGTTGAACGGTCAACTGTTCGCGACGGTGCGTCACGCGGCGTCCCAGATCTACGCCTGGCCGGTGATCGTCGGAGCCATGCACGTCCGCAAGCTCGTCGGCGAGATCCCGTCCAAGGTCATCGTGAACTCGCCCATCGTCGACAAGACGAACGCCGACTCAGTGATCTTCCTGCAGGGCGCGAACGTCGACCTGCTGTAACATCCCGGTCAACGTGGACCGAGCACAGCGGCACAACACAAACCCGCAAGATCCGGAGGGCGAGCGAGGTGTCCAGTGAAGTTGTCGTCGACGACATCGACCGGCGACTGATCGACGCCCTGACGGTCGACGGGCGGGCGAGCGCGAGCGTCCTGGCGACCAAGGTCGGCCTGTCCCAAACTGCGGTGACTCGCCGCCTCAAGCGCCTCGAAGCGAATGGCGTCATCGGGGGATACACCGTTCGCGTCGACCAGCGAAAGCTCGGTTTCCCGGTCGAGGCGCTGATCGAGCTGCGGTTCGCCGGCCGGACCCGCCCGAAGTCCATGGACGACGCGGCGTCGGCGATGGGGGAAGTCCTCGCGGTGTTCACGGTCTCCGGCAACTACGACGCACTCGTCTGGGTGCGACTGCGTGATGTAGCCCATCTCACCGAGATCATCGACGCGCTCAGGCAGACGGCCGGCGTGGTCGACACCCGCTCCCACGTGATCCTCGCATCCCATGTCATGGGGATCCCGTCATGACCACCAAACGCCCGGCCGATGCCGCGGCCACCACAAGATCGGCCGCCGGAGGCATGGAACTTCGCCATCTGCGGTACTTCCTGGCGGTCGCCGAGGAACTCAGCTTCAACCGGGCGGCCGCCCGGCTCCACATGGCGCAACCTCCGCTGAGCGTGCAGATCAGGGCGCTCGAGAAGGATCTCGGCGTTACGCTCTTCCTTCGCCAGAGCCGGGCCATCAGGCTCACCAAGGAAGGTGAAGCCTTCGTCGCCGAAGCGCGACGAATCCTGGACCTGGCCGACCAGGCACGGCAACGGGTGCACCGGGCATCTCTCGGGCACAGCGGCACGCTGCACGTCGCGGGAATCGCCCACGCCTTCTGGCAGATTCTGCCCGCTACGATCTCGGCGTTTTCAGCCGCCTACCCGGACGTCACCATAGATCTGACTGAAACCGACACCGCCGCGGCACTGATGCATCTGCGCGAACGCATCATCGACATCGCGTTCGTCCGGGCAGGCATCACTGATGACGACCTGGTGCTCAGACCGCTCAAAAGCGAACTTCTCGCTGTCGTCGTCCCGTCGGACCACCGGCTTGCCACCCGCGCACGGGTCGACATCGCGGAGCTGGCCGGCGAACCGTTCGTGCTCCCGAACCGCTCGGTGTCCCCGTACTATCACGACCAGGTCGTCGGCGCGCTGCATTCGGCTGGAGTCACGGCTCGCACCGCGTTCGAAGGCTCGACGATCCAGTCCCAGGTCGGGTTCGTCGCCTGCGGCCTGGGAGTCACGCTCGCGCCGACTTCGGCGCGCATGCTGGGCACATCCGGGGCCGTCTGGGTGCCGCTTGCGCAACCCGTTTCGCTCACCGAGATCGCGGCGGTCTGGCTTCGTGACGACCCGCCGGCGCTGGTGCGCAACGTCCTTGAGGTCATCACCGGTATATACGGCAACGGCGGCGCCGAAGACGAAACCAAGGGAACCGCGCAATAAGCGATCAGTTCAGAATGGACTGATATGTCGGTTTTGCCGGTCGCAGGACGTTTCAAGATCACGATCTGGGTGAGGAGGTTCTGACCGAGCGGTGGGCACGTCTCGAACCGTGGCTGGCATCGGCTGCCTAGTGCCTTGTTCGGCGCCTCGGTCACCATCTGCCGGCGACGGATGACTCCGGTCGCACGAAGCAGGCGGGATCATGTCGGGCCCAGTCCGATCGCCGACGCGCACGGCACACCGCTCGGCTCGATGATCTACCTGGGCAAGCTCATTCTGAACTGACACCAAGGCCGAAAGTATCGGCTGGGCATCTTATGAGTATTGGACATCGCGCCGGGCCGGTTCCAAGATTCAACTACACGGGTTGGTCGGAGGGCTATGTCGAATCGAACTAGTCGCCCGGCCCGTGTCGTGACACAGAAAGAGGGTAGTCGGATTGACTACGATCGCAAATGCCGACGTTCTTGAGCAGCTTGCGCGCTACGACACTTGCGCCGTGTCCGACGCGCTCGACTTCCTCGGCCGGCCTGGCGCCGTCCACGGCGTTCGACCCTTGTGGGACTGCGAGAAAATCGTGGGTCGCGCACGAACCGTGACGGTCGCCGATCGTGCCCAGTCCGAGACCGGCACCAATCACCTGGCTACCGAAGCCATCGCCACCGCTGCCCCAGACGACATCATGGTGATGGCGAACAAGGGGCGTCTGGATGTCTCGTGTTGGGGCGACATCGTCACTCACGCGGCGAAGAAGCGTGGAATCGCCGGCGTGGTCATCGACGGAGCATGCCGCGACATCGGGGCGAGCAGGTCCCTTGGCTTCCCGGTGTACGGCCGGGCGGTGGTTCCTATCAGCGCCCGTGGCCGCATCGTGCAGGAGGCGTTCAACGAGCCGGTGGAGTTCGCCGGGGTGACGGTGAACGCCGGCGATTACATCCTCGCGGACGCGTGCGGAGTCACGTTCATCTCTGCGGGCGTGATCGGCGAGGTTCTGCGGCTGTGCGAGCTGATCCTCGAACGGGAGCGTCAAATGATCGAGGCAGTCGAGTCCGGGGCGTCGGTGGTGGAGGTCATGCACGACACTCAGTTCACGAGCATCGTGGGGCGGCTGGCCTGATGACGACGAATGGGATCGCCGCCGGTCGAACCAGTCGGCTCGCCGCGCTCGGTACGGCGAACGTGTCAGATGCGCTCGACAAGCTCGGCGCCGCCGGGGCAGCCCTGGGCATCACGCCGCTCGATCACGACTTCCGGCTCGTCGGGCGCGCCTTCACCGTGCGCTACGTCCCGGTAGGTCCTCGCACCGCGAACTCCGGCGACTGGCTCGACGATGTCCCGGCCGGCGAAGTTCCGGTGATCGACAACGGCGGCCGCACGGACTGCACCGTCTGGGGCGACATCATGACCAGTGTCGCCGCCGCCAAGCAACTCCCCGGAACCGTGATCGACGGAGTGTGCCGCGACAGCGCGAAATCCGTCGAGATCGGCTACCCCCTCTTCACGCGTGGCCGGTTCATGCGTACCGCGAAGGACCGCGTCGAACTGGCCGAGACCGGAGGCGTTGTCAATATAGGCGGCGTGCGGGTCCGGCCTGGCGACTGGGTGGTCGGTGACGCCGACGGCCTCGTGATCGTCGCCGCCGACCTCATCGACGACGTACTGAGAATCGGTCAGGAAATCGTCGAACGGGAAGCGATGATCCTTCGGTTCGCGCTTGACAACATGTCGCTGCGCGCCGCCCGGGAAAAGTACCACTACCACACCCTGCAGCGGCCGGCGGAATGACTGAACCCGGCCTGTATTCAAGGTTCGT
This sequence comes from Amycolatopsis sp. 3B14, assembly GCF_050958625.1. Classification (NCBI taxonomy): domain Bacteria; kingdom Bacillati; phylum Actinomycetota; class Actinomycetes; order Pseudonocardiales; family Pseudonocardiaceae; genus Amycolatopsis; species Amycolatopsis sp. 3B14. The sequence goes on from NZ_JBHZEN010000023.1 coordinate 279,225, forward strand.
CGATTTCGACACCGCCACGGTCTACGAGGCGTCGGGACTCGACTGCGCAGTCGACAGCCGGATCGCGGCAGCCTGGCGCGGGGCACGGGTCTGCGGGCCTGCGCTCACCGTGGCCGGCCATCCGGGTGACAACCTTGCGCTGCACGACGCCGTGGCTGCGCAAGCGCCTCCCGGCGCGGTCATCGTCGCCGACGTCGGCGGGCACCTCGCCGGCTACTGGGGCGAGATGCTGGCCGAATCGGCGCTCGCCCGTGGATTCCAGGGGCTGGTCATCGACGGCGGAGTCCGCGACATCACCGAACTCGAACGGCTCGGCTTCCCTGTCTTCAGCCGCGGGCTGAGCATCAAGCGCACGGGTAAGCACCACCGAGGCCGACTGAACGTCCCGCTCGTCCTCGGGGGAGTTCCGGTCAATCCCGGTGACCTGGTCCTCGGTGATGCCGACGGTCTCGTCGTTCTGCCGGCAGAGTCGCTGGATTCTGTCCTGCTCGAAGCCCACAAGCGGCGGGATCGAGAACGTGCAGCGCTGCCCCGGCTCCGCGAAGGTGAAACGACGCTCGCGGTGTTCGGCATCCACTAGCTGGTCGGGTCCATCGAAGAGTGACCGGGTTCGGAACCCGCATACTGCGCCATCATCCCGATAGGAACACGTGTATTCGTATGACCTACACGCTGAAAGACAAGCGCGTCCTGTTGATCGGTAGCGGGTCGGGCATTGGCTCGGCCGTTGCCGCTGCTCTGCGATCTGAGGGTGCAGCTGTCGTGCTCGCCGGGCGAAATCCCGACAAGTTCGCCGACACGATGAAGCGCCTCGACATCACCGAGCCGGCCGTGCACATTGATCTCAGCAAGGAGGACACCTTGCGAGCCCTGGCCGGACAGGTTCAAGGGCGCGGCGAATTCGACCACGTCATCAGCCTCGCTTCAGCGCCGCCGAATGTGCCGGTGGCCGACCTTGACCGTGAAGAGATCATCGCTGCTTTCGACGCGAAGGTTGTCGGTCCGCTACTGTTGGCCAAACACCTGTCGCCCCTCATCAACGAACAGGGCTCCTTGCTGTTCTTCTCCGGCGTCGCGGCGTGGCGCCCGTCCAGTGGCTTGACTGTCATGGCCACCACGAATGGCGCGGTCAGTTTTCTGGTTTCGGCGCTCGCCGTCGAGCTCGCGCCCGTGCGTGTCAACGCGATATCGCCAGGAATCGTTGATTCCGGAGCGTGGGATGGAGCGCTTGGCGAAGGGAAGGCGAGGTTCTTCGACCAGGTTCGGGCCAGCAACCCCGCCCGGCGGGTCGGCGCCACGGAGGACATTGCCGCTGCGGCGGTGGCGCTGTTGACCAACCCGTTCATTACGGGCGAGACGTTGCACGTTGATGGCGGCGGGCGCTTCGCGTAGGTCTTCCTGCTGAGCCGGTCATGGGCATCGTGTAACCGATGGCCGTGACCAGCAGTACGCGTTTGGCGTCCCAGAGATCAGAAGTCTGCGGGAATCGCGACAGCGGGCGACCGCGGTCGCGATCACACCCAAACACACCCGGCCCCACCGTCCGCAGCCAAACGAACGCTTCAACCGCACCTTGCTCGAAGAGCCGGCCTACGCCCAGCCCTGCCACACCGACACCGAACGACGCCGCGCCTTGCCACACTGGTTGCACACCTGTAACCAGCACCGCGGACTCACCGCACCCGCAGGCCAGTCACCGGCCATCCGCGTCCCCAACTCACAGGTCAGTCACGGCTGGTACTGCAACGGCAGTTGGTTGTGGTGTGGTGGATCGTCGTCCGTGGTGGTCGATGTGGCGATGGATCGCCTGGATCGGGCGCTGGGCGGACCGGGACATCGACGGCGTTCGCACCGACGTTCGCGACGCTGTCGTCGAGCACCTCGGCCAACCAGGCGGCGTGCTGATCGTGGACGACGCCGGCTTCCTGAAGGAAGACACCCGCTCGGCCGGGGTGCGGCGGCAGTACTCCGGCACCGCTGGCCGGATCGAGAACTGCCAGGCCGGAACCTTCCTCGCTGATGCCGGTACTGGCGGGCATGCGCTGATCGACCGGGAGCTGTATCTGCCCGAGCGGTGGATCGCCGGCCCGGATCGGTGCCGGCGGGCGGGGATCCCGGAGGGCACCGAGTTCGAGACCAAGCCACGGCAGGCCATGGTGATGCCGGCGCGGGCGTTCGCCGCGCAGGTGCCGTTCGCGTGGGCACCGCTGATGATGCCTATGGCAGGTCAGGTACCTGCGGTTGTGGTTGGAAGTCCACGATGCCGCGCACATGCCGGCCCCATCGCGGATGAAGCGCACGTCGACGCCTTCGGCACGCAGCTCCCGGATCACCCGGTCGCCCAGCGAATCGGCGCCGACCCGGCCGATCCAGGTGACCGGGACACCGAGCCTGGCAAGTCCGATCGCGACGTTGCTCTCCGCGCCCCCGATGCCAAGCCGCATCGTGGAGACGTGCTGGAGATACCCGACGGAATCGGCGGCGAGCAGCCCCATCGTCTCCCCGAGCGTCACGACCGTCATGCGCGCGCTCCCTCGATCGCGCGTGCCGCCCGGTCGGCGAGCGCGCCGAGGTCACCACCGCGCAGCGCGTCGCCGGACAGCGCTCCACCGAGCCCGACCGCGACTGCACCCGCCTTGATCCAGGTGCCGACGTCGTCGACTCCGATACCTCCGGTGGGCATGATCTCCAGCTCGGGCAACGGCTCCCGAACGGACTCGAGATGCGCGGGACCGACCGTCGAAGCGGGGAGCAGCTTGACCGCCGAGGCGCCCGCCCGCCACGCGGCGATGAGCTCGGTCGGGGTGAGCCCGCGGGGTAGGCGGGCACCCCGGCCGCAACGCACTCGGCCACGACGCCCGCGTCGAAACCCGGGCTGAGGACGAAGGCAGCACCCGCGTCGAGCGCCCGGCGTGCAGCCTCGGCGTCGCCGACACTGCCCAGTCCGATGTCCGCCGCCTCCCCGAATTCCGCCCGCAGCAACCGCAGCGCGTCCAGCGCTCCCGGCGTGGTCATGGTCAGTTCCAGGCACACGAGACCTTGCCCCGCGCGCGTGCGGCACGCGGGCACCAGGTACTCCGGCGAATCCCCGGGCTGCAGCCGGAGCGGACCGCGCTGGCTTGGCGGCGCACAGCCCTGTCCGCCGCGGTGGCCGCCGCCGTGTTGCTGCGGGCCGGGTTGATCGAGAGGTCCGTGCCGGGTCTGCTGGCCGGGCTGGGTGCGCTGGTGGTGGTGGCGATCGCGGGGTGGGCCGGTCTGTGGCCGCGCCGTGCGGTGGGGCCGCAGGTGCTGCTCGCCGTCGCGGTCGCCACCGCCGGAACCGGGGCGCTCGCCGCCGCACAGTTAGGGTGGACGTAGGAGGTTCGTCGCATGTCGTCTTGTTGCCCGCCGTCGCGGTCCGCTGTGGAGTCCGTGCCGGCCGAGCAGGTCCGGCCGGGCGCCGGAATCGGTTCCGCGGGGCTGATCACCCTGCCAGGCGGGAAGTTCCGCATGGGCACCGACGATGTCGACGGCTTTCCGGAGGACCGGGGGTCCGCGACGTCGTGGTCGCTCCGTTCGCGATCGACGCCTGCGCGGTCTCGAACGCCCGGTTCGCCGAGTTCGCCGACGCGACCGGCTACCGGACCGAAGCGGAGAAGTTCGGCTGGACCTACGTGTTCGCCAAGTTCGTGCCCGCGGCGCTGCGCAAGGGCGCGCCGCGGCCGCAGCAAACGCCGTGGTGGGTCGCCGTCAGCGGAGCGTACTGGCGGGCTCCGGAGTGGCCGGGCAGTGACGTCGAAGGCCGCTGGGACCACCCGTTGGTGCACGTGTCCTGGCACGACGCGGTGGCCTACTGCGAGTGGGCGGGCCGGCGCCTGCCGACCGAGGTGGAATGGGAGTACGCGGCGCGGGGCGGGCTCGACGAGGCCCGCTACCCGTGGGGCGACGAGCTGACCCCGGGCGGGGAACACCGCTGCAACATCTGGCAGGGCCGCTTCCCGGTGCACAACACCGAAGAGGACGGTCACGTCGGAACAGCGCCGGTGGACGCGTTCCCGCCCGACGGTTTCGGGCTGTACAACGTGCCGGGCAACGTGTGGGAGTGGTGCGCCGACTGGTTCGACGACGCCCACGCGAACCGCGCGATGCGCGGCGGGTCGTACCTGTGCCACGACTCCTATTGCAACCGCTACCGCGTCGCCGCCCGCACCGCGAACACGCCGGACAGCTCGAGCGGGAACTGGGCTTCCGGACCGCCGCCGACATCTGAGCACCCGGCCCTGGTTGCCTTCACGGGTCGGCCAGGGTTACCGTGTGACCACGTTACCTACCGAGTACTCGGTAGGTAAGAGTCCGGAGGTGTCCGCATGCGCGATCGTCCCAACATCCTGTGGCTGTACTGCGACGAGCTGCGCGCGGACGCGCTCGGCTGCTATGCCGAAGCCGGGGGACTCTCGCCACGCACCCCCCACATCGATGCGCTGGCCGCGGACGCCGTGGTGTTCGACCGCTGCTACACCAACTCACCGGTGTGCGTGCCGAGCCGCACCTCGACGCTGACCGGGCTGCCGCCGGAGCGGACCGGTGTCTTCCACAACGAGGCCGCCGCCGGTGGCTGCCCGCTCCCCGCCGGGTTGGTCACCTTCCCCGAGTTGTTCGCCGACGCCGGGTACGCGACCGCCAGCTTCGGCAAGGAGCACCTCCCGCCCGAACTGAAGCCGTGGCAGGTGGACGACCACACCGGGGCCGGGATGCGCGATCCGCTCTCCGGGGCCGACGAAGGCTCACTGGTGCGGACGCCGGGCATGCGGTTCGTCGTCGGCGGACGGCATTCCGGGGAGGAGTTCGTCCCCGAGGAGGTGGCGCGGCGGGCGATCGCCTGGCTGCGCGCGGTGGACGGCCCGTTCCTGCTGCGCGCGTCGTTCCTGCAGCCGCACACGCCGGTGGTGGCGCCCGAACGCTGGGCCCGGCTGTTCCCGCCGGACGCCCAGCCCGGACACGCCCTCGACGGCGATCCGGACGGCAGCCGCTTCGACCGTCGTTTCGCCGAGCTCAACGGCGGGCGCGAGATGCCCGAAGCCGAGCTGCGGCAAGCCCAGGCCGACTACCTGGCGCTGGTCGCCTGGGTGGACGAGCAGATCGGGCTCATCCTCCGGGAACTGGAGAACCTCGGCCTGGCCGGGAACACGATCGTCGTGCTCACCTCCGACCACGGCGTGCACCTCGGCGAAGGCGGCGCCTTCGGCAAGCACACCTTCGCCCCGCAGAGCCACCGGGTTCCGCTGATCGTCCGGCGGCCGGGCCGGCCGCGCGCGCAGCGCCGCGACGATCTGGCGCAGTCGCTCGACCTGGCCCGGACGCTCCTCGGGGCGGCGGGCATCCCGGCCGCCGCCCCGATGGCGGGGCGTGATCTGTTCGGCGAGCCGGAGCCGGACCACGTCCTGGCGACCATCGGCTACGGTGACCCGGCGAGCCGCGCGTTCCCCAACCGCGACGAGGGCACCTGGGACGACGGGAGGGGCTGGCCACGGCGCAGCTGCATCCGGACCCGGCGCCACCGGCTGGACGCCACCGTCCGCATCGACGGACGAACCGCCGCACCCGGCGAGGAAGACGTGTTCCTGGCCGACTCGCTCGCCGACCCCCGCGAGCTCCGGAACCTCGCGGGAAGCACGGCGCACGAGGAAATCCGGGACGCCCTGCTGCGCGAACTGCGCGCCCGCACCTAGGGAGTGCACCTCGGTGCGGGCAGGTCGACCGCGGGCCGCCGGGGGTCGCGGCCGGCGGGGAGGACGTCGGCCGTGGTGGCCAGCCACGTGAGGACGGCCTCGCGCATCCGCTCCTCGACGGCCGCGAATTCCGCTCGTCCGGCGAGGTTGCGCGTCTCGGCCGGGTCGGTCCGGCGGTCGTACAGCTCGGGTGGTTCGTAGAGCCGCCAGACGTAGGTCCAGTCGCGATCGCGGGCCGCGAACGCCTTACCGACGAGCCGGGGGTCTTCGTGCTGGAGTTCACCCTTGAGGTCGTAGGGGAACGCACCGCGCTCGAGCCGGGGCTCCTCTTCGGCCAGGAAGCCGCCCTCGCTGAACGCGTACGTCCGGTGGTCACCGTCCGGGTCGTCGAACAGGTGCCGCAGACTTCGTCCATAGTGGACGTGGTCGGACTCGATGCCCGCGAGGTCGAGCAACGTGGGGAAGACGTCGACGAGTTCGACGAGCGCGTCGGTCGTCCCGGCGGGCACCGGGCCGCCGCTGAGGATGAGCGGGTCGCGGGTGATGCACGCGTGCATCGCCGACGGCCACTTCTCGATCACGCCGAAGTCGCCGAGGTATTCGCCGTGGTCGGCGAAGAAGGCGACGACGGTGTCCGGGCCGAGTGCGGCGACGATCCGGCCGACGTGGGCGTCCAACCGGGACACCATGCCGTGGTAGACGGCGGCGACTTCTTGCCACACGGGAAGCGTGACGCGATCGAGACCGTACTTCTCGCGGATGGCGGCGAGGTAGGCGGGACCGGTCCCCGGGGGAACGGGCGCGGGCTGGGCGTTGCGGTCGTGCAGGGAAAACCACGGCTCGGCGGCCTCGAACGGGCAGTGCGGTGCGATCAAGGGCACGAAGAGCACCCACGGCTGCTCCGGCGGATCGGCGAGCCACGATTCAGCGGTGCGGACGGCGGCCTCGTCGAAGTCGAGGGCGTCGTCCAGGACTTCGCCGCCGTAGAAAAGCCGGTCCCACAAGGAATCTTCGATGCCGGGAAGAGCGGGACGGCGGCGCCGCCGCTCGGCGGGCGCACCGCCCCAGCGCGCCCCGGCCGGGACCTCGGTGAACCCGTGCTCGTGCACGCTGAGCTCGGTCGCTCCGGGGGCGAACGTGTCGCCGCGGTCGCCCGCCCACACGACGTGGTAGCCGTGGTCGCGGAAGGTCCGCAGGAAGTTCGGCTCGTCCGGCCGCAGCAGTCCGTCCAGGGTGCGGTGCCCGGCGGTGTGCGGGTACCAGCCGGTGAGGAACGACGCCCGGCTCGGCGAACACACCGGGTGCTGGACGAAGGCGTTGGTGAACGTCATCCCCGCGGCGGCGAGCGCGTCCAGGTTCGGGGTGCGGGCGTGCTCGGCGCCGAACGCGCCGAGCGCGTCGGCGCGCAGCTGGTCGGCGACGATCACGACGAAGTCGGGTAGGGCCACGATGCCTCCGGGGTTGCCACGATGCCGGGGTCCGGGGTTGGATGTGGTCACGCTACCTACCGAGTACTCGGTAAGTAAAGGAGGTCCCGTGAAGGCGATCGTCGTGATGTTCGACAGCCTCAACCGCCGCCACCTGCCCGCCTACGGCGGCCGGGACGTGCGCGCCCCCAACTTCGCGCGGCTCGCCGAGCGGACCACAGTGTTCGACAACTGCTATGCGGGCAGCATGCCGTGCATGCCGGCGCGCCGGGAAATGCACACCGGCCGCTACAACTTCCTCCACCGCGGCTGGGGGCCGCTGGAGCCGTTCGACGACTCGGCGCCGCAGCTGCTCACCGACGCCGGCGTGCACACCCACCTGGCCACCGACCACGCGCACTACTGGGAGGACGGCGGCGCCACCTACCACAACCGGTTCCGCACCTACGAGTTCTTCCGCGGTCAGGAAGGCGACTTCTGGCACGGGCAGGTCGCCGACCCCGAGCCGGCCGCGGACCTCAAACGCCTCCGGCGGCCCGCCTACCGCCAGGACCGGGTGAACCGGCAGCACCTCGCCGACGAGGCCGACCACCCGCAGACACGGACCTTCGACGCGGGCCTGCGCTTCCTGGACGTCAACCACGCCGAGGACGGCTGGTTCCTGCAGATCGAGACGTTCGACCCGCACGAGCCGTTCTTCAGCTACCCGCGCTACCATGACCTCTACCCCGAGGACTACGACGGCCCGGAACTCGACTGGCCCGACTACGCCCAGGTGCTCGAAACCCCGGAGCAGGTCGCCCACGTGCGCAACCGGTACGCCGCGCTGCTGTCGATGTGCGACCACTCGCTGGGCCGGGTGCTCGACCGCATGGACGAGTTCGACCTCTGGCGGGACACCCTGCTGATGGTCGTGACCGACCACGGGTACCTGCTGGGGGAGCACGGCTGGTGGGGCAAGAACGTGCCGCCGTGGTACGACGAAACGATCCACACGCCCCTGTTCGTCTGGGATCCCCGGGCCGCGGCCGCGGGCGAGCGCCGGTCTTCGCTGGTGCAGACGATCGACTTCGGGCCGACGCTGCTCGAGTGGTTCGGCGTGCCCCGGCCGCCGGACATGCAGGGCCGGCCGCTGCGGGACGTCGTCGCCGCCGACGAACCGGTCCGGGAAGCGGCGTTGTTCGGCGGGTTCGGCGGGCACGTGAGCGTGACCGACGGCCGGTACGTCTACATGCGAGCCCCCGCGACCGAAGCGAACGCGCCGCTGGCGGAGTACACGCTCATGCCGACGCACATGATGGCCCGCTTCACGCCCGAGGAGCTGCGCGACGCCGAACTCGTGCCCCCGTTCGCGTTCACCAAGGGCGTCCCGGTCCTGCGGACGCGGGGCCAGGCGATGTCCAACCCGTACGCGTTCGGCACGCTCCTGTACGACCTCCACGAGGATCCGGGCCAGGAACGGCCGCTGGTCGACGACGAAGTGGAGCTGCGGATGATCGGGCTGCTGACCCGGCTCATGCGCGACACCGACGCGCCACCCGAACAGTACGCGCGGCTCGGCCTGCCGGAGCACGGCGATCCCGGCCGCGAGCACCTGCAGGTGCGGCGCCACTGGGCTCAGGTCGAAGCGGCCCGGGAACCGATCCGCCGCGAGGACTACCCGCGGGGACCGCTGAGCGCGCACACCCCGCTGCGCGAACTGCTCGCCCATCCGGGGGCCCGTGCGGTGCTCCAGGAGCGGGTGCCAGGACTGCTCACCGGTCCACTCGCCGCCGTGGCCGGGGGACTGAGCCTGGTCGAAATCGCCGCGATGGCCGTCGGTCTGCTGCCCCGGGCGAAGCTCCAGGCCATCAGCGACGACCTGATCAGCGACGACCAGAAGTTACTCGGCAGTACATCTTCCTAACTTACCGAGTACTCGGTAAGTTAGCCGTATCGATGGAAGGAGCCGCATGACACGAGCAGAGTCCGGCCGGGTCCGCTTCCCGGCCGCCGAGCGGCGGGAGCAGATCCTCGCCGTCGCCGCGGACGCGTTCGCCGTCGCCGGCTTCCACGGCACCAGCATCGCCGAGGTGGCGGCGAAGGTCGGGGTTTCGCAACCCGGGCTGCTGCACCACTTCCCGAGCAAGGACGCGCTCATCCTCGCCTTGCTGCAGCAGCGTGACCTCCAGGACGAGCAGGCGCTGGCGGCCGAGTTCGCCGGTGTCGACGCCTCCACGCGCGAGTGGCTGGTGGCCCACTGCCGCCGCAACGAGACGCAACCCGGTCTCGTGCGGCTGTTCACCGTTCAATCGGCCGAAAGCCTCGACCCAGCACACCCGGCCCACGAGTTCTTCCGCGAACGCAACCGCCGCGTCCGCGCCCACATCGTCCGGCTGATCGAACGCGACCAGGAGACGGGCAGGCTGCCCGCCTCGCTCGACCCGGCGGACACGGCCGCCGAACTGGTCTCGCTGATGAACGGCCTGCAGTTGCAATGGCTTCGCGACCCGTCGGTCGACATGTGCGGCATCTTCGAGACGAGCATGCGCCGCCTCGAAAAGCACTGATCACGCTCCCGCGAAGCGCTGCCGCCCCGGCGGCAGCCCGGCTTTCCCGACCCCGCACCGGCCGCTGACGGTCCGGTCGCCGCGTGTGCGAAACACGCGCCGGCGAATCCTGACTCAACGAGGAGTCCTTCCATGCGCTCAGGCGTATCCAGAATCCGTGGTGCCCTCCTGCTGACCTTGTCGGCCGTCCTGGTGGCCGGCTGCCAGTCCGCTGTGGACCTGCAGCAGCAGGCGGCGTCCGGTTCGTCGACGGCCGCCTGCCGCCCCGGCGGCACCCTCGTCGTGGCGAACGCCCAACCCCCGATCCCCGGCCGCATCCTCGCCCAGGGCGCGGCGAACCTGTTCTGGGTCCGCGGTGTCTTCGAAACGCTGCTCGCGGTGAAGAACGGCGACGTCAAGAACCCGGAACCGCTGCTGGCCTCCTCGTGGAAGCTGGGAGCCGACGACCGCAGCGCCGTGCTGACGCTGCGCCAGGGCGTCACCTTCCACAGTGGACGTCCCTTCACCGCGGCGGACGTGCTGTACACGTTCGAGCAGGCCCTCACCCCGGCCAGCCCCTCGGTCGACAAGCAGATCATCGGTGGCTGGCAGATCGAGGCGACCGGTGACCACGAGGTGACGATCCGCTCGGAGACGGCCTTGTCGCCCGTGCTCGCGAGCGTCCTCGACGACACCCCGATCGTCGATTCGGAGACCTACGCGGGCCTCGCCGACGGCAGCAAGATCATCGGGACCGGCCCGTTCAAGGTCGAGGAGTACCAGCCGGGCTCCCAGATCGTGCTGGTGCGCAACGACAAGTACTGGCAGCAGGGCCTGCCGCACCTGGACCGGATCGAGAACGTCGTCATCCCGGACTCGACCGCGCAGCTGGCCGCACTGCGCTCCTCGCGGGCCCAGCTCGCCGGGGGCCTGACCACGCAGGACGCGCAGACCGTGACCCGCCAAGGCGACCAGTTCCAGCTTCAGGACACCCTGCAGGCGGCGTACTCGCTCGTCCTCGACACGACCAGCGGCGTCTTCGCGGACAAGACCGTCCGGCAGGCCGTGGGCTACGCGATCGACCGGGACCGGATCAAGCAGCAGGTCTTCGGCGGGCTGGGCACCACCGCGGGCCTCATCTGGCCGCCGGGCGACACCTACCCGAAGGACCTCGAGAACACCTACCGGTACGACCCGGCCAAGGCCCGCCAGCTGATCCAGCAGGCCGGGGCGACCGGCGCCGCGGTGCCGATCACCATCATCAACAACCCGCAGCTGCAGGCCGAATACCAGATCATCGCGAACAACCTGACCGACGTCGGCCTCAAACCGAACCTCGTCGCGCTGGCGGCGCCGGACTACCAGGCGCGGCTGGCGGCGCAGAAGGGCGGGAACTACCTGTCCTTCCGCGGGGTCGCCGACACCCCGTCGCTGATCGCGCAGACCAACCCGGACGTGCGGCTGCAGGGCGCCCACCGGCAGTTCGGCAGCCCCGAGTACACCGCACTGGTGCAGGGTCTCGTCGAGGCCGGCAGCGGCCCGGACGCGGCCAAGGCCGTGCACGACCTGACCGCCTACATGCTCGACCAGGCTGTCCAGCACGTGGTCGTCACGACGCCGGGCATCATGGTCCGCTCCACGGCGGTCGGCGGTACCACCTTCACCTCCGGCGGGCTGCTGTCCCGGGAAACGTGCCTGGTCCGATGAGCCGCTTCCTCCTCCGCCGCCTCCCGTCGATCATGCTGGTGCTGCTGGCCACGAGCGTGATCGCCTTCCTGCTGCCGCGCCTGGCACCGGGCGACCCCGCCGCGGTGATCGCCGGCCCGGACGCGTCCGCGCAGACGATCACCGCGATCCGCGCTCAGCTCGGCCTCGACCAGCCGTGGGTGACGCAGTACCTACACTGGCTCGGCGGCCTGTTCACCGGCGACCTCGGGCAGTCCTTCCAGTACGGCAGGCCGGTCGCCGAGCTGATCGGCGACCGGCTCGAAAGCACGGTCGAGCTGGCCGTGCTGGCCGGAGTGTTCCTCGTCGTGTTCGGCATCGGCCTCGGCGTGCTCGCCGGCTCGGCCCGCAGCCGGTGGGCGCGCACCCTCATCGGCGGCGCAAACACCGGTCTGCTGGCCGCCCCGCCGTTCCTGGTCGGCCTGCTGCTGATCCTCGTCTTCGGAGTGGCCGTGCGGCTGTTGCCGATCAGCGGCGAGACGTCGGTGCTGGACAATCCCTCCATCGGGTTGCAGTACCTGCTGCTGCCCGCGCTGGCGCTCGCGCTGCCCATGTCGGCCGGCGTGGCGCGGCTGGTCCAGACGTCGATGGTCGGCGTGCGGCAGGAGGACTTTGTCGACCTGGCGGTCGCGAAGGGCGTGCCGTCGCGGCGGATCAGCGTCCGGCACGTCCTGCGCAACAGCCTCGGCCCGGCCGTGGTGGCGATCGGCATCCGGTTCGGCGACCTGCTCGCCGGCGCCGTGGTCATCGAGGCGATCTTCGCCCGCAACGGGCTGGGCCAGCTGGCCGTGTCCGGCGCGCAGAACGCCGACTACGCGGTCGTCCAGGTGCTCATCGTCGGCACGGTGTTCATCGCGGTCCTGGCCCAGCTGCTCACCGAAATCGCCCTCGCGGCGCTCGATCCCCGCATCCGATTGGGGCAGTGACCATGGACATTCCGAAAAGGACACTCACCGGGCCCGTCGCGGCGGCCGCCGTCGCCGCGCCGAAGACCGCGCGCAAACCCGAGCGGGGCGGCACGTTCGTCCGGTACGCGAAGGCGTTCCGCACTCCGAAGGGGATCGCGGCCGCGGTGCTGCTCGCGCTGCTCGTCGCCGTCGCGGTGCTCGCCCCGGTCCTCGCGCCCGGCGGCTACGACCAGCAGGCCCGCGACGCCCTCACCGGCCCGTCCGCGGCCCACCTGCTCGGCACCGACGAGTTCGGCCGGGACATCCTGGTCCGGACGATCTACGGGCTGCGCACGGACCTGAGCCTGATCCTCACCGCGGTGCCGGTGAGCATGGTGCTCGGCACCCTGCTCGGCCTCTCCGGCTACCTGTCGAAACCGCTCGGCTCGGCAACGCAGCGGCTGCTCGACATCATCCTCGGTTTCCCCGGTCTGATCCTCGGCATCATGATCGTGCTGATGATCGGGGCAGGCTGGACGTCGCTGTTCGTCGCCATCGTGATCGCCGGGCTGCCCGGCTTCGGCAGGCTCGCCCGGGCGGGCCTGCTCGCCCAGCAGCAGCGGGAATACGTGCTCGCCGCCCGGGTGCTCGGCGTGTCCCGGCCGAAGGTGCTGGTACGCCACATCCTGCCCAACGTGACCGACCCGATCCTCGTGCAGGCCACGGTGTTCATGGTGGTGGCCATCTTCATCGAGGCCGGGCTGAGCATCGTCGGGCTCGGGATCAACCCGCCGAACCCGTCGCTCGGCGCGATGCTCAACGTCGGCGCGCGGTACGTCAGCACGCTGCCGACCTACGTGCTCGGGCCGGGGCTCGTGCTCCTGCTGCTCGCGCTCGCCTTCACCCTCCTGTCCGACGCGCTCAACGAGGCGGCGACCCGGCGATGACCACTGAGACCCTGCTGGACGTGCGCGGCCTGCGCACCCACTTCGACACCCCGGCCGGGGTCGTGCACGCCGTCAACGACGTGACGTTCTCGGTCCGGCCCGGCCAGGTCGTCGGCATCGTCGGCGAGTCCGGCTCCGGCAAGTCCGTCACGGCTCGCTCGATCCTGCGGATGGTCCGCCCGCCCGGGCGGATCGCCGGCGGCGAAGTCCGGTACCGGGGCACGGATCTGCTCGCCCTGCCGGAGAAGCGGATGCGCGAGCTGCGCGGCCGCGAGATCGCGATGGTGTTCCAGGACCCGCAGTCGGCGCTGAACCCGGCGATGACCGTCGGCGACCAGATCGCCGAAGCACTGATCGTGCACGGCACCGCCAAGCGGCCCGCGCGGGAACGCGCCCGCGAGCTGCTGAACCAGGTCGGCATCCCGGACGCCGACCGGCGGATCGACGACTACCCGCACCAGTTCTCCGGCGGCATGCGCCAGCGCGTCGTGATCGCGGTGGCACTGGCGAGCTCGCCGTCCCTGCTGATCGCGGACGAGCCGACCACGGCGCTCGACGTCACCGTCCAGGCGCAGATCCTGCGGCTGCTGGGCAAGCTGCGCGACGAACTGGGCATCGCCGTCCTGATGATCACCCACGACATGGGCGTGGTCGCCGAGATGTGCGACGAGGTCGTCGTCATGTACGGCGGCCGGGTGATGGAACGCGGCCCGGTCGCGGCCATCTTCGAGCGGCCCGAGCTGCCCTACACCGCGGACCTGCTCGCGGCGATGCCCCGGATCGACGAGGTGTCCACCGGGCGGCGGCTGCCGTCGATCCCGGGCGCCCCGCCCGACCCCGCGCGCCTGCCGAGCGGCTGCGCCTTCCACCCGCGCTGCCGCCTGAAGGAAGACGTCTGCACCCGCGAGGTGCCCGCGCTCGTGTCGCGGGGGGACGGGCACCTGGCCGCCTGCCACGTCACGCAGACAGGTGCGGCGATCCCGCCGATGCGCCCGACCGCCGCGGCCGCCGCCCGCCGCGAGCGGATTCCGGTGCCGCTGCTGGACATCACCGACCTGAAGGTGGACGTCAACGCCGAGCGCACCAGCCTGTTCCGCCGGCACCGCCCGGTGTACGCGGTCGACGGCGTCGAGCTGACCGTGTCCAGCGGCGAGACGGTCGGGCTGGTCGGCGAGTCCGGGTGCGGGAAGTCGACGCTGGCGCGGACGATCGTCGGCATCAACACCGCCGCGGCCGGCACCATCCGGGTCGGAGAACACACCCTCGGCCCGAAGGAACCCGCGGGTTCGCCGCACCTGCGCGACACCGTCCAGTACGTGTTCCAGGACCCCTACGCGTCGCTGAACCCCCGTCGCACGATCCGCCAGTCGCTCGACGAGGCCCTCGCCGTCCGCGGCATGCCGGCGGCCGAGCGGGCGGCGGAAGTGGTGCGGCTGGTCGAGCGGGTCGGGCTCGACGAACGGCACCTCGACCGGTACCCGCACGCGTTCTCCGGCGGGCAGCGCCAGCGCGTCGGGATTGCCCGCGCCCTGGCGGCCCGGCCGAAGCTGCTGGTCCTCGACGAACCGGTGTCCGCGCTGGACGTCTCGATCCAGGCCCAGATCATCAACCTGCTGGAATCGCTGCGCGACGAGTTCGACCTCGGCTACCTGTTCATCGCCCACGACCTGTCGGTGGTGCGGCACCTGTCGGACCGGGTCGCGGTCATGTACCTCGGCCGGTTCGTCGAAATCGGGGAGGCCGAAGCCGTCTACTCGTCGCCGCAGCACCCGTACACCGCCGCATTGCTGGCGTCGTCGCCAGTGCCGGACACGGGCGGTCGGACCCGCGAGCGGATCGTCCTCGGCGGTGACCTGCCCAGCCCGAAGGACCCGCCGAGCGGCTGCCGGTTCCGCACCCGCTGCCCGATCGGCCCGCTGCACCGTCCGGACCGGACGGTCTGCGCCGAGAAGGACCCCGAGCTCACCCCGACCGAAGGCGGGCAGCTGGCCGCCTGCCACTTCGCCGGGGAACTCGCCCGCACCGGAGCGGTCGCATGAGCTGCTGCACCCCGGGCCGGCCGCCTGGCTCGCACGAGACCCCGGTGGCGCCGCTGCCGACGCGGCCGGGGTCGACCGACGGGATGGTGGCCTTGCCGGGCGGGGAGTTCCGCATGGGCACTGACGACGCCGAAGGCTTCCCTGCCGACGGCGAGGGCCCGGTCCGGACCGTCGAGCTGTCCCCGTTCCTGATCGACCGGTGCGCGGTGTCGAACGACGACTTCGCCGCCTTCGTCGCGGACACGGGATACGTCACGGAGGCCGAGCGCCTTGGCTGGTCCTACGTGTTCGTCCGGTTCCTGGACCGGGAGCTGCGCCGGATCTCACCCCGCCCGGACGTCACGCCGTGGTGGGCCGCGGTGACCGGCGCCGACTGGCGGCGTCCCGAAGGCCCCGGCAGCGACCTGAGCGGTCGCGGCGACCACCCGGTGGTCCACGTGTCGTGGCACGACGCCGGCGCGTACGCCGCGTGGGCGGGCAAGCGGTTGCCGACCGAGGCGGAGTGGGAGTACGCCGCGCGCGGCGGGCACGACCAGCGCCGCTACCCCTGGGGCGACGAACTGACCCCGGGCGGCCGCCACCTGGCCAACATCTGGCAGGGCCGCTTCCCGGTCACCGACACGGCCGAAGACGGCTACGCCGGCACCGCGCCGGTGGACGCGTTCCCGCCCAACGACTTCGGCCTGCACAACATGGCCGGAAACGTCTGGGAGTGGTGCGCCGACCGCTGGGGCACCGACCACCCGCCCCGGGCGCGAGACCCGATCGGGCCGTCGACGGGGACCGACCGCGTGACGCGCGGTGGTTCCTACCTCTGCCACGTCTCCTACTGCAACCGCTACCGCGTCGCCGCCCGCTCGCACAACACCCCCGACAGCTCCGGTGGCAACACCGGGTTCCGCTGCGCCCGCGATCCCGGCTGACCGCCGCCACGAGAAGGGTTCCCATGCGCGTCATCTACGTCGACGTCGACACGCTCCGCGCCGACCACACGCAGCCGTACGGCTACCACCGGCCCACCACCCCGAACCTGCAGGCACTGGCCGACAAGGGAGTGGTGTTCGACCGCTACTACTGCTCCGACTCGCCATGCCTGCCCTCCCGCACCGCCATGACCAGCGGGCAGTTCGGCATCACCAACGGCGTCATCGGCCACTTCGGCGAAGCCGCCCGGTTCCGGCTCGACTCCGGCCACGCCCCGCACCCGGACCGGCCGCTGCTCGGCCAGCGCCTCGGACAGCACGGCCACTACACCGCCGCCGTCTCGATGTTCGCCGAACGGCACCGCGCCTACCACTTCCTCGGCAACTTCCGCGAGTCGATCCGGGCCACCGACGAGATCAACGACGAGGACGGCCGGGAGATCAACCGCGTGGGGTTGGACTGGATCCGCCGGCACGCGCACGAGGACGACTGGTACCTGCACCTGACCTACTGGGAGCCGCACACCCCGTACCTCACCGGAAAGGAGTGGACCGAGCGGGCCGCCGCGTCCGGTCCGGCTCCGGCGTGGCCGGATCAGGAGGCGATCGACGGGCACGCCGAGGTCTACGGGCCCCGCAGCGCGCTGGACCTGCACTATTCGGTGGGCCCGCGGAAGTCGCCGTATCCGGACACCATGCCCGAGGCGATCCGCACCCGCGCCGACTTCGAGCACCTGATCAACGGGTTCGACGGCACGATCATGTACTGGGACAGCCTGTTCGGCGAGCTGCTGGCCACTTTGGACGAACTCGGCATCGCCGAGGAGACGGCGATCATCGTCAGCGCCGACCACGGCGAATCCTTCGGTGAGAACGGTTCCTACGCCGAGCACGGGCTGGCCAACGAGCCGGTCCACCGATTGCCCCTGGTCGTCTACTGGCCCGGCGTCACCGATCAGCTGCCCGACGACGCGCGCCACTGCGACGCGTTGCTCTACAACATCGACTTCGCACCCACGATCTGCGACCTGCTCGGCGTTCCGATTCCCCGTGGCTGGCAGGGAACCTCGTTCGCCGACGCCGTCCGCGGCGCCGAGATCCCGTCGCGGCCGTATCTCGTGCTGGGCCACGGCGCCCACACCTACCAGCGGTCGGTCCGCACCCGCGACCACCTCTACATCCGCACCTACCACCCCGGGGCGTTCCGCGCGGAGTGGGAGCAGCTGTTCGACGTCACCGCCGATCCGCACCTCACCACCGACCTGCTCGACAAGGAGCCGGAGCTGGCCGCGCGGATGCGGACGTACCTGGCGGAGTGGCTGCACACCTACGCGGGGCGTCCGGGCGCGCTGCCCGACCCGATGCAGACGACGCTGCAGGTCGGGCCGGTCTACTACAACGACCCTGTGCGGTATCAGCAACATCTGCGCGACACCGGGCGTGGCCACCTTGCCGACGACCTCGCCGAACGGCTCTCGACCGCGACCGGAGCGACTCCGGTGTCCTGGCACGCTTCGGACGTTGCGTGGACGCCCGAGCGGCACGCGGCCTGGGACAAGATGATCGCGGCCGCCGACCCCGCCTGACCGAGAGGTTTCCGATGACTTCCACTGTGGACAGTGCGCTGGACCTGCCGGCCAAGGTCGCGCTGCTGACCGGCGCGAGCATGTTCACCCTGCGCCCGGAGCCCGCGATCGGCCTGCCCGAGCTGCGCCTGTCGGACGGGCCCACCGGGGTCCGCGGCCTGACGTTCTCCGGCGGCCCGGCGGTCACGTTGTTCCCCAACGCGACGCTCCTGGCGTCGGCGTGGAACACCGACACTGCTTACGAAGTCGGGCGTCTGCTGGCCGAAGAGGCCTCGGCACAGGGCATCCACGTCGTGCTCGGGCCGACGATCAACCTGCACCGCAGCCCGCTCGGCGGCCGCCTGTTCGAGGCGTACTCGGAGGACCCGCTGCTGTCCGGGGCGCTCGCCGCCGCGTACGTCCGGGGCCTGCAGGACCACGGGGTCGGTGCGTGCCTGAAGCACCTGGTGGCCAACGAGTCCGAGACCGAGCGGCACACCGTCGACAGCGTCGTCGACGAAGCGACCTTGCGCGAGGTGTACCTGCTGCCGTTCGAGATCGCGGTCGCCGACGCGGACGCGTGGTCGATCATGGCGGCCTACAACCGGGTCAACGGCACTCCCGCCACGGAACAGCGGCACGTGCTCACCGAGATCGTGAAGGGGGAGTGGGGCTACCGCGGGCTGGTCGTGTCCGACTGGTGGGCCACCACGAGCACGGCCCCGTCGGCCAACGCAGGACTGGACCTGGTGATGCCCGGTCCGGTCGGGCCGTGGGGAGACCGGCTCGTCGACGCCGTGAAGGCCGGTGAAGTCGACGAGGCCGTGATTGACGATCACCTCGGCCGCCTGCTGCTGCTCGCCGAACGCGTCAGCACTGCGCGGCCTGCCCGGGAAGTTCCCGCGCCGGACAGCCCGACCCGGCGGGCGCAGCTGACCCGGCTGGCGGCCGAAGGCATGACTGTGCTGACGAACGACGGCGTCCTGCCGCTGCGACGCGAAACGACGGTCGCGCTGGTCGGCCGGCACGCCGTCGACACCGTCGACATGGGCGGCGGCTCGGCGCAGGTGAACCCGCCGTACCAGGTGAGCGTCGCCGAGGGGCTGACCGAGCTGCTCGGCGACGCGGTCACCGTCGTCGACGGCGTGGAGGTCCGGGAGCGTCCGGTCCCGGCCGGGCCGGAGTTCGCCGTCCACCCGTCGACCGGCGAGCCCGGCATGCGTGTGACGCTGCACGCGGCCGACGGCTCGCTGCTCGGAGAACGCGATCTCGCGGCGACGAGCACGATGATCGGGATCGACGACGACCTGCCCGAGGCGCCGCGCGCCGTCCGGTTGTCCGCGCGACTGCCGCGAGGTGGGCGAATGCTGGTCGGCGGCATCGGCGTCGGTACGTGGGAAGTGCGCGCCGGCGGCCGGACCGGCCGGTTCGAGCTGGGGCTCACCAGTGGCGACGTCGGCGAAGCGGTCTTGCGGCCACCGGGTGACACCCTGCTCGTCGATGTCGAGCCGGGCGCGCTGCTCGAAGCCGACGTCACCCTCGAGCCCGGCGGCCGGGGCCGATATGGGCTGGTCGCGCGCCCGGCTCCGGAGGACGTGACCGAGGCGGTCGGCCGGGCGGTGGCCGCCGCGCGCGCCGCCGACGTGGCCGTGGTCGTCGTCGGGCTGACCGAGGAGCAGGAAACCGAGGCGGTGGACAAGACGACGTTGCGGCTGCCCGGCGCGCAGGACGACCTCGTGCGTGCGGTCGCGGCCGCCGCCCGCCGGACCGTGGTCGTCGTCAACGCCGCCACCCCGGTGCTGATGCCGTGGCTGGAGGAGGTGGACGCCGTGCTCTGGGCCGGTCTGCCGGGACAGGAGGGTGGTCACGCCGTCGCGGCCGCGTTGCTCGGCGACCTCGAACCCGCCGGGCGCCTGGTGACGACTTTCCCCGCGGCGGACGGCGCGTCTCCCGCGTGGTCGGTGACGCCGGTGGACGGCCGGCTCGAGTACGCCGAAGGCCCGTTCATCGGCTACCGCGGCCACGAGGCAGGCCGAGCGCCCGCACCGGCGTTCTGGTTCGGCCACGGCCTCGGCTACTCGACCTGGGACTACTCGGACGCCGCCGTGCTGGACGACAACGGCCACCAGGTCGCGGTCACCGTCACCAACACGGGCGGCCGCACCAGCCGCGAGGTCGTCCAGGTGTACTTCCGCCCGGCGGACGAACGGCAACCCGTGCGGCTCGTCGGGTGGGGCGCTGCGACCCTCGAACCCGGGCAGAGCGCGCGGGTCGAAGTGACCGGGGATCCGCGGCTGCGGCGCCGCTGGGAGAGCGGGAACTGGGTGGAGCTGCCACCGGACGGGGAGTTGCTGCTTGCCCGCGGCCTCGGGGACGTCCGCGCCACCCTGCGGATCGGGAGTGCGTGATGCCGCCGAACATCCTGCTGATCACCGCCGACGACATGGGCGGCGACACCCCGGGCTGCTTCGGCGGCCCGGCGGGCGTCACGCCCACCCTCGATCGGCTCGCCTCCGAAGGCATGACGTTCGGGCGGGCGCACGTCGCTGTCGCGGTGTGCCAGCCCAGCCGGTCGGCGATCATGACCGGCCGGTGGCCGCACCGCAACGGCGCGCAGGGCTTCGAACCGATCGCCGACGGCGTCCCGGTGCTGACCGAGGTGCTGCGCGAAGCCGGCTACTTCTGCGGGATCCTCGGCAAGGTCGACCACCTGCAACCGGTCGAGCGGTTCGGCTGGGACTTCACGCGGGGCATGCGCGAGCTGGGCATGGGCCGCAGCCCCGCGGCCTACGGCGAGGCTTCGGCGGCCTTCGTCGCCGAGGCGGCCGGGCAGGGCAGGCCGTGGTTCCTGATGGCGAACGCGCACGATCCACACCGGCCCTACTCCGGCAGCCAGGCCGAGCAGGAGCGGTTTCCGGCCGAAGCCCGCGCGACCTACCCGGCGCCGTCGCGGGTGTTCGGGCCCGAGGACGACGTCGGGGTGCCCGGTTTCCTGCCGGACCTGCCCGCCGTGCGGCAGGAGTACGGCGAGTACCTCAGCTCGTCCCGGCGCTGCGACGACGTCGTCGCAGCGGTGCTCGGAGCCGTGGACGCCGCGGACACGCTCGTCGTCTTCCTTTCCGACAACGGGATCGCGGTCCCGTTCGCCAAGGCCAACTGCTACCTGCAGAGCAGCCGGACGCCGTTGATCGTGCGCTGGCCCGGCGCCACCCGGCCCGGCACGAGCGAGGACACGGTGTTCGTGTCGGCGCTGGACCTCTTCCCGACCTTCTGCGCGGCCGCCGGCGTGCCCGTACCGTCCGGAGTGGATGGACAGAGCCTGCTTCCGCTGCTGCGCGGGGAACCGCAGGACGGGCGCGACGCGGTGCACACGGTGTTCCACGAGACGGCCGCGAAAGGCCGGTTCGAGATGCGCTGCCGCCAGGACGCCCGGTTCGGCTACATCTGGAACGCCTGGTCCGACGGCGTTCGCGAGTACCGCGCCGAGAACATGCTGGGCCTGACCTGGCCGGCGATGGTCGAAGCGGGTGGTGACCGGGTCGGCTTCTACCTGCACCGCGCCCCGGAGGAGCTCTACGACCTGCGGGCCGACCCGCATTCGCTGGCCAACCTCGCCGCGGACCCCGCGTACGGGGAGGACCTGGCCGCGGCGCGGCGGGAGCTGCTCGCCTGGCTGGACACCACCGGCGATCCGCTGCTCGGTACCTACCGGGCGTTCCTGGCCGAGTCGTGACGCCGCGCTGGTACGAGGAGGGGGAGGAGCCGGACTATCGGTTCACCCTCGCCAATGAGCGGACGTTCTTGGCGTGGCTGCGCACGGCGTTGGCGTTGATCGCCGGTGCGGTCGCGTTCGCGCAGTTGGTGCCGTCGTTCTCGGTGGCCGGGGTGCGTACTGGGCTGGCGGTTTTGCTGGCGGTGGCGGGCACGGTGCTGGCGGCTTTCGCCTATCGGCGGTGGGCGCGTGTGCAGCGGGCGATGCGGCAGGAGCGGCCCCTGCCGATGGATTGGCTGCCGGCCGCGACGGGCACGATCGCGGCACTCACCGGTTTGGTCGTGGTGGTCGTCGTGCTGACCCACCGGCCGTGAGCGAACGGGACCCGGGGCTGCAGCCGGAGCGGACGGCACTGGCGTGGCGGCGCACAGCGCTGTCCGCCGCGGTGGCCGCTGTCGTGCTGTTACGAGCCGGGCTGATCGAAAGGTCCGCGCCCGGTCTGCTCGCCGGGTTCGGCTCGCTGGTCTTGGCGGTGCTCGCGGGGTGGGCCGGGCTGTTCCCGCGCCGTGCGGTGGGGCCCCGGACCCTGCTCATCGCCGCAGCGATCACCAGCGTGACCGGCATGCTCGCCGGCGGCCATCTCCTGTGGAGCTGACAGGTCGAAGGGCGGCGCCGGTCTGCAGTGGACGGACACGCAGCTGGAACGTGCTGGGACCGCCGGAAACCGTGGCGGAGAAGCTGGGCGTGCCGATGGCGCAGGCGGCGCTCAACGAGGCGACGAGGCAGTCCGGCACTTCGCTGGTGGCGCTCGACGTCGAGATCCTCGCGCCGTGGCGCCGCACCGGCCTGCGGGGCGCCAGCCGCCGGTGGGCCGCCGGGTGCCGGCCGCTGCACCACGCGTCAGTCGTCCTGGCGGGGTTCGCCGAGCAGGCGGCGCAGCCCGGGCAGGACGGCCCCGAGGTCCTTGCTGGTCTGGAAAACGACGACGGAGTGGTCACCGGGCGCCGCGGGGGTGGTGGCGAACAGGTCGAGAACTCCGTTCATCGCGGTGTCGAACTCCGCTTCGGGACGGTCGGTGAGCCCGCGGAGCCACCGGCGCAGGACGTGGTTGTGCGCGGTGACCACCGCCGCGGCCATGAGCTCGGCGCGCAGGGCGGTGTCCTCACCGCCACCGAGCCACTCGTGGATGAACACGCGGAAGAGTCGCTGGTACTGCTGGGTGCCGGCGATCTCGCGGTCGCGCAGCGCGGGGACGGTGCGGGTGAGCCGGTAGCGGGCCAGGGCCTGATCGCCTTCGGCCAGGTAGTGGCGCAACACGAGCCGGGCGGCTTCGGTCACGGCCACCAGCGCCGTCTGCTGGGTCGACCCGCGCAGCCGGGCGTCGATGGCGGCGAGCAGGACGTCGTGGTCGGGGAAGATCACCTCGTCCTTGGAGCGGAACGCGCGGAAGAACGTGGTGCGGCCGACACCGGCGCGCTCGGTGATGTCGTCGACCGTCGTCGCGTCGTAGCCCCGTTCTTCGAACAACGCGAACGCGGCCTCGATCAGCCGGTCCTTCGCCGGTTTCGGTGCCATCGGTCTCCTTCTCCGCCTCAGGACAGCCTAGGGGTGTGGCGCCCCTCATACCGCCGCTCCACGCCTTCAGCTACTGGCCGGTACTCAGTACCGTTTCCACGGTATCGAGTTCCAGCGAAGGGTGTCGACGTGGAGCGAGTCGGAGTCGTCGGGTGCGGGCAGATGGGCGCGGGCATCGCCGAGGTGTGCGCCCGTGCCGGGGTCGACGTGGTCGCCGTCGAATCGAGCGCGACCGCCGCCGGGGCCGGCCGGCGGCGGCTGGAGAAGTCCCTCGCGCGGGCCGAACAGAAGGGCAAGATCGGCTCCGCGGCCGCGGTCCTGGAGCGCATCCGGGTCACCGAGAACCTCGACGACCTGGCCGACCGCACCCTGGTGATCGAGGCGATCGTCGAGAACGAACAGGTGAAGGCCGAGTTGTTCGGCAACCTGGACAAGATCGTCTCCGCGCCGGACGCGATCCTGGCGTCCAACACCTCGTCCATTCCGATCATGAAGCTGGGCACCGCGACCAGCCGGCCGGCGCAGGTGCTGGGGATCCACTTCTTCAACCCGGTGCCGGTGCTGCCGCTGGTGGAACTCGTGCCGAGCCTGCTCACGGCTGAGGAGATCGTGCAGCGGGCCCGCGGCTTCACCCAGGACGTGCTGGGCAAGCACGCGATCCGCTGCCAGGACCGGTCCGGGTTCGTGGTCAACGCGCTGTTGGTCCCGTTCATCCTCGCCGCGATCCGCATGTTCGAATCCGGCTTCGCCACCCGCGAGGACATCGACGAAGGCCTGGTCCGCGGCGCGGCGCACCCGCAGGGGCCGCTGGCGCTGGCCGACCTGATCGGGCTGGACACCACCAAGGCGGTCGCGGAGTCGCTGTACGAGGAGTTCAAGGAGCCGCTGTACGCGCCGCCGCCGCTGCTGGCCCGGATGGTCGACGCCGGCCTGCTCGGCCGCAAGAGCGGCCGCGGCTTCTACACCTACTCCTGAGGGGACCGCCCATGTCGTTCGACCTGTTCACCATTACCGAGGACCACGAGGCGATCCGCGAAGCGGTCCGCACGCTGGCCGAGGAGCGGATCGCCCCGTACGCGGCCGAGGCCGACGAACGCGAGGAGTTCCCCAAGGCCTCCTACGACGCGCTGGTCGCGTCGGACTTCCACGCCCCGCACGTGCCGGAGGCCTACGGCGGGGCCGGAGCCGACGCGCTGGCCACCTGCATCGTCATCGAAGAGGTCGCCCGGGTCTGCGCGTCCTCCTCGCTCATCCCCGCGGTCAACAAACTCGGCAGCCTGCCCCTCATCCTCGCCGCGAACGAGGAGGTCAAGCAGAAGTACCTGCCGCCGCTGGCGAGCGGCCAGGCGGGCTTCTCCTACGCACTGTCCGAACGCGACGCCGGGTCCGACACCGCCTCGATGCGGTGCCGTGCCACCCCCGACGGCGACGACTGGGTGCTGACCGGGCAGAAGTCGTGGATCACCAATGCCGGCTTCTCCGAGTACTACACCGTGCTCGCCGTGACCGACCCGGACGGGCAGCGCGGCAACAACGTCAGCGCGTTCGTCGTGGAGAAGTCCGACCCCGGGTTCTCCTTCGGGGCCAAGGAGCGCAAGCTCGGCGTCAAGGGCTCGCCGACCCGGGAACTGCTGTTCGACAACGTGCGCCTCCCCGGCGACCGGATGGTCGGCAAACCGGGGGAGGGGCTCAAGATCGCCCTGCGCACCCTGGACCACACCCGCGTCACCATCGCCGCCCAGGCCGTCGGGATCGCCCAGGGCGCACTCGATCACGCCCTGGCCTACGTCAAGGAGCGCCGGCAGTTCGGCAAGCACATCGCCGACTTCCAGGGAATCCAGTTCATGCTCGCCGACATGGCCATGGCTGTGGAATCGGCCCGCCAGATGGTGTACGTGGCCGCCGCCAAGTCCGAGCGTCACGACGCGGACCTGTCCTTCTTCGGCGCCGCCGCGAAGTGCCAGGCCTCCGATGTGGCGATGCGCGTGACCACCGACGCCGTCCAGCTGCTGGGCGGTTACGGCTACACGCGCGACTTCCCACTGGAACGCATGATGCGCGACGCCAAGATCACCCAGATCTACGAGGGCACCAACCAGATCCAGCGCGTCGTCGTGGCCCGGCACCTGCTCCGGGGCTGAGCGCGGGTGGCAGATCGTTCGCGAAGCGTGAGGTACTGATGAGCCAGGACAGGATCGTGCTGCTGGAGGGTGCGCGCACTCCGGTGGGCGGTTTCGGCGGCGCGTTCAAGGACGTCCCGGGATTCGAGCTGGGGGCGACGGCGGCGAAGGCGGCGCTCGGGCGGGCCGGGGTCGAACCCGGCGCCATCGGTGAGGTGGTGATGGGTTGCATCGGCCAGGTCGGGCCGGACGCCTACAACGCCCGCCGGGTCGCGCTGGCCGCGGGACTGCCCGTCACCACCCCCGCGTACACGGTGAACCGGTTGTGCGGCTCCGGTCTGCAGGCGATCTGGTCGGCGGCGATGCAGATGCGCTGGGGCGGGGTGGATTTCGCGCTGGCCGGTGGTGACGAGTCGATGAGCCGGATGCCGTTCTACGACTTCGGCGCCCGCTCCGGCTACCGGCTGGGCGACCGGACCCTCGCCGACGGCACAGTGATGATGCTGACCGACCCGTTCCACGGTGTCCACATGGGAGTGACCGCCGAGAACGTCGCCCGCGAGTACGGGATTTCGCGGCAGGAGCAGGACGAGTTCGCGCTGGAGTCGCAGCGGCGGGCGGCCTCGGTGGCGGCGAAGGAGGCCTTCGCGGAGGAGATCGTCCCGGTGGAGACCGGTGGACGGCGTCCGGTGACGGTGACCGAGGACGAGCACCCCAAGCCCGGTACGACGCTGGAGGCGCTGGCGAAGCTGCGCCCGGCGTTCCAGAGGGACGGCACCGTCACCGCCGGGAACGCGTCGGGCATCAACGACGGTGCGGCAGCGGTGGTGCTCGCGCGCGAATCGGCCGCGGCGGAGCGCGGACTGACCGGGCTGGTGAGCCTGGAGGCGGTGGCGACCGCGGCGGTGGAGCCGGAGCTGATGGGCTACGCGCCCGTTCCGGCGCTCGCGAAACTGTTCGAGCAGACCGGAACCACCCCCGACGACATCGACGTCGTCGAGCTGAACGAGGCTTTCGCGTCCCAGGCCGTGGCGGTCATCCGCGACGCCGGGCTCGACCACGAGAAGACGAACCCCTACGGCGGCGCGATCGCGCTCGGGCACCCGGTCGGGGCGACCGGGGCCATCCTCACCCTGCGAGCGGCCAAGCACCTCGTGCGGCGCGATCGCGAACTCGCCGTGGTGACGATGTGCATCGGTGGCGGGCAGGCGCTCGCCGCACTGCTGCGGAGGATCGGCTGATGAGCGTGGACTTCCAGGCCGGCGGGGGTGTCGGGTGGATCAGGCTCGACCGGCCCGGCGTCTCGAACGCGATCGATCTCCCCACGGCCCGGGCGCTGGCCGAAGCCGTCACCGCCGCCGAGGCGGACGAGGTGCGGGTGGTGCTACTGACCGGGAGCGGGGCCCGGTTCTGCGCGGGCGGGGATGTGCGGTCGTTCCTGGCCGCGGACGAACCGCCGAAGTACCTGCACGAACTGGCCACCGAGCTGGAGGCAGCGCTGCGGCGCCTGTCCGCGCTGCCCAAGCCGGTTGTCGCCGGTGTCCAGGGCGCGGTCGCCGGGGCGGGACTGGCGTTCGTGCTCAACGCGGACGTGGTCGTGGCCGCTCGGTCGACGAAGTTCCGGATGGCCTACTCCGGCATCGGCCTCACCCCCGACTGCGGCGTGTCCTACCTGCTTCCCCGGGCGATCGGAACGCAGCGTGCGCTGGAACTGGCGTTGACGGGGCGAACCCTGACCGCCGACGAGGCGCGGACGTGGGGGCTGGTGACGGAGGTTGTCGACGACGACGCGCTGAGCCGCCGTGCGGACGAACTGGCCCGGACTCTCGCCGACGGTCCGGTCGCCGCGCTCGGGCAGGCCAAACGCCTGATCCGCGCGTCGTTCGGCGCCTCCCGGGAACACAGCACGGCAGACGAGGCCGGCACCATCGCCGCGGCCGTCGCCACCGAGGAGGCCCAGCGGCTGATCGAGCGGTTCACTGCGCGCTGATCGCGCCCGGTCAGGCAGCGGTGGCGAGGTCCTGCCCGGCTATGATCTTCCGCTGGAAGGCGCCCGCCCCGCCGTGCGGACTGCCTCGTCGGAGCTTTGTGCTGTCGGGGTCGGATCACGAACCGCTTTCGGCGCGTTCGCGGTTGCGGCGCTGCCGCTCCCGCTCGCGCCGGCTGTAGGTCGCCCGGCGGACGCTCTCTTCGTCCTCGAGGCTCGAACCCACCGCCCCGGCGACGATCCCCACGGAGGTGGACAGCCACACGAGCTTGAGGTACGAGGCGGGGCCGGCCGGATGGCCGAGGACCTGCGCCATGTAGGTGCCCTCGACCAGCACGACCGCCGCCAGCAGGGCCAGGCCGAAGAGGATGGCGTACATGCACGCGACACCGATCATCAGGGTCAGCGCGGTCGAGGCGTTGTACAACAGGGCCTTCCGCCGTTCGAGGTGCCCCGACGGCGAGTCCCAGAGGTGGTTGTGCACCATCAGCCAGCCCGACATGACCACGATCGCCAGGACGGTGATCCCCGCCAGGCGCAGCGTGGGCAGCGCTTCGGCGAGCCGCCAGAACGAGGTGGTGATGATGCCGTAGGCGGCGGTGGCCGCAGCGGCCGCGGTGGCCCCGGCGAGGTTGGGCACCAGGCGCCACGGCCGGTTGTCCCGGATCATCCCGGCGAGCAACCGCAGGCGGCCGCGCACGCCGACCAGGGCCAGGTGCTGGTCGGCACCGCGGTCGCGGATGTGCCGCATCGGCGCGACGAGTTCCCGGAGCCGGTCAAGGGCCCGCCGCGGCGGACTTTCCGCCTTCGCCGGGCGAGGCGTCAGCAGGTGGTAAATCAGGTGGATGATCAGCCGGCACACCCGGCCACGAAGCCGCAGGGCGCCGAGCGCGGGCAGCGACACCATCGCCACGCCGTGAGCGACGTTGTAGTCCGAGGCGATCGGAACCGTGCCTGCCCGACGCGGGAGATCGGTGATCAGCACGAGGAGGTCCCACTCGTGCTCGGCCCGGTGCTCCTCCGCGAGGGTGAGCATCGGGATGTTGCCCTCCTCGTCGAGTGGCAACGACCGCGTCTCGTGCTCGACGTGCCAGGACGTCTCGTCACCGAAGTCGTGGGCCAGACGGGCGGGCAGTCCCTCCGCGATGCGTCCGGCGAGCTGCCGGGGCAGTCCGTCATCGGTCAGGAGGCCCACCGAGACGGCGTCCGGCGCGCGCTGGGCAGTCATGGTCGGGCCTTCCCTCGATCTCCGGGGGTGACGTCGCCAGGGTTCCCGGTGCGTCCCCAGGCAAACGGCCGACCGGACGCCTGGCGTCGGTGAGAGATCCCGGCGCCGCTACTCCCGTGGTGAGCGCTCGAACTCGCCGCGGGCGGCGCGCTCGCGCACGCGGCGCCAGAACTCGAGGGCGGCGTATTCCATGCCCAGCCCGAGTTCCAGGGTGATCATCCGGCCGGCGACCTCTTCGATGTGGCCGAACCGGCGCTGCATCTCCTCGTACTCGGCGATCCTGCGCTCGTGCTGCTCGACCTGCTCCTTCGCGAGCCGCGCGACGTCGTCCGGTCCGGCCAGCTCGCTGAAGAAGAGTTTGATCTCCGCGACGTCGCGCAGCTCGAAATGCTCGTTGACCGGCTCGGCCATCCAGTCGCGCAGCGCCTTCCGGCCGGCGTCGGTGATCGAGAACGTCTTGCGACGGCGACCCGAGTCCTCCTCGTGGAGTTCCAGCAGGCCGGCCTCCTCGAGGCGCTTGGGCTCGGAGTACAGCTGCGCGTGCGGGAAGTTCCAGAAGTACCCGACCGACCGGCCGATCGCGCGCTTGAGGTCGTAGGACGTGGACGGACCGCGCAGCGCGATCATGCCGAGCACCACGTACGACGTCGTCGACAGCCGAACCGTTGACATGCTCCGAACCATACCGTAGGTTCTCAACCGTCCGAAACAGATGGTCGGTCTCATATCGTTTGTTACGGACGGTTAGCTCTGCTCGGCACGATCACTGTCGCGATGGAGGGACGGTCATGGATCTGGGCACGGTTCTGCGCTGGACGGCGGAGCGTTATCCCGGCCGCCGCGCGGTGGGCGGCAAGACCCCCATGACCTACGCCGAATGGGACGCGCACACCGACCGCCTGGCACGGGCGCTGGTCGCGCTCGGCGTCCGGCCCGGCGAGCGCGTGGTGCTCTCGCTCGCCGGCGGCGAACCGCTGGCCAGCCTGCACCTGGCCGCGCAGAAACTCGGTGCCGTCTCGGTGCCGCTGTCCTTCCGGTTCGCTCCGCCCGAATTCGCCTACTGCGTCGCGGACGCCGAACCCGCCTTGGTGATCACCGACGCCTCGACCGCCGCTCTCGCGGACGAGGCGCTGGCGGGGCTGCCCCCGGTGCCCCGGGTCGCCTCCGGCTCGCCGGACGAGGACACCGTCGAACGCCTCGCCCTGCGCCAGCCGAGCGGCTCCCCGGACGTCCGGGTGTCCGGCCAGGACATCAGCGTCATGCTCTACACCTCGGGCACCACCGGCAAGCCGAAGGGCGTGCCGCGCACGCACTCGGCGGAGCACTACGCGGCCCTCGCGCACCTGATCCAGAGTGGACAGTCCCGCTTCGACGCGACGCTGGGCGTGATGCCGCTGTTCCACACGATGGGGTTGCGCACCCTGCTGGCCACCCTGGTCGGCGCGGGAACCTGGGTACCGCAGGTGAGGTTCGACGCGGACGAGGCGCTCGAGCTCATCACCGCCGAGGAGATCGGTTCCCTGTACCTGGTGCCGACGATCTACTGGTCGCTGGTGCGCACCGGCCGGCTGCCCGAGGCTCGGAGCGTGCGCAGACTGGCCTACGCGGGCTCGTCGATGACCCCGGCACTGGCCGAGCAGCTGACCGGCGCGCTGGAACCGGAGTCCTTCGTCAACCACTTCGGCAGCACCGAGATCTACACCTTCACCATCGGTCCGGACGTGATCGCGAAGCCGGGGTCGGCCGGCCGCGCGGGCGTGTTCTCCCGCGTCCGGCTGGTGGACCCGGATCCCGCCGCGCCCCCGGATGCGGAGGTCGGGCCGGGGGAGCAGGGCCAGGTCGCCATCTCGATGTCCAGCCCCGAGGCGTTCGCCGGCTACTGGCGCCGCCCCGACGCCGACGCCAGGTCCATCCGGGACGGCTGGTACTTCCCTGGCGACCTGGCGATCGCCGACGAGGACGGGGACCTCTGGGTGGCGGGCCGGGTCGACGACATGATCAACTCCGGCGGCGAGAACATCTACCCGGACGAGATCGAGGACGCGCTGATCCGCTGCGCGGCGGTGCGCGAACTGGTCGTGGTCGGCATGGCCGACGACAGGTGGGGCCAGGCCGCCACCGCGTTCTTCGTCCCGGATGAGGGCATGACCCCCGAGCACGCGACGGAGGTGCTGGAAGCCTTCGCCCGCGAGCAGTCCGGACTGCCGTCGCTGAAGCGCCCCAAGCGGTTCGTCCCCGTGGCGGCCATCCCCAAATCAGCGGTGGGCAAAGTCCTCCGCCGCGAACTGAGCTCCGGAAACTACCGCGCGTTGTCCGACAGCGCCGCAGAAGCAGGCAGGTGAGCCGAATGACCGCAGTCGCCGGCACGCCGGGCAGGAGGACGGCGCGGGTCGAGGACCCCGCGCTGCTCACCGGCCGCGGCAGGTTCCTCGACGACATGGACCCGCTGCCGGGCACGCTGACCGCGGCGGTCGTGCGCAGCCCGCACCCGCACGCCCGAATCCGGCGGGTCGACCTCGAGCGCGCGCGACGGCATCCCGGGGTCGCCGCGGTGATCGGCCCCGAGGAGGTCAAGGCGACCCTGCGCCCGTTCCCGTTGGCGCTCAAAGCGCCCATGCCGTATTACCCGACGGCGACGGACAAGGTGCGTTTCGTGGGCGAACCGGTCGCGGTGGTGGTCGCCGGCGACCGGTATCTCGCCGAGGACGCCGCGGAACTCGTCGAGATCGACTACGAGCCGCTTCCGCCGGTGGTCGACGTGGAAAAGGCGCTCCTGCCGGACGCGCCACGGCTGCACGAGGACGCGGACGGCAACGTCGCGACCGACCGGACCTTCACCTTCGGCGACGTGGACCGGGCGTTCGCCGAGGCGGATCACGTGGTGAAGGGCAAGTACGACTTCCCGCGTTACTCCTCCACCCCGATGGAGTGCTACGCGGTCGTCGCCGAGTGGCAGGACGAAGTGGACGGACCGGCCATCCAGGCCTGGGCGAACTTCCACGGCCCGTTCTCGATGGTGGCGGTGCTGGCCGGCGCCTTCGGCCTGCCCGCGTCACGGATCCGGCTGATGATCCCGGCCGACAACGGCGGCAGCTTCGGCATCAAGGCGGGCATCTACCCCTACGTCGCGCTGATGGCGCTGGCGAGCAAGTACGCGGGCAGGCCGGTGCGCTGGACCGAGGACCGCATCGAGCACATGCTGGCCAGCTCCGCCGGATCCGACCGGGCCATGTGGTTCGAGGCCGCCGTCTCGGCCGACGGCACGGTGCAGGCGCTGCGGGCCGACCTGGTGGACAACGTGGGCGCCTACCTGCGCCCGCCGGAACCCAGCACGCTGTACCGCTGCTTCGGCAACATCACCGGCGCCTACAAGATCGACGCCGTCCAGATCCGTTCGCGTGCCGTCGTCACGAACAAGACGCCCACCGGGCTCAACCGCGGCTTCGGCGGGCAGCAGCTGTACTTCGGCCTGGAGCGGCTGATGGACAAGGTCGCCCAGACCTGTGGTCTGGATCCGGTCGAGCTGCGCAGGCGCAACTTCGTGCGGCACGAGGACTTCCCGTACGCCACGCCGAGCGGCGGCATCTACGATTCCGGCGACTACCACCGCGCGCTGGACATGGTGGTGAAGAACGCGGACTACCAGGCGCTGCGTGAGAAGCAGCGGGAAGCGCGGGCGCGGGGCGAGTACCTCGGCGTCGGTGTGGCCACCATCGTCGACCCGTCCGCGACCAACATCGGCTACGTCGGCCTGGCCACCCCGGCCGAGCAGCGGGCGTCCGGGCGCGGCAAGTCCGGTTCCACCGAGCACGTCCGGATCAGCGTCGATCCCAGCGGCATGGTCTCGGTGCTGCTGGGGACCGTGCCGCAGGGGCAGGGTCACGCCACCGTCGCGCAGCAGGTGGTCGCCGACCAGCTCGGGCTGCCCTTGGAACAGGTGCGCCCGATCGTCGAGATGGACACCGCCACCACGCCGTGGACGATCAGCTCGGGCAGCTACTCCTCACGCTTCGCCCCGCTGCTGACCAGCGCGCTCGTGGAGGCCGCGGAGAAGCTCGCGGGCACCGTCAAGATCGCCGGCGCCACCCTGCTCGGTGTCACGGCGGAGGAGGTGGAACTCGCCGAGGGCCAGGTCCGGTTGCGGGCGGAACCAGGCAGGGCGGTCCCGTTCAAGCACGCGGCCGGGCTGGTGCACTGGGACCCCGGCGCGCTGCCGGCGGGCACCTCCGCGCGGCTGTACGAGGAGGCCGCGTTCACCCCTCCGCAGTCGACGGCGGCGAGCCGCACCGACCAGATCAACTCCAGCCTGTGCTACGGCTTCGTCGCCGAACTGGCCGTCGTCCGGATCGACCCGGAAACCCGGGAGATCAAGCTCGAGCGGGTGGTCACCGTGCACGACGCCGGCACCATCCTCAACCCGACCCTGCTCGAAGGCCAGGTGCACGGCGCGCTCGCACACGCGCTGGGCGGCGCGCTGTTCGAGGAGATGCGCTACACCGAGGCCGGGCAGCCCACCGCGACCTTCATGGACTACCTGTGCCCGACCAGCGCCGAGACCACCTTCGAGCTCGACAGCGACCACCTGGAAACGCCGTCTCCGCTGACCAGGCTCGGCGCGAAGGGCTGCGGCGAAGGCAGCTGCATGAGCCTGCCGGTCGCGATCGCCAACGCGGTCGCGGACGCGCTCGCCCCGGCCGGCGTCGACATCACAAGCCTGCCCCTGCACGGAAACGTGCTCCACGAGCTGCTGAGCGGCAGCACATCGGAAAACGGAAGGAACCACTGACCATGGCACTCACCGGAGGCGAGATCAGGTTCGACCGCGGTCACGACGGCCGGGTCGCCTACCTGACCCTCGATCACGGCAAGTACAACATCATCACCTGGGAGACCCGTCAGGTGATGGCCGACCGGTTCGCCGAGATCGACGCCGACGACGACATCAAGGTCGTGGTGATCCAGGCCGCGGGGGAGCACTTCTCCTCCGGTGGCGACATCGCCGGGTTCATGGAGGTCGACCCGATCGACTTCACCGACCTGGGGCACAACGTCACCGCCCCGGCGCGCAGCCCGAAACCGGTGATCACCGCGGTCGACGGCTACTGCTTCGGCGTCGGGCTCGAACTCGCGCTGTCCACCGACATCCGGGTGGCGACCAAGCGCGCCGAGTTCGCGCTGCCGGAAATGCGCCTGGGCATGATCCCCGGCTCCGGCGGTACGCAGCGCCTCGCCCGGCTGATCGGCCTCTCCCGGGCGAAGTACCACGTGATGACCGCGTCGCGGATCAACGCGCGGCAGGCCGGGGACTGGGGCCTGGTGGCGAACGTGGTCGAGGACCGCGCCGCGCTGGATGCCGAGGTGGAACGGATCGTGGGCGTGCTTCTCGGGTTCTCCCCGCTGGCCGCCCGCACCGCCAAGGAGGTGCTCGACAAGGGCGTGGACGCGCCGCTGTACTCCGGCATCGAGCTGGAGCGCAAGGCGTACTCGATGCTGCGCTCCAGCAACGACTTCGCCGAGGGTGTCGCCGCGTTCACCGACAAGCGCGCGCCGAAGTTCCAGGGCCGCTGAGCCATGAAAGCCGCACCATTCGCCTACGTCCGGCCGTCGAGTCTGTCCGACGCGATCGCCGAACTCGCGAGCACGGGCGGCGGCGGCAAGGTCATCGCGGGTGGGCAGTCGCTGGTGCCTGTTCTGGCGATGCGGCTCGCCCGCCCCGCCACCTTGGTGGACATCAATTCCGTCACCGGGCTCGACCGGTTCGGCACCGCGGACGGGTACCTGGAGATCGGCGCCACGGTGCGCCAGCGCCGGGTCGAGCGCGACCCGGTGAGCGCCGCGGTTCCCTTGCTGGGCATGGCGCTGCCGTGGGTCGGGCACCGGGAACTGCGCAGCCGCGGCACCGTGTGCGGCAGCCTCGCGCACGCCGACCCGGCCGCCGAGCTGCCTGCCGTGGCGTGCTGTCTGAACGCCGAGCTGACCGTGACCGGCACCGGCGGCGCCCGGCGGGTGCCTGCCAGGGAGTTCTTCTCCGGCGCGATGACGACCGCGCTCGGGCCCGAGGACATCCTGACCGCGGTGCGCTTCCCGGTCGCCGGGAAGGGTGAGGGTTTTGGGTTCGCCGAGATCGCGCGCAGGCACGGGGACTTCGCACTCGCCGGGGTCGTCGCCCGGGTTCGCGTGCGCGGCACGGAGACCGAGGCGGAACTGACCGGATTCGGCGTGTCCGACCGGCCGGTCACCCGCCCGGCCACCGGTGAACTGGCCGCGGCACTGCGCGAAAGCGGCGGCGACGTGAACCGTCTGCCGGGCGCACTGTCCGATCCGCTCACGGCGATGGCGGAGGAGCTGGTCGACACCGACGGCGACGCCCACGCGTCACGCGACTACCGCCGCCGTCTGTTCCGCACGTTGGCGAGCCGGGAACTGAGCAAAGCATACGAGCGCGCTCGCAGGAGCGCCGGTGAGGTGGACTCGTGACCGAAGCGGTGACGCAGAACGGAAAACCCCGGGCCGTCAAGGCCGCGGCCGATGATCTCGTCGAAGTCAGGATGACCGTGAACGGCACCGCCGCCGTGCTCAGCCTACCCGCACGCGTCACGCTCGCCGACGCGCTGCGCGACCACCTCGGGCTCACCGGCACCCACGTGGGCTGCGAACACGGGGTGTGCGGGATGTGCACGGTGCTCGTGGACGGGGATGCGGCCCGGGCCTGCCTGCTGTTCGCGGTCCAGCTCGACGGGGCCGACGTCGTCACCGTGGAGGGCCTCGGCAGACCGGACGACCTGCACCCGCTGCAGGAGGCCTTCGGCCGCAACCACGCGTTGCAGTGCGGTTTCTGCACACCGGGTTTCCTGATGAGTTCCTACGACCTGCTCAGCAACCAGCCCGAGGTGACCGAGGAGGAACTGCCGGCGGAGTTGTCCGGGGTCATCTGCCGCTGCACCGGGTACCGCAACATCCTCACCGCGGTCAGGGAAACCAGGCAGGCACACCCCGACGGCATCCCCGCGCCGGGCAACTGCGCGCACCGCGCGCTCGTCGGCCGGGCCGGCCACGGCGGCGGCACCACCGACGGCCGCGAAGCCACCGACGAAACCGAGGACACCCGCCGGATGGACATCGTGCTCCCGGACGGCGATCCGACGATCGCGGTCGACATCGGGACCGAGATCGGCGTTCCCGTGGACGCGGTGTGGCGCGTGTTCGACGACGTGTCCCTGCTCGCCCGCTGCCTGCCCGGCGCGGAGCTCACCGGGGACCTCGGCGAGGACCACTATGCCGGCCGCGCGCGCGTGTCGGTGGGCCCGATCAAGCTCGCGTTCAAGGGCGTCGCGCACGTCGTCGAGCACGACCGCGCCGGTCAGCGCCTGCGCGTGCTCGCGCAGGGGCAGGACACCGGAGGCGCGCAGACCCAGGCCGACATCGTGCTGCGCACCGAGGCCACGGCCACCGGCACCGTGATGCGGGCCAAGGCCGACGTGTACCTCACCGGGCGCATCGCGCAGTTCGGCCGTGCCCTGGCCGGTGACGTGAGCCGGCGCATGTTCGAGCAGTTCGCGGACGCCCTGCGCGAAGCCGCGACCTCCGGGCAGGCTCCCAGCGGCCCGGTCGAAGCGCCGAGCGCGCTGAAGCTCCTGTTCGCCCCGCTGTTCGACCGGATCCGGACAGCCCTGCGCCGCTCGCGCCGGAGGTCAAGCTGATCCGTGTCCGCGCCCAGCGCGGGTTCCCGCCCAGGTCCCTATTCCCTCATCCGTAAGGGGAAACCGTGAAACCCGATATCGCACCACGGTCAAAGTCGCCTCGTGCCGCGGTATTCGCTTCCGTCGCCGGCTGGTCCTTCGACCTGTTCGACCTGTTCCTGCTGCTCTACGTGGCCGGACCGATCAGCAAGAACATCTTCCCGAGCACCAGCCCCACCCTGGGGATCGCCGCGGTGTTCGGTTCGTTCGCGGTCACCGTCGTGATGCGCCCGGCGGGCGCGGCGATCTTCGGAGAGCTGGCCGACCGCAAGGGCCGCAAGGCGACCATGGTCCTCGTGATGAGCGGCGTCGGCCTCACCACGGCCGCGATGGGCCTGGTGCCGCCGCACGCCACGATCGGGGTGCTCGCCCCGATCCTGTTCCTGGCGCTGCGGATCGCGCAGGGACTGTTCGTCGGCGGCGTCACCGCCACCACCCACACACTCGGCACCGAGAGCATCGGTCCCCGGTGGCGTGGGCTGATGAGCGGGCTGATCGGGGCCGGGGGAGCGGGCCTCGGTTCCGCGCTGGCCAGCCTGGCCTACATCGTGGTCGCGGCGCTCTTCCCCGGCCCGGCGTTCGACCAGTGGGGCTGGCGGGTGCTGTTCTTCTGCGGGCTGCTCAGCGCGCTGCTGAGCCTGTTCGTGCTGCGCAAGGTCGACGAATCCCCGGAGTTCCAGGGCAAGCGGCAGGCACCGGTGCCGTTCCGGGAGCTGCTCCGGGGGCGCGGCAAGAAGATCCTCGCGCTGAACATCGCGGTGGCCGCCGGCGGTGGCGCGCAGTACTACCTGACCTCCGGGTACCTGCCCACCCTGCTCAGCGAGGTGGTCGGGGTGCCTGCCGCCCAGCGCGGCACCGTCCTGCTGGTCAGCAGTGTCGTGGTGGTCGTGGCCGCGATCGGCGCGGGCGAGCTGAGCGAACGCCTCGGCCGCCGTCGGACCATGCTCGGGTTCGGTCTGTGCAACCTCGTCGCGCTGCCGGTGCTCACCTGGGGCATCGCCGCCGCGGGAGGCGGTCGCGGGACGGTCGTGGCGCTGCTGTGCGTGGTCATGGTGATGCTGTCCAACGGCGCTTACTCGCCGCTGATGATTTTCCTCAACGAGCGGTATCCGACCGGGCTGCGGGCCAGGGCACGGCGGTGAGCTGGAACCTGGGCTTCATGCTCGGCGGGCTGATGCCGACCCTGGTCAGCCTCCTCAGCCCGGAGCTGGCGGACGTCCCCTCGCGGCTCGCGATGTTCCTGGTGGGCGCGACCGTGGTGTTCGTCCTCGCGGTGCTCGCGAGCCCGGAAACGCGGGGCGCCCTCGACCGTGAGCGCGAAGCGCGGGCAGCCGTCGCCGACGACGTCACGCCCGCCTGAGGGCCGGTCGGCCCCGCCCTGTGTGGGCGGGGCCGACCACAGCTCACGGACACGTCGCGGAGCGGAAAGCCTCGAGTTCGGTGCGGTGAAAACTCAGCCCCGGCAGCCGGCGCCCGCCCCGAGGTCGCCGCCCGAACCGATGCCCTGCTGGTCGGCGACCAGCGCCGCGCGCCGGTCCCGTTGGTCCTCGTAACTGTGGTCCACGGCGGCGACGAGCACGTCCAGCTGCCGGTGGAGTGCCGGCTGCCGCTCGGGTGGCGCGACCGTCAGGAGGTCCTCCAGCGCGGCGCGTATCCGGCGCGAAGCCTGGGGGGAGGCGGCTCCGGCGAGGCAGAGCTCGTCGAACGCGAGCCGGACGTAGCCGTCCCAGCCGAGGGTGCGTTCGATGAGCCGGACCTCGCCGCTGCCGTCGCGGTGCTGGCCGGAGGGGAAGTCGCGCGTGGCGAGGTGCCGCAGGCAGTCGTGCAGGCGGTCGATCACCATGACGGCGGTGGTCGGATCGGTGAACGGCTGGGCCAGACCCCGCTCGGCGATGTCGACCAGCTTGCGGAAGCCGTACGCCGGGTCGTCGCCGTGGGTCCGCTCCGCGGCCAGGACGACGAGCCCCGCGACGCGGGTGTGGTCGAGACGGTCCGGGCCGCCGTTCACACGGAACAGCGGGGCGCCACCCGGGACGAAATCCCCCATCAGCGGGACCATTTCCAGCGCGCAGCCGGCCTCGGACGCCGCCGCGACCAGCGCGGGGCGGTCCAGGTCGACCACGAGCCCGGGTTCCGGCGAGGCCACGACGCCGGGCCGCGCCGGCGGTGGCGCCGTGGCGGGGTACTTGCGGTTCAGCTGCTCACGCAGGTTGTCCCCGACCAGGTCGATCAGGCCCGCGGCGCGCAGCGCGTTGCCCGAGTGGTGGATGTAGAGGAACAACGCGGCGATGCTGGCGAGCATCAGCAGGTAGGCCACCAGCACGGTCACGCCGGGCACCGCGCTCCCGTCCACGGCGTTGACCTCGCGCAGAGCCAGGATCGCGAAGGTGAACGTCGAGGCGAACAGCCCGTAGGCCAGCTGGCTGCTGCGGTCCTGCAGCAGCGCCCGCACGATGCGCGGCGAGAACTGGCCCATCGCGAGCTGGACGGCCACTGTCGTCACCGTGAGCACGAGCGTGGTCAGGGTGACCATCGCGGAGGCGATGGTGCTGAGGATGTTGGACACGGCGTCCGGTGAGCCCGTGATCGACACGGGAACCAGCCGGTCGCCGAACCGCCGGTCGATCGCCACCGTCACGAGCGACAGCGCGATCGAGGCGAGGACGCACAGCAACGGCGTGATCCACAGGCTGGCCCGCAGCCGATGGCGGAACCGCAGGGACACCATCGAACGTCCTCCTCCTTCGGTCGCGGCCGGAACCGGCGGGTGCCGGCGCCGCCCGCCGGGTACCCAGATGGGGGACGGGGAACCGTCCTGCCCACATCGACACCGGGGCGAACCACAGGCCCTCCCGGCTGGCGGAGCCGGCGGACGGCCCGCAACAAGCGCCTTTCGCCGCTTGTGAAGGAACCCTAGGCGGTCGCCCCGCCAGGGGAGGTCACCGGCTCGCGCCGACCACACTGGACACGTCCACATCGGCCCCGGCGTTGGCGGCGGGTCCGTCGGCGAGAACGGCAGGCTCCCGCACAACGTGGACGGCGCCGCCGCGGACATCGGGCACATCCGCGTGCCCGAGCTGCCGGAGGCGTTGTGCCGCTGCGGAAGTCACGGCTGCCTCGAAGCCGTCGCCTCGACCGGCGCCATCGCGTCCCGGCTCGGGCTGAGCGAGGGTGACCTGCTGGCTTCGGTGATCCGCGGCGAGGCGAACACCGTTACCGTGGTCCTCCTCTCTCCCCGCGGGATCGCCGACCACACCCGGCCGCTGGATTCGCCCATGCAGCAGCTCGGACTGTGACCTGCCCGGTCGCCGTCGGCCCGGACGGGAGCGCTACCGCGTCGCGGTCACCGGTGCGGCCGTGAGCGCACCGTCCACTCGCCGCGGGATGCGAAGTTCATTCGCGTCCCGCAATGCGGCCG
Source organism: Amycolatopsis sp. 3B14 (assembly GCF_050958625.1). Classification (NCBI taxonomy): domain Bacteria; kingdom Bacillati; phylum Actinomycetota; class Actinomycetes; order Pseudonocardiales; family Pseudonocardiaceae; genus Amycolatopsis; species Amycolatopsis sp. 3B14. The sequence goes on from NZ_JBHZEN010000023.1 coordinate 318,753, forward strand.
GCAGCAGCGCGTCCGGCGCCGACTGGTAGGCGACCGGGCGCAGGAACCGGCGCATCGCGGTGACTCCCACCGAGGTGTGCACCGAAGTCGTCGCCGGGTACGGGCCGCCGTGGTGCTGCGCCCAGCCGACCGCCACGCCGGTCGGCCAGCCGTTCCAGATGACCCGCCCCGCTGTGCCGGTCAGAGCGTGCAGCAGGGCTGGTGCGACCCGGTCGCCACTTTGTTCACCGTGCACGGTGGCCGTGAGGTTCCCGTCCACCAGGTCCGCCGCGGCGGACAGCTCGGCGTCGTCGGTGTAGGTCACGACCAGCGCGAACGGTCCGAAGCACTCGGCGAGCAACGACGCGGCACATCGGGCGAATTCCGCGGCCGTGGTACTGACGAGAACGGGCCGGACGACCGATTCGTCCGCGGTGTCCTGCTCGGGGACGCTCAGCGGCCGGACCGCCGGATGGGCGGCCAGTCGCGCGGCCCCGGCCCGGAACGCGGCGCCGATGCCCTCGTGCAGCAACCGCATCGGAGCCGTGGGCGCGCCGGCGGCGATCAGGTCCTCCAGCCCGCACCCCGCCGGCACGAACACCACGCCCGGTTTGGTGCAGAACTGCCCGGCGCCCAGCGACATCGACGCCAGGAAGCCGTCGACGATGTCCCTGCCGCGCGCCCGAGCCGCTTCGCGGGTCACGAACACCGGGTTGAGGCTGCCCAGCTCCCCGTAAAAGGGAATGGGGGAGGGCCGGGCCGCGGCCAGGTCCGCCAGAGCCCGTCCGCCCGCCGTGGAACCGGTGAAGGCGACGGCGGTGATCCGGGCGTCGGTCACCAGTTTGCGCCCGGTCTCCATCCCGTGGACCACGGCGAACGTACCGTCGGGCGCACCGGCCGCGCGCAACGCGTCGACGACTACCCGCGTGTAGGCACCCGACAGCCGGGGCTGAGCCGGATGGGCCTTCGCGATCACCGGGCACCCCGCCGCGAGCGCCGACGCCGTGTCGCCCCCGGCCAGCCCGAAGGCGAACGGGAAGTTGCTCGCGCCGAACACCGCGACCGGACCGAGCGGGATCAGCATCCGCCGCAGATCCGGGCCCGCGCGGTCGATGATCGCCTCCATCCACGAGCCTTCCTCCACCGCATCGGCGAACATCTCGAGCTGCCCCGCGGTCCGTTCCACCTCACCGGTGAGCCGCGACACGCCGAGCGAGCTGTCCGCGTCGGCCAGCGGCACCAGCTCGTCCGCCTGCGCGCGCAGAGCGCCGGCAACGGCGCGCAACAGGCCGGAGCGCTCGGTCAAGGGCATCGCCGCGAGCACCGGCGCGGCCGACCGGGCCGCCGTCAGCACCTCCTCGTACTCCTGGCAGGTGGTGTCCGCGATCGCGGGGGCAGGCATCGTCGCTCCTTCTGTTCGGTGGAATGGCCGGAAGTTCCGGCCGCACGGGAATCCGTGGCTCCTCACGATCACCGCCGGCCCGCGGAAACCGGTACCTCCAGGTGGAGGTACCGGCGCTGTGGCGGCCCGAGCGAGCATCGATCGATCGCGGTGACCCGCGACCTCGCTGAGGAGGACCGTTTTGCTTCGAACCGCAGTACTTTCCCGGTCTGCCGGAGGCATCCGGTGACCGGCCGGGCGGCAGGGCCGCTCGCCGGAATCCGGGTGCTCGACATGACCAGGCTCGCTCCGGGCCCGTACGGCAGCATGCTGCTGGCCGATCTCGGCGCCGAAGTGATCGCGATCGGCGGCGGCCGCTCCGGTCTGCCGGTGCCGGCGCTGTCCCGGGGCAAGGAATTCATCACACTCGACCTGAAGACCGGCGAGGGCCGCGCCGCCCTGCACCGGCTGGTCGCCGAGTCCGATGTGTTCATGGAGGGCTTCCGGCCCGGGGTGGCCGAGCGGCTCGGCGCCGGGTACGCGGAGCTCGGCGCGCTCAACCCCCGCCTGGTCTACTGCAGCGTCACCGGTTACGGCCAGACCGGCCCGCTCGCGCAGCGCGCCGGCCACGACATCAACTACCTCGCGATCGCCGGCGCGCTGGGCACCTTCGGCCCGCCCGGCGGTCCGCCGGTGCCCCCGCTGAACCTGGTCGCCGACTTCGCCGGGGGCGGGCTGCTCGCGGCGTTCGGCATCGTGGGCGCGCTCTACGAACGGGAGCGTTCCGGCCGCGGGCAGTACCTCGACGCGGCCATGGTCGACGGGGTGCTGTCCATGATGGGCATGAACTTCACCGACTGGGGCGGGGGAGCACTGCCGCGGCGCGGTGAGGGTGTGCTCACCGGGACGATGCCGGCCTACCGCTGCTACGAGTGCGCCGACGGTCGCTACGTGGCGGTCGGCGCGCTGGAAAAGGCGTTCTTCGCGAACCTCTGGCAGGCACTGGACCTGGGTGCCGTGCCCGACCACTTCGACCCGGCCAACTTCGCCGCGATCGAGGCGCGGCTCGGCGACGCCTTCCGGCAGCGGACGATGGCGGAGTGGACGAAGTTCTTCGCCGGGATCGACGCGTGCGTCACCCCGGTCCTCGAACCACACGAGCTGGGTGAGTTCGAGCAGATCGCCGGGCGTTACCAGGGATTCGACACCGAATCGGTGCCGGCGGTGCCGGTGTACTCCCGGACCGCCGCGGCGCCCGGCCGGACCGACACCGCCGACGCGACCGAGCGGGTGCTCGCCCGGTTCGGACTCTCCGCGGAGGAAGCGGGCAAGGCGGCGGGACCCCGCGACGGCAGCGCCGTCATGGGCCTGCGCTGGCCGCCGATGTGAACGGGTACCCGAGAAAAGCATTGAGGAGCAAGAGAACGTGAACACCGAGTACGAGGACTTCCGGTCCAGCGTGCGCCGGCTGGCGGCGGACAAGATCGCGCCCCACGCCGCGGACGTGGACGACAAGGAGCGTTTCCCCGAGGAGGCCTGGGCCGCACTGCGGGCGGCGGACCTGCCGGGCCTGCCCTACGACGAGGAGCTCGGCGGTTCCGGCGCCGACCTGCTGTCCCAGGTGATCGCCGTCGAAGAGGTGGCGGCGGCCTGTGCCAGCTCCGCGCTGGTGCTGCTGGTCAACTGGGCCGGCACGTCCACTGTGGTCAGTCATGGTTCGGACGAGCTGCGCGCCGAAGTCGTGCCGCGGGTCGCCACGGGTGACGCGGGTGCCGCCTGGTGCATGACCGAACCGACTGTGGGCTCCGATCTGTCCGGCATCACGACCACGGCGACCCGGGACGGTTCCGACTGGGTCCTCAACGGACAGAAGCGGTTCATCAGCAACGCGCCGTGGGCCGAGTGGTACGCCGTGCTCGCCCGGACCGGCGAGAAGGACTTCGGCGTCTTCATGGTCCGCAACGACGACGCCGGGATCTCCTTCGGCCCGCACGAGAAGAAGATGGGCATGCGAGGCAGCCCGACCACCGACGTCCTCCTGGAGAACTGCCGGATCCCCGGCGGCCGTGTCGTCGCCGACCCCGCGCAGGGCTACCGCTACATCAACGGCGAGCTCAACACCAGCCGCGCCCTGATCGCCGCGCAGGCGCTCGGGATCGCGCAGGGCGCCTTCGACGCCGCCGTCGCCTACACCTGCGACCGCCGGCAGTTCGGGCAGTCGCTGTCCCGGTTCCAGCTGCTCCGGGGAATGGTCGCCGACATGGCGGTGAAGATCGAGTCCGCCCGCGCGCTGCTCTACGACGCGGTCGCGCTGATCTCCGCGGGCGACCCGCGGGCGCGATCCCGGGTCTCCATGGCGAAGCTGCTGTGCAGCGACAACGCGATGTCGGTGGCCACGGACGCCCTGCAACTGCACGGCGGATACGGATTCACCCGCGACTACCCGGTGGAACGCATGATGCGTGACGTGAAGATCACCCAGATCTACGAGGGCACGAACCAGATCCAGCGGCTGGTCATCGCGAAGGACGTCTACGCCCGGCAGGTGCGGTCATGACCCGCGCACTCGAGGGGATTCGCGTTCTCGACCTCGGCGAGATCATGCAGGGCCCCCTCGCCGCGCAGGTGCTCGGTGACTTCGGCGCCGACGTGATCAAGGTCGAGCGCGGGATCCGTGGCGACATGATGCGGTCGCTGGACCGCGTGGCGGGGGAGACGGGCGAACCGTGCTCCTACTACGTCGCCGTCAACCGGAACAAGCGCAGCGTCTCGCTCAACCTCAAGACCCGCGAAGGCATGGCGGCACTGCACCGGTTGCTGGCGGAGGCCGACGTGCTGGTGCACAGCTACCGGCCGGCGGCGGTGCGGCGGCTCGGCCTGACCTACGAGGACCTGGCCGGGCGCTACCCGAAGCTGGTCTACGCTTCGGCCTCCGGCTTCGGGGAGACCGGACCGTACGCGCACAAGGCGGGACAGGACATGCTCGCCCAGTCGCTGAGCGGCATGGCCCGCACCGTGGGCGACCCGAACCTGAGGGCGCACATCCTGCCGGTTCCCGTGGTCGACTACGCGTCGGGAATGGCGCTGGCACAGGGAATTCTCGCGGCCCTGCTGGAGCGGGAACGCTCCGGGCGGGGGCAGCGGGTGAGCGTCAACCTGCTCGACACGGCGCTGGCGCTGCAGACGCTGGAAAGCGCGTCACTGCTGATGTACCAGCGTGAGACGAACTGGGTCACCGACTGGTACAGCGGGATCTTCGAAACCACCGACGGCATGGTCACCGTGCTCGGCTTGTTCCGGGACAACGCACTGCACCTGGTGTGCAAGGCGCTCGGGGTGGAGGACCTCAGCCGCCGCCCGGAGTTCGCCACGGCGGAGCTGCAGGCCCGCAACAAGGACAAGGCGAACGAGGTCCTGCGGGACACCGTCCGCGCCCTCTCCACGGACGAGGCGATCGCGCGGTTCGACGCCGTCGATCTGCTCTCCGCGCCGCTGCTGACCCTCGAGGAGGCACTGGCGCACCCGCAGGTGCTGGAGAACGGCACGATCACCCAGGTCGAGGTCGGCGGGGGGCGGACGACCCGCATCCTCGGCAACCCGGTCAAGCTGTCCCGGACCCCGGCCACGACCAGGCGGGGCGTCGCCGAGGTGGGCGAGCACACCGAACCCGTGTTGCGGGAGTCCGGCTTCACCGACGACGACCTCGCCCGACTGCGCGCGAGCGGGGGCATCCGATGAGGACGGTCGACCCCACGCTGCGAGGAGGATCCCGATGAACGAACGCAATGCCGTGGTGCTGAAGGAGTTCGGCGCCGACCTGGAGATCACCCGGTTCCCGGGGGGCCGCCCCGGACCCGGTGCGGTGGTCGCCGATGTCACCCACGCCGGTGTCTGTGGCACCGACATGCACCTCCAGCAGGGCCGGATGGCGATCCCCCTGCCGGTCGTGCTCGGACACGAGGCGGTCGGCCGCGTCCGGGAACTCGGTGAAGGCGTGTCTACCGATGCGACCGGTGCCCCGCTGCGGGAGGGCGACCTGGTGTCGTGGGCGTCGAACATCCCGTGCGGGACCTGCTTCCACTGCGCGACCGAGGGTGAGCCGTCGCTGTGCGAGACCCGCAAGGTCTACGGCATCAACCAGAGTTGCGCCCAGCCCCCGCACCTGTCCGGCGGCTGGTCCGAGCAGATCTACCTCCAGCCGGGCTCCACCATCGTCAAACTGCCCGAGGGCATCGGCCCGCAGCAGGTGATCGCGCTCGGCTGCGCCGGCCCGACCGTCGTGCACGCGGTGCTGGACATCGCCAAGCCCCGGGCAGGCGACGTGGTGGTGGTCCAGGGCAGTGGGCCGGTCGGCATGGCGGCGGCCATGTTCGCCGCCGTCGCCGGTGCGAGCAAGGTGATCATCGTCGGCGGCCCGGCCAACCGGCTCGACGTCGCACGGGAGATCGGGGTCGGCGACGTGCACGTCGACATCTTCACCGAGACCGACCAGGAGGCCCGGCTGGCGAAGGTCCTGGCCGAAACCCCGGACGGGCGCGGCGCGGACCTCGTGATCGAGGCGACCGGGGTGCCGGCCGCGGTCGCCGAGGGCATGGACATGACCCGCCGCGGCGGCAAGTACCTGGTGGTCGGCCAGTACACCGACCACGGGCCGACCCCGATCAACCCGCACCACATCACCCGCAAACAGCTGAGGGTGCTCGGCAGCTGGGCTTTCTCGCCGCGGAACCACCTGGACTACGTGCTGTCCCTACCCAGCCTCGCCGCGCGCTTCGACCTGGACCGGCTGGTCACCGCCTATCCGCTGGAGCGGGCCAACGAGGCGCTGGCGGACATGCGCGCCGGCAGGACCCTCAAGCCGGTGCTGGTGAACGGAGACCGGTCGTGAGCGGGCGGTGGGACGAAGCGTCACGGCGGATGCGGCTGCGGATCGACGAGACCGCCGCCGAGATGGCGACGGGTTTCCCCAACTACGCCGACACGGACACCGGCGTCTGGACCCGCAGCGCGGACGGGTTCTGGACCGGCGGTTTCTGGGGCGGCCTCCTCGCGCTGACAGCCGCCGACTCCGGCTCCCCGCGCTACGCGCGGCTCGCCGACGACGTGGCGGAGCGGCTCACGGTCCGGGCGAGCTCGGACACGGCGTTCCGCGGTTTCCTGTTCTTCTACGGCGCCGGAGTCGCACACCTGACCGGGAAGAGTGCCACCGCACGGGACGCGGCACTCGCCGGTGCACGGGGGCTCGCGGCGAGCTTCAACCACGACGCGGGGCTGATCCCGCTGGGCAGCCAGGCCGAGGAGTCCGACGCGGTCGGCGCCGGTGCCGCCAACATCGACGCGGTGCCCGGCACCGTGGCGCTGCTCGCCTGGGCCGCGCGGGAGACGGACCGGCCGGAACTGGCCGGCATGGCCCGTGCGCACGCTCAGCGCCACGTCGAATACTGCCTGCGCGAGGACGGTTCGGTGTGCCAGTCCGCCGCCTTCGACGAGTGGGACGGGACCCTGCTGCGGCGCTACACCCACAAGGGACGCTCCGACGACAGCACGTGGGCCCGCGCCCAGGCCTGGGCGATGCTCGGCTTCGCCCAGGCCACCCACTGGGTGGGACCCGAGTTCGCCGGGCCGGCGACGACGGTCGCCGACTGGTGGATCGAGCAGCTGCCCGCCGACCGCGTCGCGCCGTGGGACTTCAGCGCCGGACCGGACGAGCCGCGGGACACCTCGGCGACCGCCATCGCCGCGGCCGCACTGCTCAAGCTGGCCGCGCTGGTCCCGGGCCGTCCGCGGTACCGGGAGCACGCCGCCGCGATGGTGGACACCCTGACCACGTTCGTCACGCCGGCCGGAGCGGGAGACCACCGCAGGCCGGGCATGCTCACCGGAGGCTGTTTCGACCCGCGGCGCGGGGTGGCCACCGACGCGGAGCTGGTGTGGGGTGACTACTTCCTGCTGGAGAGCCTGCTGGGGCTGCGGGGCGTGCTCGATCCGGCGGACCTGTAGATCACCCCGGGTTACCATGGCCGCACCTCGACGAGGAGAGAACGTGATGACGCCTGCGCCGGAAACCCCCGCGGAAGGGCTGCTGGAGCAGCTCGCCTCGCGGCATTCGGAGCTGCTCGTCCTGTCGGACAGTTCGCTCGCGATGAAGACGGTGGCCCGGCGGATCCGGGAGCTGGGCGAGTTCGACATGTCCCTGGTCGGCCGGCTCGAGCCGGGGCGCAGGCTGGTGCACCGGAGCTGGCAGGGCACGACGAGCACGGCGTTGCACCGGCTCGTCGTGCCCGAGGGCGTCGGGCTGGGCGGCAAGAGCATCGCCCAGCGGCGGCCGGTGTGGGTCCGCGACTACTGCACGTCGGACGCGATCACGCACGACTTCGACGAGCTGGTCGCGCGGGAGGGGCTCGGTGCGATGCTGGCCGTCCCCATGATCTACGACGGGGAAGTGCTCGGCGCCGTGTACGTCGGCATCCGCGCCCAGGCCTCCTTCGGCGACCAGGTCATCGCGCGACTGGAGGAGGCGGCGGCCGTCGCCTCGGTGACGTTGGTCAGCTCGGAGCGGGCGAAGCTGCAGACCGGGATGGCACTGGACGCCGAGCGGCGGCGGATGGCGGCCGACCTGCACGACTCGGTCAGCCCGGTGCTCTTCCGCATCGGCGCCGAGCTCCGCAGCCTGCGGGCGATGGACGACCTCGACCGGATCCGGGACCGGCTCGACGAGGTGCAGCGGCAGGTGGCCTCGGTGAGCGCACTGCTGCGCAACTCCCTGGCCGACCTCAACGAACAACCCCCGGAGCGCCGGCTCGCGGTGGCCATCCAGGAGGACTGCGAGGCCTTCGAGGAGCGGACCGGTCTGCCGGCCTCGTTCGTGGCGCTCGCGGACGTCCCCGAGCTGGGGCCGGGCCGGACGGAGGCGCTGAGCAGCGTCGTGCGCGAAGCGCTGGTCAACGTCGAGAAGCACGCCCAGGCGTCCACCGTGGTCGTGAGCCTCGTGGTGGCGGGCGGGCGGCTCACCGTCGCGGTCGCCGACGACGGGAACGGCTGGGCCGGCGGCGACCTGGACAAGGTGGGCCACCTCGGCCTGCCGCTGTCCGTGCGCCGGATGGAACGGGTGGGCGGCGGCATGTCGATCATCGGCAACGAGGACGGCGGCACGACCGTGCGGGCCTGGGTGCCCTGCGTGGCCGAAGGCGCCGACGATGTCTGACGCCGGCGTCCGGGTGCTCGTGGTGGACGACCACCCGGTGATCCGCGGCGGTGTCGAGCTGCTCGCCGCCGAAGACCCCGCGATCACCGTGGTGGGCGGCGCAAGCACGGGGCACGAGGCGATCAAGGTCGCGCAGGAGGTGGCCACCGACGTCATCCTGCTGGACCTGCGCCTCCCGGACATGCCGGCACCCGAACTCGTCGCCCAGCTGCGGCGCGTCGCACCGCGCGTGAAGATCCTGCTGTTCACCGCGTTCGCCGATCACGGGGCGATCGACGTGCTGATCGAGGCGGGTGCGGACGGCTGCCTGGTCAAGGACGTCACCGGCGGTGACTTCGCCACCGCGGTGCGCCGGGTGGCCCGCGGGGTCCGGGTCGTCGATCCCCGGCTGACCGGCCGTCATGCTTCCGCGACCCCGGAACTGTTGTTCCGCGTCGGTCTCACCAGGCGCGAGTACGAGGTGCTGCGGCTCGCCGCGATGGGACACAGCAATCCGGAGATCGCCGACCGGCTCGCGCTCGCCCGCAACACCGTGAAGACGTACCTGCAGACCGCGATGCAGAAACTGAACGCGCGGAACCGGGTCGAGGCCATCGCCAAGGCCCACGAACTCCGGCTGCTCTAGTCAATTCTCCTTTCCCGGGCGATTCCCGCGATTCTCGCGCTGCCCTGAAATCGGTGAGGTGTTTCGTCATGAGTGCGTTCCTGGACTACTGGGGAAAACACGCCGGCAGGCCGGCGATGATCTGGGTGGACCGGTGCGGCCGGGATCGCCTGCTCCCGTATTCGCATTTCGCCGACCGTGCCGCGCGGTTCGCCGGCCTCCTGAACGGCCTCGGGCTGGCGACGGGGGAGTCGGTCGCGGTGCTGCTGCGGCCGGTGCCCGAATGGTGGGAGGTCGCCGCCGGAACGATGCGGGCCGGGGTCCCGTTCGCGCCGATGCCGGGCGGCGTGCCGGACGCAGACCGGTTGCGAGCCGCCGGAGCGGCCGTCGTCGTGGTCGACGAGGCACACCTCGAACCCGCGCTGGCCCTGCGGCGAACGGGCGTGGTGCGGCACGTGGTCAGTGTCGGCGGCCTGCCACACGCCGAGGCGATGAACTACCAGGCCATGATGTTCCTGGCCGAGAACGAACCCGCACCGGCGCCACCGGACAGCCCGGTCCTGCTGGCCGAAGGCGAGCGGTACAGCCACGCCGACCTGCGGCGACTGGCGGACGAACTCGGCCTGGCGTGGCTGGACCGGCACCGCGACGACCTGCACCTGAGCCTCACCCCGCGGCACACCGCCACCGGCGTCCTGCTCGGCCTGATCGAGCCGTGGTCGGCGGGCGCGGCGATCCTGGTCGGGGAAACCGGTTGTGACCCCGCCCGGCTCCGCGGCCTGCTGGAACGATTCCCGGTGACCACCGTCTCCGCGCCGGGATCATCCTATGTGGACCTCGCTCGAACGGATCTGCGTGGTCTGCGGAACTCGTCGGTGCGCCGCGTGCTCGCCACCGGTGCGCAACCGGACGCCGGCGCCGCCCGTGCCTGGTTCCGGCAGACGGGCCTGTGGATACACCCCGGTCCAGCGCCCGCCGAGATGCTGACGACCTGCGCGACTTTTCCCGGCGCTTTCTGACCCCTCCAGGTGGAGGTACCACGGGGTGCCCGCCGCGAAGAAGCTTTCGGAAAACCTCTCCGACGAAAAGGAACACCGATGTCCCTGATCTCGCGCAGCGGAAAAGCAGGATTCGCCAGCGCCGTCGGCACGACCGTGGAATGGTACGATTTCTTCATCTACGGCACTGCGGCCGGACTCGTCTTCAACACCCAGTTCTTTCCTCAGTTCGACGCCGTGATCGGCACGTTGCTGTCGTTCGCGACGTTTTCCGCCGCTTTCGTCGCGCGGCCGATCGGCGGTGTCCTGTTCGGGCACTTCGGCGACCGGATCGGCCGCAAGTCCATGCTCGTGCTGACCCTGAGCATCATGGGAACCACGACCTTCGCCGTCGGCGTGCTGCCCAGCTACGGAACCATCGGGGTGGCCGCCCCGGTCATCCTCGTCACGCTGCGGTTCATCCAGGGCCTCTCGCTCGGCGGTGAGTACGGTGGCGCGGTGCTGATGACGGTCGAGCACGCGCCTGCCCACCGCCGCGGCTACTACGGGAGCTGGGTGCAGATGGGCGTGCCGGCCGGCCTCATGCTCGGCAACGCGGTCTTCCTCGCCTTCGGCGCGATGTCGCCCGAAACCTTCCTGTCCTGGGGCTGGCGCGTGCCGTTCCTGATCGGCGGCGTGTTCGTGCTCGTCGGGCTCGTCGTGCGGCTGAAGATCGGTGAAAGCCCCAGCTTCGACCGCCTCAAGGACAAGGAGAACGTGGTCAAGCTGCCGATCGCCGTGGTCCTGCGGCACTACCCGAAACAGGTCCTGCTGACCGGTGGCGCCTACCTCTCGATCGGCGTCACGTTCTACCTGACCACGGTGTTCGGCCTGAGCTACGGCGCCCAGCAGATCGGCTTCAGCCGGAACTCGATGCTGTGGATCGTGCTGGCGGCTATGGCGCTCACCTTCGTCACCCTGCCGCTCTTCGGCGCGCTCTCCGACCGTTTCGGTCGCAAGCCGGTCTTCGCCGCGGGGACGGTGGCGATGGGGGCGCTGGCGTTCCCCTGGTTCTGGCTGCTCGGCTCCGGCTCGTTCCTGCTGGCCGTGCTCGGTTACCTGTTGATCTGCACCGGTTTCTCCGCCGCGTTCGGCCCGCTCGCCGCGTTCTTCGCCGAGGCCTTCGAAACCAGGATCCGCTACTCCGGCATCTCGTTCGGCTACACCCTGGGCACGCTGGCCAGCAGCGCGCTGGCGCCGGTCATCGCCACCTGGCTGCTGGACCGCACCGGCGGCACCACGGCCATCGCCTGGTACATGGTCGGCACCGCGGTGCTCTCGCTGGTGTGCACGTTCGCCCTGCGTGAGACCAGGGGATCGAACCTGGCCGACCGGCCGGGAGCGGCGACCCGGAGCGAGTCACCGCTGCTCCCCACCGAGTGAGGGCGCGGCCGCGCCGTCCAGCTCCGCTGAACACCCCGTGCTGGACGGCGCGGACCTGGCCGAACGGGCCGGCTCGCGGCGGTCACCGCCTCACGTGCCAGGGCGGAACACGGCGCGGACGCACCCGTCCTCCTTGTCCTTGAACATCCGGTATCCCCTCGGTCCGTCGTCGAGCGACATCACGTGGGTCGCGAGGTGTTCGGTCCGCACCTCGTCGCGGGACATGTGATCGAGGATCTCCGCGATGTAGCGATGCCCGTGCTGCTGGGCGCCACGCAAGGTCAGCGCCTTGTTCATCACCGCGCCGAGGGGGAACTTGTCGACCAGGCCGGCGAACACGCCGAGCGTGAACACCGTCCCGCCCTTCCGGCAGGCGTAGATCGCCTCGCGCACGGCGGCCGGCCGGTCGGTCTGCAGCCGCATCTGCTGCTTGACCTGGTCGTAGAGGTGTTGCGGGCCCGACGAGTGCGCCTCCATGCCGACCGCCTCGATGCAGACGTCCGGTCCGCGGCCGCCGGTGATCTCGCGCAGCTCCGCGGGCACCTCGACCTGTTCGTAGTCGAGCGTGTCCGCCCCGATGAAATTACGGGCCTGCGCCAGCCGGTTCTCGAAGCGATCGATCACCACGACCCGCTCGGCTCCCATGAGCATGGCGGCGCGGGCCGCCATCTGCCCCACTCCTCCGGCGCCCCACACCGCGACCACGTCACCCGGTCGCACACCGGCTTGGTGCGCCCCGGTCCAGCCGGTGGGCGCCGCGTCGGAGGCGAACAGCGCTCGCTCGTCGGAGACGCCCTCGGGGACGGCGAAGACCCCTTGATCGGCGTAGGGCACCCGGATGTAGCGGGCGTGGCTGCCGGCCCAGCCACCCATCGCGTGGGAGTAGCCGTAGCAGCCGCCGATCGACTGGCCCCACAGCGCCTCGGTGATCCCCGGGTTCGGATTGCCGTTGTCACACAGCGACCAGAGCCCCTGCCGGCAGTACCAGCACTGCCCGCAGCTGGTGAACGAAACCACCACCACGCGGTCACCCACCTGGTGCTTGGTCACGCCGGAGCCGACCTCGGCGACCGTGCCCATGAATTCGTGGCCGAGCACGTCACCCGCACGCATGGCGGGGATGTAGCCGCCGACCAGGTGCAGGTCCGAGCCGCAGGTCGCACTCAGCCCCACCTCGACGATGATGTCGTGGCCGTTGAGGATCGTGGGTTCCGCGACGTCCTCGACGCCGATCTCGTTCACGCCGCGCCAGGTCACCGCCTTCACCGCACACCTCCCTTGGGCGCCACCCTGGTCCATGCCTCGAGCAGCGCTCCGCCGGGCGTCGCGGACCGCTTTCCGTGCGGTGCCGGATCCACAGCCAGCACCTCGCCCACCTCGAAGACCTGTTTCGCTCGCCGGAGAGCCGACCGCAGGCCGGCCTGCGGGTCGCTCCCGCTCAGCCGGTTGAGCGGCTTGCCCGGCGGCTGCCCGTCACGCATCCGCGCGGCGAGTTCGGTGCCCTTGCCGCCGGGAGCTGGGCGGACGCGTACCTCGATCCGGTCACCGAACTCGGCCAGCGGTGCGGGCAGCGCCGCCGACTCGAGTTCGGAGCACTCGCGGAACACGGTCACCGCCAGCCAGCCCGACGCCGGCCGGCCCGCGGCGGCCGGGTTGCGTGCCGACGGGTCGATGGCCGCCCGGACACCACGGACGAGTGTTCCGCCGGCGTGAACAGCATGGAACACCAGCTTCACGGCCGACGAGGTCATGCGCCGCCTCCGCCGCCGGCGGGCTCCGGGGTCTTGGCGAACTCCCGCAGGATGCGCTCGCAGAACGCCGGGAGGTCGTCCGGTGACCGGCTGGTGGTGATGTTGCCGTCGGTGACGACCTGCTCGTCGACCACCTCCGCCCCGGCGTTGCGCAGGTCGGTGCGGACGGTGTCGTAGTCGTCGGGGGAGACCTGCTGCACCACGCGGTCGACGGGGAAGGTGCCGGCATCGTCGAGGTCGTGGTCGCGTGCCTGGATCTCCCCGTTGGTGAGGGAAACCACGTCGGTTCGCGCGCCGGCGTCCTCCAGCGCCCGCCGCGGCTGCTCCAGTTCGACCCGCTCCACCCCGTCGGCGGCGAGGATGGCCACCCGGCGCCCGTCCAGCGTTCCGGCCATCTCAGGCGCCCGCCGCGGCCATCGCCGGGTGCAGGACGACCTTGGTCCAGCCGTCGTCGCGGTTGTCGAAGTGCTCGTAGGCGTCCGGCGCCCGGTCCAGGGGAAGCTCGTGACTCACGATGAACGATGGCTCGGCCTTGCCCCCCGCGATCAGGTCGCGCAGTTGCCGGTTGTACTTCTTGACCGGAGCCTGGCCGCTGCCGATGTGCTGGCCCTTGAACCAGAACAGGCCGTAGTCGAAGGCGAGCTTGCCCTGCTTGGCCAGGTCGTCGCTGGCGCCGGGATCCTGCGGCACGAAGACACCGACGTTGCCGATCCTCCCGGTGAAGCGGACCGAGCCGACCAGCCGGTTCATGGTCAGGTTCGCCTGCTCCTGACCGTCCGGTTCGTGCGCCTGGTAGCCGACGCATTCGCAGCCGTTGTCCGCCCCCAGCCCCATGGTCTCGTCGAGGACGGCCTGCACCGGGTCGACCTTCGAGTCGTCGATGGCGATCGCGCCGATGGATTCGGCCAACCGGAGCCGGTCCGGGTGCCGGTCGACGATCATCACCTTGCTCGCTCCGCGCAGGGTCGCCGACAGGGCGGCCATCAACCCGACCGGGCCGGCGCCGTAGATGACTGTCTGGTCGCCGGGTTGCACGCCGGCCATTTCCGTGGCGTGGTAGCCGGTCGGGAATATGTCGGCGAGCATCACGTAGTCGCTCTGGCGCTCCTCCGCGTCCTCGCCGAGCCGCAGGCAGTTGAAGTCCCCCCACGGCACGCGCAGCAGCTCGGCCTGTCCGCCGGCCCACGGCCCCATGTCCGCGAAGCCGTACGCGGCGCCGGCCATCTTCGGCTCCGGCTGCGCGGTCAGGCAGTAGTTCGTGAGCTGACGCTCGCAGTTCTTGCAGTGTCCACAGGAGATGTTGAACGGCAGTACGACGTACTCACCCACCTGCACCTTGTCGACCCCGTCGCCGACTTCGACCACCTGCCCCAGGTTCTCGTGCCCGAACCAGCGACCGGGCTCGAAGTCGGTCCTGCCCTCGTACATGTGAAGGTCGGAGCCGCAGATGTTCGTCGAGGTGATGCGAACCAGGACGTCGGTGGGCCGTTCGATCCTCGCGTCCGGCACGTCCTTGACGCTCACCTGCCGCGGCCCTTCGTACACCACTGCCTTCATCTGCCTGCTCCCTCGTGCCGGATGGTTCCAGCCGCCCGCGGTCGGGCGGCAGTTTCCATTACACGGAGCGGACGCGCGGGGCGGTATCGGCAGACATGCCCATACCGGCCTGGCTTCTACCCACTCCGGGCGGGTTGGGCGTCGTCGTAGTGGGTACCGCAAGGCAAATCCAGTCGCGACGGCCCCAGCGGATCAAGAGCGTCCGATCGCCGGTGCTCCGTACGCCCATGCTCGCGCGCCGTTGAAGGGAGCTGTCATGCCGGACGATCCGATCGTTGCCGACATGATCGAGATCGCCGCCACCGACGTCCCCTTGTTCGAGCGAGCTCAAACCCTGTTGGACACCCTGCAGCTGCGGTTACCTGCCGAAGCGAGCTGGCTGGCGCTGACCGCCCCGGGGACGAACGCTTACGCGACGGTCGGGAGCACAGGGCTTCAGCGATCCGTCCTCGACTACCTCGACCGTCCGTCGGTGTCGCGCGAGATCCGGTTGGCCGACCTCGACCGGAACCGGCCACCGGTCAGCCTGGCGGAGCTCGCTGTCCCGGCCGATGAGCTGCCTACCTGTGCGGACTGCCTCATCCCTGCGGGCTTCCGCGCCGGCCTCGGTGTCCCGCTCTTCGAGCCCGGCGGCCCGTATCTGGGGCTGCTCACCCTGCTCTTCTCCGGCCGGGACGCGCCGTCCGATGATCTTCGCGACCGCGTCGGGCAGCTCGCGCCACTGGTCGCCCGCTGCGTGTCGCCCATGCGCTCGCTACTCGGTACCGCGCGACTGGTGCGGGGCGCCACATCGGGTGCCGTCCTGTTCCGCGACGGCTCCACCCACCCGCTGCCAGGACTCGAGGACCACTCGCTCCTGGTCCGGGACTCGCCCGTCGTGGAGATCGCCCGTGGGACGCTCCTGGCCGGTCAGGTGTACCGGTCGTTCATGTGGCCCGCGGAAGACGGCCCCGCGGCGGCCGGCCACGTTCGCATGACGATGCTGACCGCCACGGAGGTCCCTGATTTCGTCCTGGGCACACTCCTGCTCACCCCCGATGCCGATTGCCGTGGCCTCACACCGCGCGAGCTGCAGGTGCTCGGCCTGCTGGTGAACGGGCGGTCGAATCAGCAGATCGCGAGGCAGCTCGCCATCGCCGCACGCACCGTGGCCGCGCACGTGGAGCACATCCTGCACAAGCTGGACACGCCGACGAGGACCCTGGCAGCCGTGCGTGCCGAGCGGGAGGGGTGCTACGTGCCGCCGAAGCAGCCCGCGCTCACACGCTGACCGAGCGGCACGACCGCGCCACGGCTGGATCCGTGGGGCACCGGGAGGGTTACGCGGAAGTGCGAGGGGTACCCGCCGTTCGATGCGAGGTCACCCGCGGCGGGTACGGTGAGGGCAATCCGAGCGCGTCCGACGCGCCGGCCACGGGTCACTTCGGAGCGCACCCGGCAGGTCACCGTGTCGGTTCCGGTAAGGCGGTCAGGCCGACCAACCGCCTGCGGCAGCAGTGGACTTGGCGAATTCGGCGAAGGTCCGTGGCGGGCGCCCAAGAGCGCGCTGCACGCCGTCGGAGACGTACTCGTCCGCACCCGACCTGATCGGCGCGATGACGTTCGCGAAGGCTTCGGCGTCCGCCTGCGGCAGTCCTTGCTGCACGAGTTCCGCGACGTAGTTCTCGACGGAGAGCGGCACGTACCGGATTTCGCGGCCGGCGGCCTCGGAGATCGTGGCGACCGCCTCGGCCAGCGTCACTGCCGTGGGGCCGGACAACTCGTAGATCTGCCCCGAGTGCCCGTCCTCGGTCAGCGCAGCGACCACCACCGCGGCGATGTCCTCGGCATCGATGAAGCTGACCGCCCCATCGCCACCAGGCAGCCGCAGCTCACCGGCGCGGATGTCACGGGCGAAGAAGCCCTCACTGAAGTTCTGCGAGAACCAGCCCGGCCTGCTGATTGTCCACTTCAGACCGCTTTCCCGCACAACGGCCTCGCTGTCAAGGACGCCCTCCAGGACACCGCCCCTGTCCTTCACGTAGTCCGGGTTGTCAATCCCGCGCCCCGAGGCCAGCACGATCTGCTCAACCCCGTGTTGCACTGCCCGCTCGACGAACGGGCGAACGAACCTCGTGCCGTCCAGCTGCACGATGTAGATGGACCGGACGCCCTCCAGAGCGGCATCCCAGGTGCCGCTGTCGGTCCAGTCGAAGACGTGCTCGCCGTTGCGGGCCGCGGCGCGAACCGGCAGCCCCTTGGCCCGCAGTCGGCTGACGACGCGGCGACCGGACTTGCCGGTAGCGCCGGTGACGAGAATCGGGTGTTCTGGCATGACCTCAGCCAATCAGCCGGCATTGAGATGCTCAATGGCCAAGAAGCTCCACTTGATGTCTGGCCGTCTATGCTGAGGGCATGGACGTCGTGTCGGAGCTGCTGTCGGATGTACGGGCTCGTGGCGCCGTCTTCCGGCAGGCGATCATGCGACCGCCCTGGGCTCTGCGGATGGCCAGCGGGGCCCCGCTGACGCTGGCCACGATGCTGCGTGGTCATGCGTGGATTGTTCCTGACCAGCACGAACCGGTGCTCATCGAGACTGGCGACGTCGCCGTCGTCCGCGGCGACGTGCCCTACGTGGTGGCCGATGTCCCCGCGACCACACCCTCGCTGCTGGTGACCAGCGCCGACTATTGCTCATCGGTTGAGGGGGTCGAACGCGCCGCCGGGGCTGCGCGGACCTGCGGAACGCCGGTCGACGGGGCCGCGGTGCTGCTCAGCGGAGCCTTCCAGCGCCGGGGAGAGCTCAGCGAACGACTGCTGCAGGCCCTGCCGGCCGTGCTGGTGGCGCCGGCGAAGGACAGCCCCTTCACGGTGGAGACCGTGGCCGCGGAAATCGCCAGAGACCGACCGGGACAGCAGTTGGTGCTGGACCGGCTGCTGGACCTTATGCTGGTTTCCGCGCTGCGCAACTGGTTTGACAGTCCGGACGCCAATGTCCCGGCCTGGTGCCGCGCGCTGGACGACGCGGTGGTCGGCACCGCGCTACGGCTGCTGCACGACGCACCCGCCCACCCTTGGACGGTGGCGCAGCTGGCAGCCGAGGTCGGAGTGTCGCGTGCGGCGCTCGCCCGGCGGTTCACCACGCTGGTCGGCGAACCACCGATGGCCTACCTCACGAACTGGCGGATCACCCTGGCCGCGGACCTGCTGCGGGAGACCGACCACACGGTAGGCACGATCGCGAGAAAGGTGGGCTACGCCAACGCCTACGCGCTGAGCGTGGCATTCAAGCGGCTGCGCGGCATCCGGCCCAGCGAGCACCGGAACTCGGAACCCGCGCAGCGGATTCGATCAGACCCATCCTGATAGCGCGAAGCCATGCGGATAATCCCGGGTCTACGCTGCCGCAAGTCAGCGCGCTGCTCCGTCATCCGGCCCGACCCTCGCCGGCCGGGGGTTGGCGACTTGGTCCTTCGCGGTCATCTGCCGTTGAACCGGGGAAAGCCGGACGCGAGGAGGTTCGCGGTGCGGCACCGGTACGGGTGTCGGGGCTGTCGCCTCGCGCCCGGGCCGTGCGCTACGAACGGGCCCGGCGGGGGCGGAGCGGTCAAATGGCCCTGGGCGGGCGGGGGGCGTCGGCTACGAACCGCAGCCCTGGACGCGCTGGACACCGATCTCGCGGGACTCGACCGCTTGGAGGCATCGCGAGGTTGTCGGCATCGCGGGTTCAGCGAGCCTCGGTGGTCCTCGCCATCCGGTACTCGTCGACGGCGTCCCGGACGGAGGTGCGCGCGGCGTCGGACAGCTCCTCCGGGAAGATGGACTCGTAGTCACCATCCCCTCGAAGGGAAGCCGGTCGCGATCCCGACGACCCCCGCGCCACCGAGCTGGCGGGGCGCTGACTGTCAAGAGCAAGGAGTTCAACCGCTGGTGGTCCCGCCAGGAGGTGCTCGAACGCGGCGGTGGCCACAAACGTTCCACCACCCCGCTCGTCACCGGTGCGTCCAACGGTATTGGCCTGGAGATCACCCGTGTGCTCGCTCGCCGCGGCTACGACCTCGTCGTCACCGGCCGCGGCGACCGCGCTAACTTCGGCCTGCCCGATGTGCCGTCGCCGAGGGGGTGTTCGCGGCCGAGCTCACCGAGGAGGAGGCCCGCCGGCGCAACGACGAACTCCACGACGCCGGGCCCGCGTCGTACTCGGTGCAGTGGCTCTCGCAGTACCTGCGGCAGACGCGCTACACCGGCTCCGGGCACGCGGGTTTCGTCGGCACGCCGGAGCAGCTGGCCGACCACATCGAGGACTGGTTCCACTCCGGAGCGATCGACGGGTTCAACCTCCAGCCCGATGTGCTGGTCGACGGGCTGGAGGTGATCGCCGACGAACTGGTGCCCCTCCTGCGCCGGCGGGGGCTCTACCGGCACGAGTACGAAACCGACACGCTGCGCGGCCATTTCCGGGCCGCTTCGCCGACCCCGCGCTTCGACTGATCCGGCCGCCCGGCGCGGATGCTCAACACGATCGCGAGCGCTGAGACCGGACTCCAGCGGGATTCCAGCGCCGCCTGCTTCCCTGGTGGAGTGGCCGAGCGAATTCACGCGGAGATCGTCGCCAAGGTGATCGAGGTTGCCCGGGGCGAAGGGGCCGACCTCGCGGCGGGCGATGCGGTCCTGCTGCTGGAGTCGATGAAGATGGAGATCCCGGTGCTGACCGGGACCGCCGGCCGGCTGAGCCACCTGGCGGTGGGCGTCGGTGACGTCGTCCAGGAGGGCGATCTCTTGGCCGTCATCGAGGTGCCGTGAGGCTGACGATCATCGGTGGTGGCGGGTTCCGCACACCGCTCATCCACCGCGCCCTCACCGAGTGGGGCGCGGTCCGGGAAATTGCCCTGTACGACACCGATCCCCGGCGGCTCGCGGCCATCGGCGCGGTGCTGGGGAACCAGAACGTCGTGCCGCACACGGATCTCGACGCGGCGCTGGCGGGTGCCGACTTCGTGTTCTGCGCGGTGCGCGTGGGCGGCACGCGAGGGCGTGTGCTCGACGAACGCATCGCCCTCGACTGCGGCGTGCTGGGACAGGAGACCGCGGGCGCGGGCGGGCTCGCCTACGGGCTGCGCGGCGTTCCGGTGCTGACGGCGCTGGCCCGCCGCATCGCGGAGCTGGCGCCCGCGGCGTGGGTCGTCAACTTCACCAATCCGGTGGGCCTGATCACGGAGGCGATGGCAGCGGTGCTGGGGGACCGGGTGATCGGGATCTGCGATTCCCCGGCCGGCCTGTTCCGGCGTGTCGCGTGGCTGCTCGGCGTCCCGGAGGAGCTGGCGTGGTTCGACTACGCCGGACTGAACCACCTGGGCTGGCTGCGCGCGGTCCGCGTCGCCGGCGCCGACCGGCTGCCCGGGCTGCTTGCCGGGGACCGGCTCGGCGCGATCGAGGAGGGCAGGCTCTTCGGCGTGCCGCTGCTGCGTGAGCTGGGCATGATCCCGAACGAGTACCTGCAGTACTACTACGCCACAGCTGGCGCGATCGAGAAGGCGCGGAGAGGTCCCACGCGGGGCGCGTTCCTCCACGAACGCCAGGAAGCGTTCTACCGTGCCGCTCTGGCGGAGCCGTCCGCGGCGGCACGGCTCTGGGCCGACACGCTGGCCGTACGGGAAGCGACCTATTCGCCCGCGCCTGCGCCGGCGAGCGGGGAACCCGCGGGCGGCGGCTACGAGGCGATGGCCGTCGCGGTGATGCGGTCCCTGGCCGGCGACGGCGCGGCGACCCCGGTGCTGAACTTGCGCAACCGCGGTGCCGTGCCCGGTCTGCCCGCGGACGCGATCGTCGAGGTCCCGTGCCTGGTGGACACCAACGGCGTGCACCCGATCGCCGGGGACCCGCTGCCGGAGGCGCAGCTCGCCCTGGCCCGCGCCGTGAAGACCGCCGAGCGGACGACGATCACCGCGGCACTGACCGGTTCGCGGGCGCTGGCCGAGGACGCCTTCGCGGCGCACCCGCTCGTGGGCGACCGGTCGGTGGCGCGGCGACTGGTGGCCGGGTACCGGGCGGTGCATGTGGAGTTGCGGGCGCTGCGCTGAGGGCGCTCGTCACCCCCGCTCGCTGACCGCCGCCAGCGTGGCGCTCGCCCGGCGTACCGGGACCAGGCGGTGGCTCGGCAGCAGCCCCGCGACGAATGCGTAATCCTGCCGCAGCTCCTCGTCCGCCTCCTGCCACCAGGTGGCGATGTCGTGCCAGCCCGGCGCCGCCAGCGAGCCCCCGAACTGGCGCACCGACAGCGAAGCGCACAGCGTCGCGAACCTGACCCGTTCGGCCGGTGTCCATCCGGACAACGTGCCCAGCACGAACGCCGCCGCGAACACGTCGCCCGCGCCCGTCGTGTCGATCGCCTCCACCGGTAGCGCCGGGACCGACACCACCTCGCCGCTCGCCCGGTCCGCGGCCACCACACCGTCCGCGCCGCACGTGATCGCCACCAGCGGCACGTGCCGGAGCAGTTCGCGCAGCGCCGCCTCGACCGTTCGCTGCCCGGTCAGCGCCAGCGCCTCGTCCCGGTTCGGCAGGAACACGTCGCAGTGTCGCAGCTGGTCCAGCGCCTGCTCGCGGCACGCCGCCGACAGCTCCCACCCGATGTCGGCGAACACCAGCCCGCCCGATTCGCGCGCGAACCGCAGCCAGTTCTGCTCCTCGGTGCCCAAGTGGACGAAGTAGGCGCGCGCCCGCGGCGGCCGCCCGATCGCGGTGTCCAACGGCACCGGCCCGTCGTGGGCGTGGGTCACCATCGTCCGTTCCCCGTCCACCACCAGCGACACCGTCACCGGGGAGTGCCAGCCGGGGAACCGCAGGGACCGTTCCAGGTCCACCCCCTCATGCGCGGACAGCACCTCCCAGCAGTAGTCGCCGTAGGCGTCGGTGCCGAACATCGCGGCTAGCGAGGTCGACAGGCCGAGCCGGGACAGGGCCACCGCGAGGTTCGCGATCCCGCCCGGGCTCGACCCCATCCCCGGCGCGCGCACCTCCGTGCCCAGCGCGGGAAACCCGCGCAGCCCGGTCAGGATGACGTCGAAGAACACCGTGCCGGCGCAGAAGACGTCCACCGGCCCGGAAGCCTTGCCCGTCATGGCGGTGTCAGGACGCGCGCCGGGCCGAGGGCACCAGCAGCAGGTCGTCCCGCGTGATCGAGCGCGACTGTGTGAGCAGCTGCCCGTCGCGCACCACCAGGACGTCGTCGACCAGGCACGTGGGCAGCAACGTCACCGAACCGTCCGCGTGCGTGAGGGTCACCAGCGCGTAGTAGGACACCGTCACGGTGTCCTCGCCCGAGGGCTCGATCAGCAGCTTGTCGAACCAGTGCCGGGGCACGACACCCTGGTGCTGGGCGAAGTTCGCCCGCAACGACTCCACGATCGCGGCGCGGCCGCGCACGTCGTCGTCGCGCGACGCGTGGTGCATCCGGCCGTCCTCGGTGAACGTCGCCGCGAACCCTTCGACGTCGGCGGCGTCGAGCAAGCGGATCTGCCGGGCGAAGAAATGCTGCACCTCCGCGTAAACGCGGGCGCGGTCGGTGACATCGATGTGCGGCATGGGCCCTCCTGGCTCGGTGAATCTCCGGCCGAGCCTGGCCGCGCCGCCTGGAGGCTCGCTGGAGGCGTGGTCGATGAGACCACCCGGCGGCTGCAGCCTCCTTCCACTGCGATTCGACCACCCGCTGCGAACCTGCCCTGGTGTGGAAGGGATCCACCGGATCGGAGAGTGCCGTGACCGCCACTTCGGAACGTCTCGGGCAGATCGAACAGGTCGCCGAGGGCGTCTACGCCTACGTCCAGCCCGACGGCGGCTGGTGCGTCAACAACGCCGGGGTCGTTGTCTCCGGCGGGGAGTCCGCCGTCATCGACACCGCGGCGACCGAACGGCGCGCGCTGGGACTCAGGGCCGCGGCTTCGGGCGTGGGCGCCGGCCGGCCGTCGGTGCTCGTCAACACCCACCACCACAGCGACCACACCTTCGGCAACGTGTTCTTCGCGCCGGAGACGTTGATCGTGGCGAACGAGCCGACCCGCGCCGGGATCATCGAGAACGGCCTGAACCTGCAACAACTGTGGCGCGACGTGGAATGGGGCGCGGTCGGCGTGCGGCCCCCGGTCGTCACGTTCGAGGAGTCGCTGACCGTGCGGATCGGCGATCTGCGGCTGGAGCTGATCACCGTCGGCCCGGCACACACGGTCGCCGACACCGTGGTGTGGATCCCGCAGCGCCGCGTGTTGTTCACCGGGGACGTGGTGATGAGCGAGGTCACCCCGTTCACGCTGATGGGCTCGATCAGCGGATCGGTCGAGGCGCTGGAGGCGTTGCGGCGCCTGGATCCCGCGGTCGTCGTGCCGGGGCACGGCCCGGTCGCCGGACCGGAGGTCATCGACGCGAACCTGGCCTACTTCCACCGGATCCGTGACCTGGTCGCCGGCGCCGCCGGGCGCACGCCCCTGGAGATCGCGGCCGCCGCCGGGGCGGGCCCGTTCGCCGGGTGGCTGGACAGCGAGCGCCTGGTGCCCAACATCCGCCGCGGCCTGGCCGAGGCCCAGGGGCTCCCGCAAGGGGCGCCCCTGGACATCCTCGAAGCCTTCGGTGAGATGGTCACCTTCAACGGGGCGGCGCCTGCGTGCCATGCGTGAGCGGCACCGACTCGCGGGCGGCCAGGGTGGCGAAGAAGTCCGGCGCCACCTCGGTCAGCTCCTTCAGCTCGGCGAACCAGCCGAGCACCTCGGGGGAGCGCCGGTCGGCGGCGGCCTGGTGCGCGTCCAGGTCCCGCCACTCGGCGAGCATGCAGTACTTCTCGGGGTGCCGGTGCGACTGGAAGAACCGCAGCCGCACGAACCCGTCCTGCTCGCTCATGTAGGCCGCGATCAGGTCGATGATCTCCCGGAACCGCACCGGGTCCCCGGTGACCGTGATCGGGTTGATCATCGTGGTGGTCGTGAACTCGCTCATCGGGCTTCCTCCTCCTCGTCGCGCAGCGCGGCCAGGACCGCCAGCTGGCGGCGGTCCCGTGCGGCGACCCGCTGCTCGTAGCCGTCCGTGCCGTAGGCGGTCTCGGTCTGGGCGATCAGCTCGGCGATGCCCTCGTCGTCCAGATCCGGCGTGCCCAGCTGCGACCAGCCCGCGGCGAGCCCGGCGCCGATGTGGCCGAACCACTGCCGGATGCCGCCCGGCCCGCCGCCGAGGTGCAGCGCCTGGAACGGGCCGACCACGGCCCAGCGCGGCCCGAGCGAACCGGTGATCGCGTCGTCGATGTCGGCCGCGGTGGCCACGCCCTGCTGGACCAGGTGGATGGCCTCCCGCAGCAGGGCGGTCTGCAGCCGGTTCGCGATGAACCCGGCGATCGGCCGCCGCAGCACCACCGGCGTGCGGCCGAGCGCGGTGAGGAACTCGGTGGTCCGCTCGACGAGTTTCGGCTCGGTGTCCGGGCCGCCCAGCACCTCGACCAGCGGGATGACGTGCGGTGGGTTGAACGGGTGCGCGACGAGGACCCGGCCGGGCTGCGCGAGCCGCGCGCCGATCGCGTCCGGCAGCAGCGTCGAGGTGGACGACAGCAGGAGCGCCTCGGCAGGCGCGGCCTGTTCCACCGCCGCGAACAGCTCCTGCTTGTCCGCCAGCCGTTCGCTGATGCTCTCCAGCACCACCTCCGCCCCGGTGACCGCCTCGGCGACGTCCGTCGTCACGGTGAGCCGGGCGAGCAGCGCGTCGGCGTCGGCGGCCAGCGCGGGCGCGTGCAGGCGGATCGCCGCGGTGACCGCCTGCGCGGTCTCCGCCCGGCGCACCGCGACCCGGACCCGGTAGCCGGCGTCGGCCAGCAGGGCGGCCCAGCCCGCGCCGATGGTCCCGCCGCCGAGAACGGCGACGGCCGGGGAGTCAGTCGTGCTCATCAACACTCCTTTTGTCGGTCGACTCTTCGAGAAGCCGCAGCCACGCCGCCGACGCCTTGTCGAACCGCAGCGCGACGTGGCTGGAGGCGGTGTGCACGTCCCGCCAGAACCGTTGCAGCGGACGGTCCCGGGACTGCCCCGCGGTACCGGCGGCGGTCACCAGCCGGTCCACGGCACTCACGAGCAAGGACGCGGCGAGGGCGCTGTCGCGCAGGCCGCGTGCCACCTCCGCCGGACCGGCGCCGCCCCGGTCGGCGGTGACCGCCACGCGGTGCAGCAGCAGGTCCGCGGCGTCGGTCTCGCCGTCGGCGCGGGCCACGCCGGCCGGGGCCGGGGAACCGGGTCGCAGGGTGCCGCGGAAGTCGTCGAAGGCGCCGCGCGCCGCGCCCAGCAGGGGAGCGGTGAACGTGAGCCCGCTGATCGCCCGCAGCGGGACCTCGAAGACCGGGCCCGGGTTGCCTGCGCTGTGGCCCGCGGCGGCGTCGGCGCTGCGAAACACCCGCTGCGGCGGCACGAGCACGTCGTCGAGGATCAGTGTGTGGCTCGCGGTGCCGCGCATGCCGACGGTGTGCCAGCTGTCCGCGGTCGTGAAGTCCGCGCGCGGCACCGCGACGAACACCGGGCCCCCGTCTTCGGGGCGGGTGCAGGCCAGGGTCCAGTCCGCCGTGTCGATCCCGCTGGTGTAGGGCCAAGTCCCGCTGACGCGCCAGCCCTCCGGCGTCGACCTGGCCCGGCCACCCGGCACGAGCGCCGCGGCGACGAGGACGTCCGGCCCCTTGTCCCACAGTTCGGCCTGCCCGTCCTCGGGCAGGTACGCGCCGAGCCGCGCCGAGTAGGCGAACAACGAGGCGAGCCACGCCGCGGAGGTGTCGCCCCGGCCCACTTCGGCGACGGCGCGGGTCAGTTCGGCGAAGCCGCCTTCCCCACCGCCCCAGCGGGCGGGCACGAGGTGGCGGGCGAACCCGGCCGCCACCACGGCTTCCACCGTCTCCGGGCCGACGGCGCGGTGCTCGTCGGCGTGGCCGGCATGCCGCTCGGCGACGGCGCGGGCGTGGCCGGCGTCGAGGACGTGGGGGTCGGCTGCCATCCGCGTCTCCCTGGTGTGATCGGGGGTTCCGCGACGGCGGAACCGGGCACGCCCAGGGTGGCGGTGGTGGCTGGAGATCGGGTCGAGCGGCGATCGCGCTCGGGGTCAGCCCAGCTCCGAGTCAGCTCAGCTCTGAGTCAACTCAGCTCGGGGGCGTCCCGGAAGACGAGCTCCGGCCAGGTCGCCGCGCCGCCGGTCAGCGTGGTGGCGCCGGGGGCGGCGAGCCCGTCCAGGATCACGTCGAGGAACCGCAGCTGCAGCTCGCCGGCCCGGGCCGCGTCGATGCTCGGCGCCGAGCGCAGCTGCGTCAGCAGCAGGTAGATGTCGGCGGAGGTGACGCCGTCGCGCAGTGCGCCCTGCCGGTGCGCGGCGTCGACCAGCGCGTCCATCTCGGCGCGCAGACCCGCCACCGCCTCGGCGATCTCGCCGCCGTCAACGGAATTGCCGATCAGCACGAACAACGAGCACGAGCGCGCTTCGACCATGCAGCGCATGAACCGGCGCAGCGCCGACCAGCCGTCGGGCTCCTCGTCCCGCGCCGCGCGGGCCTCCTCGGTGGCGCGCCGCATCGCGCCGAGGCACATCTCCCGGAGCAGGTCGGTCTTGCTGGGGTAGCGGCGGTAGATGCTGCCCATGCCGACGCCGGCCCGGGCGGCCACCGCGGAGACTGGGGCGTCCCAGCCGTGTTCGATGAACACGTCGCGGGCCGCGGCGAGCACGGTCACGTCGTTGCGTTCCGCCTCGGCGCGCCGGCCACCGGCGGACGGTTTGCGAGCCACGGTTGCCACGCCGCGGAGTCTACAGGAGCGGATCGTTCCGTTCGATCGACAGCGAGGCATACGGAACGGTATGCTCCGTTCCGTTGAATCCTCGTCCAAGGAGCTTCCGTGACCTCGGAGACCAGTACGTCGTCCCCACCCGCACCGGCCCGCCAGGCGACCGGCCTGATCCTCGCTGTGTGCTGCGCGGCGCAGTTCATGGTCGTGCTCGACGTGTCGATCGTGAACGTCGCGCTGCCCACCATCCGCACGAGCCTGGGCTTCGACGCGCCCGGCCTGCAATGGGTGGTCAACGCCTACACGATCGCGTTCGCCGGGTTCCTGCTCTTGGGCGGCAGGCTCGCCGACCTGTTCGGCAGGCGGCGCACGTTCCTCACCGGCATCGCCGTGTTCACCGCGGCCAGCCTCCTGGGCGGGCTCGCGAACTCCGCGACCCTGCTCGTCGTCGCCCGGGCGATCCAGGGCCTCGGCGCGGCCGTGGTCGCGCCGGCGACCCTCACCGTGCTGGCCACGACGTTCACCACCCCGGAGACCCGGGCGCGGGCCTTCGGCATCTGGGGCGGCGTGGTCGGCGCCGGTGGCGCGGTCGGGTCGCTGGCGGGCGGTCTGCTGACGGGTCTGCTGTCGTGGCGGTGGATCCTGTTCATCAACGTGCCGATCGGCGTGGTGCTGCTCGTGCTCGCGGCCCGCGTGGTGTCCGATGTGGACACGGGGCGGCGCGGCCGCACGCTCGACGTGTGGGGCGGCCTGTCCGCGACGGTCGGTGTGATGGCCCTGGTCTACGGGATCGTCGGCACCGAGGCCCACGGCTGGGCCTCGGTGCACACGCTCGTCGCGCTCGGCGGCGGTGTGGTGGTCCTCGCCTTCTTCGTGCTCGACCAGGCGCGGCTGGCCAAGGATCCGCTGCTGCCGCTGGGCATCTTCCGGCACCGCAACGTGGTGGCGGCGAACCTCGTCGTGTTCGCCAGCGGTGCGGCGCTGTTCGCGATGTTCTACTTCCTCACGCTGTTCCTCCAGCAGGTGCTCGGGTACGGGCCGGTCGCGGCCGGACTGGCCTACCTGCCGCTCGCCGCGGCTCTCACGGTGTCGGCGCGCGGATCGGCGAAACTGCTGCCGAAATGGGGACCGCGGACCCTGCTGCTGGGCGGGCTCGCGCTGACCGCGATCGGGCTGGGCTGGCTGGCATTGCTGACCACCACGTCGACGTTCGCCGGGGGAGTGCTCGGACCGACGGTCGTCGTCGGCATCGGGCAGGGCGCGGTGATGGCCTCGGCGACGATGGCCGGGACCGCGGGCCTGCCGATGAACCAGGCCGGTCTCGCGTCCGGGCTGATCAACGCCACGCGCCAGCTCGGTGGCGCGATCGGCCTCGCCGCGCTGGCCGCCGTCGCCGCGGGCGCCCGGAGCCCGGAGTCGGGGTATGTGCTGGCACTGGCCATCGCGGCGATCATCGCGGTGGTGGCGCTCGCCGCCGCGGCGGCCGCTCCGGGGAAGCCGCGGTCCGCGGCCGGGTGATGCTGGGGGTCGTGGGGCGCCCCGGCGCCCCACGCACCGCGAAGAAGGAAGGGGTGCCTCGTTCGTCGAACGAGGCACCCCTTCTTGGCAAGCGGCTCAGCGAGCCCAGGCCGACGGCTGCTCCATCCACAGCGGCAGCTGCTCACCGGCCTCGACCGCGACCGGGAGCGTGTTGCCCGGCGGGGGAAGCGCGCACGTGGTGTACGGCGAGAACCCGCACGGCCCGTTGACCGTGCGGTTGAAGTCCAGCTCGAACTCGAACGCGCCGCCGTTCGCGCTGGCCGGCCGCGGCGCGAACACCAGCCGTGCCCCGGCGAACGTGGTGACCCCGCTGGTGCGGTCCCGGAACGGGATGTGCAGCTCGTGCTCCGGTCCGGCGTAGACCTCCAGTGCGTGTTCCCCGTCGGCCAGCTCGAACACCACCCGTCCGAAGATCCCCAGGTCCTTGACCTTGTTCTCGACCACCGACCGCAGCACCACCGGGCGGCGGCCCTCGTAGGGCTCGTACCGCGCCGGGACGATCCACTTCGGATCGAACGGGTAGGTCGGGATCCCCAGCTCGAACCGCCTGCTCGCCACGTACGGGTCGCGCGGCTGGATCCCCAGCTGCACGGGCTGGGACGTCTGTGCGGGGAACAGCACCGGGCTGATCACCACGTCGCCGTGGCGCACCGCGCGGATGTCGCGCGGGCGCGCGACGTCGAAGACCTCGGCGACCCCGTCGACCGGCCGCTCGTCGACCACCAGGCCGTCCCCGGCGGCGGCCCGCACCAGGATGCGCCGCGAGTCCTCGACCCACCATGAGCCGGGCACGTCGTCGAAGCTCTCGGGGCGGTCGCCGAGCCAGTACAGGCCGACGGGGGAGAGCAGGCCGTAGGGCTCGCTCAGGAAGTCCAGCCAGGCACGGCGGAACTCGGTCCACTCGGCGTGCAGGCGCGCGGCGGACCGCGCTGTCCCGGCCGCGGGCAGATCAGACACGGCTCGCCTCCACGTTCTGCTTGGCCAGGTTGAGGGTGGCCAGGCTGTTGGTGCCCAGCGCCTCGCGCACCGTCCGGCGCGCCGACGCGAGCGTGGCCTGCGGTCCCAGTATCTCGGTGACCTTCTCCGGCCGGAGGACGACGGTGTGCCGCGAGGTGGCCTGGACCCCGTCGCCGGTCTCGGCGAACCGCCACCGTCCGGTGTGGGCGGACATGATCGGCGGGACCGTGGTCTGCTTGTAGACGATGCTCTCGCCGGGGAAGCACACGCGGACCGACTTGGTGGTGTGCACCGAACCGTCGGCCGAGCGGGTGTCCATGTCGATCGTCTGCACGCCACCGGTGTCCTCGGTGAACGCGAGCCGGGCGACGTGGGGCAGGCGTTGCTCCCACAGGTCCGCGCGGTACACGAAGTCGTAGACCTCGGCCAGCGATCCGCGCACGGTCACCGAGTCCTCGAACGAGAACACCAGCTCCGCCCGCCGCTCGCCGAGCTCGGCCGCCGCGCGCAGGGCGGCCAGCTCGGCCCCGGTGTTGCGGTCGATCGCCGCGGTGACCCACTCCACGTGGGCGGGGTCGTCGTTCTCGACGGAGAAGTCGTGCCGGAACTCGACCAGCGTCGTGCCGTCGCCGCCGTCGCCGATGAGCCACTCGCCGCCCATGCCCAGCACCGGCGGTGAGCTGACCTCCTGGCGGAAGGCGACGCGCAGCGCGACCGGGTCGAGCTCCCGCCGCGAGGTCCAGTCACGCACCTCGCCGTTGGCGAAGGCCCAGATCCGCAGCAGCTCGGTGCGGTCGTCGCCGCCGAGTTTCTCGACGTGCACGGTGGGGGAGAAGGTGTGCGGCCAGCCGGAGGTGTCCGCGACCAGGTCGTAGACCACCCGTGGTGGCGCCGCGATCGCCACCGTGTGGTGGGTGTGATGGAGTGCCGGTGTCGGCATCGTTGCTCCCTTGGTGTCGTGGTTCAGTAGTTGCCCAGCCCGCCGCACACGTTGAGCGCCTGCGCGGTGATGGAGGCGGCCACGTCGGAGACGAGGTAGCCGACCAGGCCGGCGACCTCGTCGGCCGTGGCGTAGCGGCCGAGCGGGATCTTGGCCTGGAACTTCTCGAGAACGTCGTCTTCGGACACCTCCCAGTGCGCGGCGTAACCCTGCCGGACCCGTTGCGCCAGCGGGGTTTCCACGTAACCGGGGCACACCGCGTTGACCGTGATGCCGGTCTTGGCCAGCTCCAGTCCGACCGCTTTGGTGAACCCCACGACGCCGTGCTTGGACGCGGAGTACGGCGCGCCGAGCACCACGCCCTGTTTGCCGCCGGTCGAGGCGATGTTCACGATGCGGCCGGCCGGCCCCTCCAGCAGCCGCCCGGTGGTCAGGACCTCCTTCGTCACGCGGAACACGCTGGTGAGGTTGGTGTCGATCACGTCGAGCCACAGCTCGTCGGCGATCGTTGCGGTCTCGCCGCCGCCGTTGCGCCCGGCGTTGTTGACCAGCACGTCGATCCGGCCGTACTGCTCCGTGGCGGCGGTGACCGCGCGGCGGATGTCCTCGGCCGAGGTCACGTCCGCGGTGGTGCCGGAGACCTCCAGCCCCTCGCCGCGCAACTTCTCCACCACCGTCGCGACGTTGCCAGCGTCGCGGGCGACTCCGAAGACGGAGACGCCCCGCTCCGCCAGCGTCCGGGTGACGGCGAGGCCGATGCCGCTGGTCGCGCCGGTCACGAACGCCACCTTCGGGGAATAGCTCACTGTGGTCCAGCTCCTTCGGTGAGACGACGGTTTCGCCCTCAGCGTGTGCCCGCCGGGTACAGGCTGTCTGGAGTCGCTCTCGAAGCCGTCGCCGCCTTCGGGATCGCGTCCAGCAACTCGCGCGTGTAGTCGTGGCCCGGGTTCGTGAACAGGGCTTCGGTGGCGCCGGCCTCGACGATCCGGCCCCGGCGCATGACGGCGACCCGGTCGCACAGCTGGCGCACCACGGCGAGGTCGTGGGAGATGAACACGTACGCCAGGCCGAACTCGGCGCGCAGCTCGGCCAGCAGGTCGAGGATCGCGCTCTGCACGGTGACGTCCAGCGCGGACACCGGTTCGTCGCACACCAGCAGCCGCGGCTCGAGCGCGAGCGCCCTGGCGATCGCCACCCGCTGCCGCTGCCCACCGGACAACTCGCCGGGTCTGCGGGTGAGCAGGTCGCGCGGCAACCGGACCAGGTCGAACAGCTCGGCCACCCGGGCTCGCCGGGACCGGCGGTCGCCGATCCCGAAGGCCCGCAACGGTTCCGCGACGCTGCGCCCGGCGCTGAACCGTGGATCCAGCGCCGTGTAGGGGCTCTGCTGGATCAGCTGCACCGTCCGGCGCAGCGCCCGCAGACGGCCTCCGCTCGCCGTCGCCGTGTCCGTCCCGTCGAGCACCACCCGGCCCGCCGACGGGCGGTCCAGGCACGCGATCAGGCGCGCCACCGTGGACTTGCCGGACCCGGACTCGCCGACCAGACCGAGCGCCTGGCCCGGAGCGACCGCCAGGGTCACCCCGTCCACCGCGGGGGTCTCCTGGCCAGGGAAGCCGCGGCGCAGCTGCTCCACCTCGACGAGCGGGTGCGAGCGATCCGTGGCGGGTGGTTCGGGCGCCCGCCCACCGGGGACGCTCGCGACCAGCGCCCGCGTGTAGTCGTGCGCGGGACGACTGAGGATCCGTCCCGCCGGGCCGTGCTCCACGATCTCGCCCGCGCGCATCACGAGCACCCGGTCCGCCCGCTCCGCGGCGACGGCGAGGTCGTGGGTGATGAGCAGCACCGCGATGCCCAGCTCCCGGCTCAGGCCGCCGAGGTGGTCGAGGATCACCCGCTGCACCGTCGCGTCCAGCGCGCTCGTCGGCTCGTCGGCCACGATCAGTGCGGGCTCGGCGGCCAGGGCGATCGCGATCAGCACGCGCTGCCGCATTCCGCCGGAGAGCTCGTGCGGGTAGCGCCGGGCCAGTTTCGCCGCGTCCGGCAGACCGGCGGTGGTCAGCAGCTTCACCGCATCCGCCGCGGCCCGTTCCCCCGCGGCGAGGCGGTGGATCCGGCGCACCTCGGCGACCTGTTCACCGATCCGCTTGACCGGGTTGAGATAGGCCAGCGGGTCCTGCGGGACGAGGGCCACCCGGGAGCCGCGCAGCTGCCGCATGCGCGACTCCGCCGCCCGGGTCAGCTCCTCGTCCCCGAGGGAGATGGTCCCGCCGGTGATCCGGCCACCCGGGGGCAGCAACCGCAGCACGGCGTGCGCGACGGTGCTCTTGCCGGAGCCCGACTCGCCCACCAGCGCGACGGTCTCGCCGCGGGCGACAGTGAAGTCCACGCCCCGCACCGCCTCGGCGCCGCCGTAGGCGACGCGCAGATCGTCCACACGCAACAGCGTCACCAGGACTCCCGTCGCCGTCGTTCCAGTGCCCGGGCGACGCGGTTGGTGGACAGCACCACCACAGCGATCACCAGCCCGGGGAAGGTCGTGAGCCACCACGCCGCGCGCAGGTAGTCGCGGCCGCCGGCCACCAGCGCGCCCCACTCCGGGGTCGGCGGCGCGGCGCCGAAGCCGAGGAAGCTCAGCGCCGACACGGTCAGCAGGATCGAACCGATGTCCAGTGCGGCCAGCGACAGCACCGGACCGGCCGAGTTCGGCAGCACGTGCGTCACCAGCACACCGGGGCCGCGCACCCCGCCGCCACGGGCCG
This sequence comes from Amycolatopsis sp. 3B14, assembly GCF_050958625.1. Taxonomy (NCBI): domain Bacteria; kingdom Bacillati; phylum Actinomycetota; class Actinomycetes; order Pseudonocardiales; family Pseudonocardiaceae; genus Amycolatopsis; species Amycolatopsis sp. 3B14. Next base: position 351,609 of record NZ_JBHZEN010000023.1, read on the forward strand.
CGGTGACGAAGTCGGCGTGGCGCACCGTGAGCACCTCGGCCCGGGTCACCCGCGCGAAGTTCGCCACGCTCACCACACCCACCGCCACCGCGACCTGCAGCACACCGAACCCCAGTGCGGTCACCAGCGCGAGGGCCAGCAGCAGGCCGGGGATCGCGAGCAGCACGTCCATCAACCGCATCAGCGCGCCGTCCAGCCAGCCGCCGGCGTAGCCGGCGAGGGCGCCGATCACCGCGCCTGCGACCAGTGCGACTCCGACCGCGACCACGGTCGCGCTGAGTGAGAGCGCCGCGCCGTGCACGACCCGCGCGTAGAGGTCGCGGCCGAGGTAGTCGGTGCCGAACCAGTGCTCCGCGCTGGGCGGCCGCAGCCGCTGCGCGGCGACGCCCTGGATCGGGTCCTGCGCGGTGAACAGCCGCGGCGCCAGCGCCCATGCGACCACCACCAGCAGCACGAGCACCGACAGGACCAGACCGGGTTGCCGCGCCAGCGCGCGCAGCCGGGACCGGGACCGGGTTGCGGCCAGGGCGGTCACCGCGACCTCACCACCGGGCGGACGCGCGGGTCCAGCAGCGGGTAGATCGCCTCCACCACGAGGCTGACCACGACGTAGACCACCGCCGCGAGCACGACCAGGCCCAGCACGACGGGCAGGTCCTGGTTGGACACCGCGTCCACGGTGACCGCGCCGAGCGCGTGGCGCCCGAACACGGTCTCCACCACCACGGCCCCGCCGAGCAGGTTGCCGACCAGGATCCCGGTGATCGTCACCGCGGGCAGGCTCGCGTTGCGCAGCGCGTGGCGGAACAGGATCCACACCCGGCTCGCGCCCTTGGCCTGCGCCAGCTGGACGTAGGGCTGCGCCAGGGTCTCCCGCAGGCTCCGGCCCAGCACCTGCGCGACGATCGCCGCGGTCGGCACCGCGAGCGTGATCGCGGGCAGCACCAGGCTCGCGAACCCGTCCCCGCCGGTCGCCGGGAACAGCGACCAGTGGAACGCCAGCAGCTGCAGCAACAGCAGGCCGAGCCAGAACGACGGGATCGACACACCCGCCGCCGGCACGGACTCCAGGACCTGCCGGAGGAACCCGTTGCGGGTCAGTCCGGCGAGCAGGGTGAGCGCGACACCGGCGCCCAGCGCCAGCAGCATCGCGAACGCGGCCAGGCCCGCGGTCTGCGGCAGGGCCCCCAGGACCAGGCCCCGCACCGGTTCCCCGGTCTGCACCGAGGCACCGAAGTCACCGGTGACCGCCCGGCCCAGCAGCGTCAGGTACTGCTCCCACAGCGGCCGGTCGAAGCCGTAGGCGCTGCGCAGCTGCGCGGCCTGCGCCGGGTCGATCACGGCCGTGTCACCACCGGCCTTCTGCGCGAGCATCAGCGTGACCGGGTCGCTGGGCAGCAGGTACAGCGCGACGAACGCGCCGGTGAACGCCGCCCACACGACGAACACCGCCTGACCGGCGCGGCGCAGCGCCCGGGACAGAACGCCCGGCATGTCAGGACAGCCAGGCGTCGTAGAACGAGACGCCCGAGGTCGCGGTGAACCCGATCCCGTGCACCTTGTCGCTCACCCCGATGACCAGCGCCTGCTCGTTGACCGGGATGACGTGCGCGTCCTCCACGAGGCTGCGCTGGGCGTCGGCCGCGGCCCGCTGCCGCACCTGCGGGTCCAGCGACCCGGCCTGCGTGGCCAGCGCCGCCTTGAGCGGGTCCGCATCTGTCAGCTGCGCGCGGCCGAACAGCGTGCGCAGCACGTCCGGGTCGGCGCGGGTCGAGTTGAGCAGGAAGAAGTCGAAGTTGCCCGCGGCGAACTGGGACTGCAGCTCGGAGATCTGCAGCTGCCGCAGGGTCAGCTCGATGCCGACGGTCTTCAGCTGTTGCTGGATCAGCTCCAGGCTCTGCGGCCTGCCGAAGATCACGTCCAGGCTCAGCCGGACGCCGTCGCGGACGCGGACACCGTCGGGTCCGGGACGCCAGCCCGCCGCGTCCAGCAGCGCCTTCGCCCCGTCGGGGTCGTAGGCCAGTGCCGCGCCGAGGTCGGTGTAGCCGGGCGTGGTCGAAGACAGCACGCTGGTGGCCGCCCGGTACCGCGGGCTGAGGAACGTGGAGATCACCTCGGGGCGGTTGACCGCCTTCTGCAGCGCCTGCCGCACGGTCTTGTCCTGCAGCACCGGGCGCCGCTCGTTGGGGTAGAGGCTCAGCACCACGCCGGGGTTGTTGTGGCTGAGCAAGGTGAACCCGTTGCCGTCGAACTGCGGCTCGTCCTGGGGCGCGATGTTGCTGCTCACGTCGAGCTGGCCGGAGGACAGGCTGCCGGTGCGGGTGGCGGCCTCGGGCAGCACCTTGATCTCGATGCGGTCCAGGTAGGCGTCGCCGGTGTGCTGCCACGACGGCGGGCCCCACGCGTAGCCCTGGCGCTTGGACAGCACGATCTCCTGCTTGGCGGTGTAGGAGGTCAGCACGAACGGGCCGGTGCCGACGATCTTGCCCGCGCAGCGCTCGGCCGCGGGCACCGCGAGCGAGCCACGCGACAGCACGGCCAGCGCCGGGGTCGAGGTGGCCTGGAGGAACTGCGCGTTCGGTGCGCCGAACGTGACGACCACCGTGCGCGGGTCGGGGGCGGTGACCGCGGTGACGCCGGCGAGGTTGGCGCCGGAGTTGCTCGCGGTGGCGCCCAGTTTCGTGATCCCGTCCAGGTTGTCCTTGACCACGCTCGCGTCCAGCGCGGAGCCGTCGCTGAACGTCACGCCCTCGCGCAGGTGGAACGTGAAGCTCTTCGCGTCCGGACTGACCTCCCATGACGAGGCCAGTGACGGCACGATGTCGCCCGAGCGCGGGTCCTGGTAGGTCAGCGACTCCAGGACCTCGAGGTTGGGGCCTTCCCCGGCCTGCTGCGGGTCGAGGCACGAGGGCGTGTAGTCCAGTCCGAAGCGGAGCGTCCCGCCCGGACGCGGGGTGCCGGCGTCGCCCGTGCTGCCCGTGGAACTCGCCGAGCACGCGGCCAGGGCCGAGGCCGCGGCGACCGCCAGCGCGAGCGCGCCGGTGTGCCTGTGCGCGATCTTTCGCATGTGTTCTGTCCTTCGCTGAGCGCGGTCTGTCAAGAGCCGGCTGGGTGGTCCTGGCTGCCGAGCCTCGGTTCGGCCGATCGAAAACCGCTGGAGTCTGGCTGGTGGCGGGGCGCCGGTTCCCACTCCGCGGGCACGGCGGTCAGCTCGGCGACGGCGCACGACCAGCTGAACCCGGCACCGACCCCGGCGAACAGCAGCCGCTGGCCGGGCCGGGCGCGCCCGGAGAGCACGAGCTGTTCCAGCCCGGCGAACTGGTCGCCCGCGCCGAGGTGCCCGATCGTGCGGCCCCACGGCCAGGTGGTGGCGTCCAGGTCGATGTCCCAGGCCTTGAGATACCCGGCGGTCAGGCGGCGCAGGCCGAAGTGCGGCAGCACGAACCAGTCGATGCCGGACAGGTCGGCCTCGGCGTCCTTCAGCGCGGTGGTCAGCGCGTCCCGCTGGCCCTCGACGACCTTGCGCACCGCCGCGCCGACACCGGCGGAGGCCAGGTAGTCGCGTTTGAGGACCTCGAGATCCATCGGGGCGCGCACGCTGAAAGGCATGCGCCCGAACGGGTCGTCGCCGCGGTGCATCCGTTCCAGGGTCGGGTCGGACACCGTCGCGACGCTGCGCACCACCGCGAATCCGCCGTGGTTGGTCAGGACCGCGGCGGTGCCGCCGTCGCCGTAGACGGTGCCCGGATCGCTGCGCCACCGGTCGAACCCGGGCATCCCGAAGGTGTCGCCGGTGGTCACCAGCGCGGCAGCGGGGGAGTCCTGCCCGCGCAGCACGTGCGCCGCCAGTTCGAGACCGGCCATCCCGCCGTTGGACAGCTGCCGGATCTCCACCGCGGGGCACCGGCTCCCGCCGACGGCGTCCTGCACGTGCGAAGCCGGGGCCCACAGGTCGTGGCCCTGGTAGTGCACGTCGGCGTGCAGCACGATGCGCAGGTCCTCCGGTGGCACGCCGGATCGGCGCATCGCCCGGACCGCGGCCTCGGCGGCCAGTTCGGCGGCCGAAGCGGTTTCGGACACCGACACCGACACGATGCCGGTCTGCTCGGCGACGCGCCGGTCGCACTGCCCGGACGCGAGTGCGTCGGCGGTGTGCACGCGATCCGGCAGCGCGCTCGCCACCGCGGCGATGTGGAGTTCTTCGGTCCGCACGTGCCCTTCCCGTCTCTCGTGGCGGCAGCCGCCGGCCGCGCTCGTTCGTGGCGAAAACGGCCGGCGGCTCGTGGCGGACCGGGTCGGCCGCCCTGTCCGGCGGTGGCGGATCGCGCGACACCGCCGGCCCGACCATGGTCGAGCTGCCCGCTGGAATCGGGGTGGAACGCGCGCTGATCCGTTTCCGGCCCGGACTCCAGCGATTCGCCAGCGGCGCCGGGCAGCATCCGGTCACCGGGAAGGAAAAACGGAGGTGGCCATGACGCGATCGGTCGTCCTGCTGGTACCGGGCCAGGGCGCGCAACATCCGGGGATGGCGGTGGATCTCTACCACACGCACGACGGTTTCCGCGCGGCCGTGGACGAGGTTTTCGCGCTGTGGGGCGGTGAAGGCGCGCGCATCCGGTCGGATTGGCTCGGCACGGACCCGGAGATCGACCTGGACGACCTGCGCCGCTCGCAGCCGCTGCTCTTCGCGCTCGGCTACGCGCTGGCCACTGCCCTGCGTGGCGAGGGGATCGAGCCCGTGGCACTGGTCGGCCACAGCGTCGGCGAGGTCGTCGCCGCGGTGGTCGCCGGGGTGTTCCGGTTGCACGACGCCGCCGAGGTACTGGCCGAGCGGGTGGCACAACTCGCGGACGGGCCACCGGGCGGGATGCTCGCCGTCGCCGCGTCGGTCGCCGAGGTCATCCCGTACCTGGACGCCGAGGTGCACGTGGGTGCGGTCAACGCGGCCCGGCAGATCATGCTTGCCGGCCCCTCCGCGCCGCTGGCGAACACCGCGCGTCGGCTGCGTGCGGCCGAGATCACCGTCCGCCCGGTGCGTACGCGTAATCCCTTCCACAGCCCCGTTCTCGAGCCCTACGCCGACCGCGCATTGCCCACGTTGCGGCGGCTTCCGCTCGCCCCGCCGAAGGTGCCGGTCTACTCCGGCTATACCGGGAAGCTCCTGACCGCGGCCGAGGCGACCGATCCTGCGTTCTGGGCCGCCCAGCCCGCGCGCCCGGTGTACTTCGCCGGCGCGCTCACCGCGGCGGCGGAGTCCGGCAGGCACCTGTTCGTGGAGACCGGTCCCGGCCAGAGCCTGACGGCGCTGGCCCGCCGGCACCCCGCGGTCACCGCGGCCGGTTCCCGCGTCCTGGCTCTGCTTCCGCCGCGGGCCGGGGGCGATGCCGCGAAGTTCACCAGCACGGTCGCGGAGATCTTCGCGACCACCACCCCGACCAGTGAGGCACTCCTGCCATGACCAGACGAGCAGTCATCACCGGGATCGGAGCCGTCGCACCCGGCGGCATCGGCGTCCCGGCCTACTGGAAGCAGCTGACCGACGGTGTGTCCGCGACGGCGCCGATCTCGTTGTTCGACGCCTCGCCCTACCGGTCGCGGATCGCGGCGGAGGTCGATTTCGACCCGGCCGCCGCGGGGCTCGGGCCGCAGGAGATCCGGCGTCTCGACCGCGCAGCCCAGTTCGCCGTCGTCGCCGCGCGGGAGGCCGTGGAGGACAGCGGGCTGGAGTTCGGTGCGCTGCCCGGCGAGCGGACCGGCGTTGCGCTGGGCACCGCGGTGGGCTGCACCACCGCGATGGAACGCGAGTACGTGGTGCTCTCCGACGGCGGCCGCGACTGGCTGGTCGACCCGGACTACGCCGTGCGCGAGCTCTACGACCACTTCGTGCCCAGCTCGATGGCCGTCGAGCTGGCCCGGCTGACCGGCGCGCGTGGGCCGGTGTCGGTGGTCTCCGACGGCTGCACCTCGGGCCTGGACGCGGTCGGGCACGCGCTCGACCTGATCCGCGAGGGCAGCGCCGACGTCGTGATCACGGGCGGCACCGACGCGCCGATCTCCCCGATCACCCTGGCCTGTTTCGACGCGATCAAGGCGACCTCGCCGCGCAATGACGACGCCGAGCACGCCTCCCGGCCGTTCGACCGCACCCGCAACGGGCTGGTGCTCGGGGAGGGCGCGGCGGTCCTGGTCGTGGAGGAGGCCGAGCACGCCCGTCGCCGCGGCGCGCGGATCTACGCGGAGGTGTCCGGTTTCGCCAGCCGCTGCAACGCCTACCACATGACCGGGCTGCGCACCGACGGTGTGGAGATGGCCGAAGCGATCCGGCTCGCGCTCGACGAGGCCCGGCTCGCTCCGGCCGACGTGCACTACGTCAACGCGCACGGCTCCAGCACCAAGCAGAACGACCGCCACGAGACGGCGGCGTTCAAGCGCAGCCTCGGCGAACACGCGTACCGCGTGCCGGTCAGCTCGATCAAGTCGATGATCGGGCACTCGCTGGGCGCCATCGGCGCCCTCGAACTCGCCGCCTGCGCGCTGGCGATCGAGCACGACGTCGTCCCGCCCACGGCGAACCTGCACGAGCCCGACCCCGACTGCGATCTGGACTACGTACCGCTGGTCGCCCGCGAACAGACCGTCGACTCCGTCCTGAGCGTCGGCAGCGGCTTCGGCGGGTTCCAGAGCGCCGTGGTGCTCACCGCGCCGGAAAGGACGGCGGCATGACCAGCGCGGTGGTCACCGGCATCGGCGTCGTCGCGCCGACCGGCATCGGCGCGGAGGAGTACTGGCGCGCGACGATCGCCGGAGAATCGGCGATCGGCCCGATCACGCGGTTCGACCCGGCGCCCTACCCGGTGCGCCTGGCGGGCGAGGTGCCCGGGTTCGTCCCGGCGGAGCACGTGCCGTCCCGCCTGCTCCCGCAGACCGACCACGGCACCCGGCTGTCCCTGGCCGCCGCGGCGGAAGCGCTGTCCGGCAGCGGCCTCACCGCCGACGAGGCGCCCGAGTTCGGCATCGGCATCGCCACCGCCTCGACGATGGGCGGGTTCGAGTTCGGGCAGCGCGAGCTGCAGCACCTGTGGCAGCTCGGCGGCCAGCACGTGAGCGCCTACCAGTCGTTCGCGTGGTTCTACGCCGTCAACACCGGTCAGATCTCGATCCGCCACGGCCTGCGCGGGCCCGGAGCCACGATCGTCGCCGACCAGGCGGGCGGCCTCGACGCGCTCGGCGTGGCCCGGCGGCAGATCCGCAAGGGCACCCCAGCGGTCGTGACCGGGGGAGTGGACAGCGCCCTGTGCCCGCTCGGTCTGGCCGGGCAGCTCAGCACCGGCGACCTCAGCGGCGCGCACGACCCGGAGCGGGCGTACCTGCCGTTCACGCGGGAGGCCGGCGGTCACGTGCCCGCCGAGGGCGGTGCCATCCTCGTGGTGGAGGACGCCGGGTTCGCGCGCGACCGGGGCGCCCCGGTGCTCGGCGAGATCGCCGGGTACGCGGCCACCTTCGATCCGGACCCGCGCGACCCGGCCGCGGACGGGCTGTTGCGCGCCGCGCGGCAGGCCATCGCCGACGCCGGGCTCGAACCCGGCGACGTCGATGTCGTCTTCGCCGACGCTGCCGGCCGTCCGGGAGCCGACCGGCGCGAGGCCGCGGCGATCACCGCGCTGTTCGGTGCCGGCGGAATCCCGGTCACCGCACCGAAAACCGGCACCGGACGGCTCTACGCGGGAGCCGGCGGCCTGGACACCGCCACGGCCCTGCTGAGCCTGCGCGACCAGTCCATCCCGCCCACCGTGCACGTCGGTGCCACCGACCCGGCCCACGAGATCGACCTCGTCGTCGGCCGGGCCCGTCCCGCGGCGCTGACCACAGCGCTCGTGCTGGCCCGCGGGCGCGGCGGCTTCAACGTGGCACTCCTCGTGCGCGCACCCCGGCCTGGAAAACCCAACCACACCAAGGAGTAGCACCATGAGCACATTGACCATCGCCGCCCTGAAGGACATCCTGCGCTCCGCCGCGGGCGAGGACGACGGCGTCGACCTCGACGCCGAGATCCTCGACACCCCCTTCACCGAGCTGGGTTACGACTCACTCGCGCTGCTGGAGACCGCCGCCCGCATCGCCCGCGAGTACGGCGTGAGCCTCAGCGACGACGACGTCGACCAGATCGAAACGCCGCGTGAGCTGCTCGACCGCGTCAACGCGGCGGCGCGCGCGTGAGGCCGCGGCGATGACGGCCGTCGCGGGAACGGAACAGGACGCCCGCGCCCCGCTGGCGCGGATCGGGGCCCTCGCCGACCCGGGCACCGTCGTGCCCCGGGGCGACCGGGACGGCGGGGTGTGGGCCATCGCCCAGCTCCGCGGCGTGGTGTGCGCGGTCTTCGCGCTCGACCCGCGGGTCAGCGCCGGGGCGATGTCGGCGGGCAACTGCGACATCATCGTCGCCGCCTACGAGCACGCGCTGGAGGCCGGGCTGCCCGTGGTCGGGCTGTGGCACTCCGGTGGCGCCCGGCTGCAGGACGGCATCGGCAGCCTGCACGCGGTGTCGCGCGTGTTCGCGGCGATGACGCGGGCCTCGGGCCGGATCCCGCAGGTCTCCGTCGTGCTCGGCGCCGCCGCGGGCGGGGCCGCCTACGGGCCCGCGCTCACCGACGTGGTGATCATGGCGCCGGAGGCGCGCGTGTTCATCACCGGGCCCGGGATCATCCGGGAGGTCACCGGCGAGGAGATCGACGCGGACAGCCTCGGCGGGCCGGGGCAGCACGGGCGGACCAGCGGCGTCACCCACGTCGTCGCGCGATCCGAACCCGACGCGCTGGCGCGGGCCGCGGCGATCGTGGAACTGCTGGCCGCGCCAGGGCGGATCGACCCCGCCCGGGTACCCGACCGGCTCTTCGCCCACCTGCTGCCGGAACGGGCCAGGCGGGCCTACGACGTGCACCCGGTGGTCGAGGCCCTGCTCGACGGGCCGCCGGAGGAGCTGCACGCCGGCTGGGCGCGCAACATCGTCACCGCGCTGGGCAGGCTGGGCGGCGCGACCGTCGGCGTGGTGGCCAGCAACCCGATCCGCAAAGGCGGGTGCCTGGATTCGCAGTCGGCGGAGAAGGCGGCCCGGTTCGTGCGCATGTGCGACGCGTTCGGCATCCCGCTGGTCGTGCTCGTGGATGTGCCCGGCTACCTGCCCGGCGTCAAGGAGGAGTGGGGTGGCGTGGTGCGGCGCGGGGCGAAGCTGCTGCACGCGTTCGCCGAGGCGACCGTTCCGCGGGTGAGCGTGATCCTGCGCAAGGCCTATGGCGGCGCCTACATCGCCATGAACTGCCGCGGGCTCGGTGCGGACCACGTGATCGCGTGGCCGGGCGCGGAGGTGGCCGTCATGGGTGCGACCGCCGCGGTCCGGTTGCTGCGACGGCGTGAGCTGGCGGCGGCACAGGACCGGGCGGCACTCGAGGAACGGCTGGTGGCTGAGCACGAGCGGGAGACCGGCGGGGTGCGCGCCGCGGTCGAGCTGGGTGTGGTCGACGAGGTCGTGGAACCGGACCGGACCCGCGGCGCGGTCGCGCGGGCGCTGCACGAGCGCGGCCCGGCGCGCGGCGTCCACGGCAACATCCCGTTGTGAGCGGTGTGCCGCCCCGGAGGCCCGGGGCGGCACACCGTGGTCAGGCCGACGATCCTTCGAGGCACCGGGCGAAGCCGGGCGCCAGATCGGCCAGTTCGCCCCGTCGTTCGGCGAGCAGATCCAGCGACAGCACCGATTCGGGCCATTCCACCGACGCGTCGAGCCGGGCGTCGCACGTCAGCACGGCCTGGTGCAGCTGCTGCATGCGGGCCGAGGGTTCCAGGCCCAGCTCCGTGTTGAGGACGGACCGCAGCCGCGCGATGACCTGCAGGGCCTGCGCCTGGCGGCCGCACCGGTAGAGCGCCAGCACCAGCTGCGCGTGGAAGTTCTCGTGGGTGGGATGCGCCGCGACGAGCGCGGTCAGCTCCGCGAGCACCTCGTGGTGCGTGCCGAGCCGCAGGTCCGCCTCGATGCGTTGCTCGAGCGCGCCCAGCCGCCGCTCCTCCAGGCCCGCGACCCAGGCCCGCAGCCGGGGCCCGAGCGCGACATCGGCGAGTGGTTCACCGTGCCAGACCGACAGCGCCCGGCGGAAGAACAGGGCGGCGCAGCCGTCGTCGCGCCGGGCGAGCGCCGCGCGGCCCTGGGCGGCGAAGGAGTTGAACTCGTCGACGTCGAGCTGGCCGGGCGCCACCCGCAACAGGTAACCGCGCGATCGCGTCCGCAGGACGTCCTTGGCGCACGGTGCTGACCCGACCGACGGCAGGGATGCGAGCAAACGGCGCAGCTGCAGGACGTAGGTCTGCAGCGTCGACGCCGCGCTGGAGGGCGGGTTGTCCTCCCACAGCTCGGCGATGCACGATTCGATCGACACCACCGTGTTCGCGTTGAGCAGCAGGAAAGCCAGCAGCTGCCGCTGCTTGGGCGCCGTGGGTGTGAACGCCTCGCCGTGGTCGTTGACCGCCAGCGGGCCGAGTACCTCGTAACTCATCATTTCTCAGACCCCCCATTTCCGAGAACCGTACCGAGTGTCAGCCGCGATCTTTTTCTCCACATCGTTTCGTACAAGGAAACCTCTCTGCGCGTCGTGGATTCTTCCCGCGGTCCCGTCGACGACCTACCCCTGGATCGAACCGTCGTCGGGTGAGCCCGTGATCGAGTGGACACCGGATCGTCGAGTGGCGTTCGCCTCCTCGGGTTGTTAATGGAAAACCCTTGAGATTCTAGCGTTCGGGAGTCACCGACCGAATGGACCGGAGGATTCCGTTCACCCACTGGGCTGTGAACTAGATCACGGTGACAGTCTGCTGGTGATCAGCTATCCGACTCGAACCTGATTTCGAACAAGCTGCGCCGAAACAGTGCTGTAACGCCAGTGGAACTCCAGCCGCTCTCCAGGGGGTCGGCGCATTGTCTCGAGGATGTTCAGGGAGAAAGGGAGTCGATCGATGGGCACAGTGACGCGACGGGGTTTCGTGGCGGGATCGGCCGCGATCGGTCTGGGGGCCGTCGCCGGCGTGGGCGGCGCGGCCACCGCGGCCGACGCTGCGACCGGTTTCGGTCCGGTCACCGTCCGGCCGTCCGATCCGCGGTACGCCAGCCTGACCGGCGGGTACAACTACCGGTTCCTCGGCAGCCCCGACTACTACCGGCTGGCCGGTTCGGCGACTCAGATCGAGCAGGCCGTCGGGGAGGCTCTGCGCGCGGGCCGGCGTCTCGCGGTGCGCTCGGGCGGGCACTGCCTCGAGGGATTCGTCAACAACCCCGGCGTCGACGCGGTGATCGACCTCGCCGAGTACAACGGCGTGTACTTCGACGCCGCCCGCAACGCCTTCGCCGTCGAGGCGGGGGCGACGCTCGGGCAGGTGTACGACACGCTCTACCGCGGGTGGGGCGTGACCGTGCCGGGCGGGGTGTGCCCGCAGGTTGGCGTGGGTGGGCACATCAGCGGTGGCGGTTACGGCGCCCTGTCCCGGTTGTTCGGACTCGTGGTGGACCATCTCGCGGCGGTCGAAGTGGTGGTCGTCGGCTCCGACGGCACGCCGCGCACCGTCCTGGCCACCTCCGATTCCGCCGACCCGCGGCACGAGCTGTGGTGGGCCCACACCGGCGGTGGCGGCGGGAACTTCGGCGTCGTCACCCGGTACTGGCTGCGCTCGCCCGGGGCGAGCGGCACCGATCCGGCCGCACTGCTGCCCAAGCCGCCGGCCACGATCCTGTTCAGCCAGCTCAGCTGGCCGTGGAGCGCGCTGACCGAGACGTCTTTCACCCGGCTCGTCGGCAACTTCAACCGCTGGCACGAAGCCAACAGCGCGCCCGGCTCACCGTACGCGTCGTTGTTCGCGACCCTGTGGCTCAACCACGTCAAGACCGGCAACCCCGCGCTGACCGTCCAGCTCGACGGCACCCGCTCCGACGCCCAGAGGCTGCTGGCCGCCTTCGTCGCGGCGATCACCGACGGCGTCGGGGTCACACCTGTTTCCAGCACCGGTGCGCTGCCGTGGCTGCTCGCCAAGAACCGGCTGGGGTTCGCGGACTTCGGCGCCGGGGTGGGCAAGCGGGTCAAGAACAAGTCGTCGTACCTGCGCCGGGGTTTCGACACCGGTCAGCTCGCGGCGATCCACTCCCACCTGACCAGGACCGACTACGCCGGCACGTCGGCGTCGATCCTGCTGGCCAGCTACGGCGGCGCGATCAACGCCGTGGCCCCCACGGCGACCGCGATCCCGCAGCGGGACTCGATCATCAAGGCGCAGTACTCGGTGTCCTGGAGCGATCCGGCGGAGGACTCCGTCCACATCGGATGGGTGCGCGAGCTCTACGAGGACCTCTTCGCGGCCACCGGCGGGGCCCCGGTGAGCGGCGACGTGAGCGACGGTGCCTACATCAACTACCCCGACGTCGACCTCGCCGATCCGGACCGCAACACCTCCGGGGTGCCCTGGTACACGCTCTACTACAAGGACAACTACGCGCGGCTGCAGGCGGTGAAGCGAACCTGGGACCCGCTGGACGTGTTCAACCACGACCTCTCGGTGCGGCCGTCCTGATCATCGCGCGTGATGCCACCGGATCGGGATCGCGGTGACCGGCTGGGCGCCACCGGCGGGAGCGTCCGGACCGGTCTGGACCACGCTGTACGCCGCGATCGGTGTCGCCGGGTGGCGGCTGTGGACTCGGCGCGCGGGCGCGACGGTGCTGGGCCTGCACGCCGGCCAGCTCACGTTGAACGCCTCGTGGCCGCCGGCGTTTTTCACGCTGCGGAAGAAGAAACTCTCCCTGGCGGTCATCGCGGCGCTCGACGCCGCGGTCGCGGCGGAGATCGCGGCCGCGGCACGCCGGGACCACGCTGCGGCGGGTTTGCTCGCCCCGTACCTGGCGTGGAGCCTCTACGCGACGGCACTCACCGTCGCGGTGAGCGATCCCGGCGGCGCGTCCTGACGCGCGTCCGTCGTCTCGCGGTCGTCGCTCAGGGCACCATCCACCCGAGCACCGCCGTGGACTGGAGGTACACCAGAAGGCACATGACCGCGACGAACACGAGGCTCCAGACCAGCACCCGCCGGAACAGGTCGCCCTCGCGACCGGTCATCCCGACCGCCGCGGCCGCGATCGCGAGGTTCTGCGGGCTGATCATCTTGCCGAGCACGCCACCGGAGGAGTTCGCCGCGGCCAGCAGCGTCGCCGACAGGCCGGCCTTGTTGGCCGCGACCACCTGCAGCGCCCCGAACAGCGAGTTCGACGAGGTGTCCGAGCCGGTCACGGCGACGCCCAGCCAGCCGAGGATCGGCGAGATCAGCGCGAAGACCCCGCCGGCACCGGCCATCCAGGTGCCCAGCGTAGCGGTCTGGCCGCTGGCGTTCATGACGTAGGCCAGGGCGAGCACGGCCATCACGGTGACGATCGCCGTCGCCAGCTGGCGGTAGGTGGCCAGGTAGGCGCGCAGGGCGCGGGCCGGCCGGATGCCGATCACCGGGATGGTGAGCAACCCCGCGATGATCAGCAGAGTGCCCGCGGCGTCCAGCCAGTCGAACTTGAACTGCGACAGCGTCGAGGGCTTCCCGCTGCTGGACTGGATGTGCAGGCCCGGCCAGTTGAACGTCTTCGTCACGCTCGTCAGGGCGTCCTTGATCGCCGGGATCTGCGCGAGCGCGAACACCGCGATGATGATCAGGTACGGCGCGTAGGCGCGGAAGACTTCGGCCCCGCTGTCCCGCTCACCGCCGTTTCCCGCTCCGCCGGCCGGCGGCCGCGCTGGGCGCTCCATGGTGGTGGTGGATCCGCCGGCCCGCTCGGTGCCGGCCGCGCCGGCCGCGCCGGCGGTGGTCGTGCGCACCCCGGTGCCCTCCACATAGGACTCGGCGGGGTGCCACACCCGCAGGAACAGCACCATCGCGCCGGCGGAGAGCAGGGCGGCGACGATGTCGGTGAGCGGCGCGCCGACGTAGTTCGAGGTGGCGAACTGGGCGAGCGCGAACACCACGCCGCACACGAGCGCGGCCGGCCAGGTCTGCCGCAGGCCACGCCTGCCGTCGATGATGAACACCAGCGCGAGCGGCACGAACACGCCGAGCACCGGGGTCTGGCGCCCGACCATCGAGGACAGGTCGTGCAAGGGCAGGCCGGTCACGGTCGCCAGCGTGGTGATCGGCACGGCCAGTGCCCCGAAGGCCACCGGCGCGGTGTTGGCGACCAGGGCGACGGCGGCGGCCTTGATCGGCCGGAATCCCAGCGCGATGAGCATGACGCTGGTGATCGCCACCGGCGTGCCGAACCCGGCCAGCGCCTCCAGCAGAGCACCGAAGGAGAACGCGATGATGACGCCCTGGAGCCGCTGGTCGTCGCTGACGCGCGCGAACGAGCGGCGCAGCACGTCGAAGTGCCCGGTCGCCACCGTCATGTTGTAGATCCAGATCGCGTTGATCACGATCCACAGGATCGGGAAGAACCCGAACGCCGCACCCTCGGACGCGGCGAGGAACGCGGGCCCGGCGGGCATCGGGTAGACCACGATGGCGACCACCAGGGCGACCGCCAGTGAGATCAGCGCGGCCAGCCACGCGGTCATGCGCAGGATTCCGAGCAGCACGAACAGGGTGAGCAGCGGGATCGCCGCGACGAGCGACGACCACGCGAGCGACCCGGCGACCGGGTCGAGAACCTGGCGGTACATCGATCACCTCACGGATGTGGAGCGTGCCGGCGCGAACGCGCCCACCCGACCCCGTCGGCCGGGAGTCCCCGGATCGAGGCGTCCAGCACCTCGATCGTGTGGGCGAGCCGCACGGGCTCGCCGAGAGCGTCGAGCGCGGCGGCCACCTGCATCAGGCACCCGGGGTTGGCGGTGACCAGCATCGGCGCACCGGTGGCCAGCACGTTGCGCGCCTTGCGCTCGCCGAGGTCGCCCCCGGCTTCCGGGTTGAGGATGTTGTAGATCCCCGCGGAACCGCAGCAGATCTCGGGTTCGGGGATCTCGCGCAGCGTCAGGCCGGGGATGTCGCGCAGCAGGCGGCGCGGCTGCGACCGGATGCCCTGGGCGTGGGCGAGGTGGCAGGCGTCGTGGTAGGCGATGGTGACCGGGAGGGGGTGCCGCCGTGCCACCGTCCCCTGCTCGGCGAGCAGTTCGGACACGTCCCGCACGCGGGCGCTGAACTCGCGCGCTCGCTGCGCGTGGTTGGGGTCGTCGGCGAGGAGGTCGCCGTACTCCTTCATGGCCGATCCGCACCCGGCGGCGTTGACCGCGATCCAGTCGGCGCCGGACCCGTCGAAGACGTCGATCAGCTTGCGTGCGAAGGACTGTGCCTCGTCCTCGCGGCCGTTGTGGACGCTGAGCGCACCGCAGCAGCCCTGGACGGCGGGCGCGACGACGTCGAATCCCTCGGCGGCGAGCACGCGCGCGGTGGCCGCGTTGACGCCGGGGAAGAACTCGCGCTGCACGCACCCGAGCAACATGCCCACGGTGCCGCGGCGCGTGCCGCGCGCGCGGATCCGTTCCGGGACGCGCTGGAACCGTCCCAGTGGAGGCGCGAGCGATTCCAGCGCGGCCAGTCGGGGGAAGGCGCGGCCAAGCACGCGGCGGACCGGGCCGCCGAGGCCGCTGGCCTGGTAGGCGCGCAACGGCTCGCGCAGGGCGTGCAGCCGCCGCGGGTAGGGGAAGACGCTGAAGATCGCGCGTCGCAGCAGGCGGTCGCGGCGCGAGCGCGGGTGACGGCGCTCGACCTGGGCGCGGGTCGCTTCGATCAGCTTGTCGTACCGGACGCCGGAGGGGCAGGCGGTCACGCACGCCATGCAGCCGAGGCAGGCGTCGAAGTGCTGCACCATCTCCGGTGTCATCGGCTCGCCCTCGACGCCCAGGCCCATCAGGTAGATCCGGCCGCGCGGCGAGTCCATCTCCTCGCCCCACAGCTGGTAGGTCGGGCAGGTGGGCAGGCAGAACCCGCAGTGCACGCAGTCGTCCAGGAGATCGGCCGAGGGCGGGTGGTGGTCGTCGAACGCGGGCCCGGTCATCTCAGATCCCTCCTGCGAACCGTCCGGGGGCCATCAGCCGAGCCGGGTCGAACTGGTCCTTGACGCGCCGCATCAGGGTGAGCCCGCGGACCGGTCCCCACACGTCCAGCGCGGTCTTGACCCGCGGTGGCGCGTCCAGCACGACGACGTCCCCGCTCCACGACGGCGACAGCTCGCGCAACCGCGCGACGAACGCGGGAACCGCGCCGGGGTCCGCGGGGATCCCGGCGTGCAGGACGCCGACCCCGGCCGAGCCGCGCACCGCCGCGCGCAGGCCGCACCGCCGCGCGGTGTCGTCGACGGCGTCGAGCAGCCGGGGCAGCCCGGCGATCTCGTGGGTGAGCCGCAGGGCCACCTCGCCGGCCGTCCACGGTGCGTGGCACCACCACGCCGGGGGCTGGTCGGCGGCCGTGGCGTCACCACCGAGCAGGTCGAGCAGGGTGCGCACGCGGCCGTCGACGCCCTCGGGGATGCCTTCGACGAGGACCGCCAGCGCGGCGGGGTGGCTGGCGGGGCGGTCGAGTTCCAGCGCGCTCGCGACGACCTGGGAGTGCACCACGCGCTGGACCTTGTCGTGCGCGTCGGCCGCGGACGCGACGCCGACGACGACCCACCGCGCCGCCCGCGGCAGCGGGTGCAGGCGGAACACGGCCTCGGTGACCAGCCCGAGCGTTCCCCACGAGCCGGTGAGCAGCTTGCCGAGGTCGTACCCGGCCACGTTCTTGACGACCTTCCCGCCGGCCTTGGCGACCGTCCCGTCGGCGCGCACGAGGGTGATGCCGATGAGCAGGTCGCGGACCGCGCCGTGGGACAGCCGCAGCGGGCCGGTGGCGGCGGTCGCGATCACCCCGCCCGCGGTGCCCGGCCCGGCGCCCGGTGGCAGCACCGGCGAGATGCCCAGCCGCTGCCCGGCCGGCGCGAGGTGTTCCTGCACCGCGTCGAGCCGCGCCCCGGCCTGGACGTGCACGACGAGGTCGCCCGCGCGGTGCTCGACGATCCGGTCCATCCGCCGGGTGTCGAGGACGAGGTCGGCGCGGTCGGGCGGGCGGCCCCAGGTCAGCTTCGTGCCGGTGCCGCGCGGCACGACCGCGAGCCCGTGCTGCGCGGCGATCCGCATCACGGCTGCGGCCTCGTCCGTGGTGGACGGTGCGGCGACCAGGCGGGCGGGCACCCCGTCGACGTGGTCGGCCTCCCCGGCGGGCCACGCGGCGGCGGTCGCCGACAGTTCGCCGAGCACCACGTCCCCGGCCGCGCGCATCAGAACACCTCGGCGATTCCCGCGTCCTGCAACGGGTGCGCACCCTTGTGCCGTCCCGGCACCTCGCCGCACAGCCGGGGGGTGGGGAAGACCTTGCCGGGGTTGGCCAGCCCGTCCGGGTCGAACGCGCACCGCAGCAGCTGCATCGTGTCGAGGTCGGCCTCGGTGAACATGCGGGGCATGAACTTCGCCTTGTCCGAGCCGACGCCGTGCTCGCCGGTGATCGAGCCGCCGTGCTCGATGCACAGGTCCAGGATCGCGCCGGAGACCTCCTCGGCGCGCTCGGCCTCGCCGGGCACCGAGTCGTCGAACAGCACCAGCGGGTGCAGGTTCCCGTCGCCGGCGTGGAAGACGTTGGCGACCCGGATCCCGGTGTCCCGCGACAGCTCCGCGATGCGGTGCAGGACCTCGGCCAGCACGGTCCGCGGGATGACGCCGTCCTGGACGATGTAGTCCGGGCTGATCCGCCCGACGGCCGCGAACGCCGACTTGCGGCCCCGCCAGAAGCTCGCGCGCTCCGCGTCGTCGGCGGCGATGCGGATCTCGAACGCACCGTGCGCCCGGCAGTGGCGCTCGACCTCGGCGAACTGCGCGTCCACCTCCGCCGCGGGCCCGTCCAGCTCCACGATCAGGACCGCGCCCGCCCCGGCCGGGTACCCGCAGCGCACCGCGGCCTCGGCGGCCTCGATCGCGAGCGCGTCCATCATCTCCATCGCGGCGGGCACCACGCCGGCGCCGATGACGGCCGAGGTCGCGGCGCCTGCGTCGTCGGTGCCCGGGAAGCCGGCCAGCAGCGTCCGCACGGCCTCGGGGAGCCGGACCAGCCGCACGGTCACCTCGGTGACCACCCCGAGCGTTCCTTCCGAGCCGACGATCGCGCCGAGCAGGTCGTACCCCGTCGCGTCGGGCGCCTTGCCGCCGAGCCGCACGACCTCCCCGTCCGGGGCGACGAACTCCGCGCCGGTCACGTGGTTGGTGGTGAACCCGTACTTCAGGCAGTGCGCGCCGCCGGAGTTCTCGGCGAGGTTGCCGCCGATGGAACAGATCTGCTGGCTGGAGGGATCGGGTGCGTAGTAGTAGCCGTCGGCCCCGGCCGCCCTGGTGATGTCGAGGTTGATCACCCCGGGTTCGACGACGGCGCGCTGGTTCGCCGGATCGATCTCGACGATGCGGCGCAACCGGGAGGTGACGATCAGGACGCCGTCGGCGTGCGGGAGGGCGCCGCCGGACAGCCCGGTGCCGGAACCGCGCGCGACGAACGGGACGCCGGCCTCGGCGCAGGCCCGCACGGTCGTCACGACCCCGGTCGCGTCGGCGGGCAGGACCACGAGGGCGGGGGTGACCTTGTAGTGGGCGAGCCCGTCGCATTCGTAGGTGCGCAGCCGCTGGTGGTCGTCGATCACCGCGTCCGGGCCCAGAGCCGTGCGCAACCGCCTGGCCAGCCCGGTGATCGCGGACCGGCGGGCCGGTGCCTCGTCGATTGTCATGCGCGCCCTCCGTGCTGGCTTGCAACGGGTGTGGACGGGCCGATCGACTCGCGGGGACGTCGATGTCCTGGTGAAACCGTAGGATCCGGCTCCGGCGCCGTCAAACCGTGTGTAACAGGTGCTACATTGCTGTCTGTGACAGATGTGAAGCCGGTCCGCTGGCTGGTGCTGGTGGTGCGTGTCCCCGCCTCGCCGTCGCGGCACCGGGTGGCCGTGTGGCGGGAGTTGCGGCGGGTCGGCGCGTTGTCGCTGGGCCAGGGCACGTGGGCGGTCCCCGACGTGCCGGGGTTCGCCGACGGCGTGTCGCGCGTGCGCGAACTGGCCGGGCGCGGCGGCGGCGAGGTGGTCGTCCTCGACGCCGCCGGGCGCGCCGAGGAGGACGGCGCGCGCCTGGAGGCGCTGTTCACGGCCGACCGGGAGGAGGAGTGGGCGGAGTTCCTGGCCGACTGCGGCAAGTTCGAGGCCGAGATCGACAAGGAGATCGCCCACCGCAAGTTCACGATGGCCGAGCTCGAGGAGGAGGAGCAGAGCCTGGAGCGGCTGCGCCGGTGGCACCGGGACCTCAAGGCGCGCGATGTGTTCGGGGCCCCTCGTGCCGCGGAAGCCGCCGAGCGGCTGGAGCGGTGCACGGCGCGGCTGGCGGACTACACGGAGCAGGTCTTCGAGGCGTTGCACCAGATGTGAGGAGGTGGCGGTGAACACCCAGCTCTTCCTCTGGGTCAATGACTTCGCCCGTGGCACGCCCTGGCTGCACGCGGTCGTGGCGGGGTATGCGGCCTACGGGCTGGTCGTGTTCGCGGCGCTGATGGTGGCGGGCTGGTGGTCGGCCCGCGGGCAGGCGGCCGTGCCGCCGATGGCCGCCGCGATCTGGACCCCGCTGGGCATGCTCGCCGCGCTCGGCGTGAACCAGCCGGTCGCCGACCTGGTCGGCGAGGCCCGGCCCTACGCGGCGATGCCGGGTGTTCTCGTGCTGGCGCACCGCAGTACCGACCCGTCCTTCCCGAGCGACCACGCCGTGATGGCGGGCGCGGTGACCGCAGGACTGTTCCTGGTGCGCCGGAGCCTCGGCGTGATCGCCGCGGTGGCCGCGGTCGTGATGGCCTTCTCGCGGGTGTACATCGCCGCGCACTACCCCGGGGACGTGCTCGCCGGGCTCGTCCTGGGCGCGGTGGTGAGCCTGGCCGGCTACCTGGTGGTGCGGCGGCCGCTGGAGTGGCTGCTCCGCCTGGCCGAGCGCTCCCCGCTGCGGCCGCTGCTGACGACCGCCCCGCAGAAGGGCTCGGCATGACCGGAACCGGCACCACCACCCACCGGCGCGCGTTGCGGCCCCTGTATGCGGCCGGGTTCGTCACCGCCTTCGGCGCGCACAGCATCGCCGCCGGGCTGGGCGCCTACACCCACGGCCAGCACGCCTCCCTGCTCACGCTCGGGCTGCTGCTCGCCGTCTACGACGGGGCGGAGGTCGTGCTGAAACCCGTGTTCGGGTCGCTGGCCGACCGCATCGGGCCGCGCCCGGTGCTGCTGGGTGGGTTGCTGGCGTTCGCGGTCGCGTCCGCCGCGTTCGTGGTGGCGGGCAACCCGGCGCTGGTCGGGCTGACGCGCCTGGGACAGGGCGCCGCCGCCGCGGCGTTCTCGCCCGCGGCCGGGGCCTTGGTCGCCCGGCTCTCCCCGGCGAAGCGGCAGGGGCGGGCGTTCGGGGGTTACGGCGCGTGGAAGGGCCTCGGCTACACGCTCGGACCGGTGCTGGGCGGCGCGCTGATCACCGTCGGCGGGTTCACGCTGCTGTTCGCCGTTCTCGCGGGGCTGGCGGTGCTGGCCGCGCTGTGGGCGGCGTTGGCCGTCCCGGCGGTGCCGCCGTTGCCCCGCGCCCGCCAGACGGTGCTCGACCTGGCCCGCCGGCTGGGACAGGCGAACTTCCTCCGTCCCACGGCGACCCTCGCCGCGGCGACCGGGGCGTTGGCCGTCGGCGTCGGGTTCCTCCCCGTGACCGGCGCGGCCGCCGGGCTCGGGCCGCTGGCGACCGGGGCGGCGGTCTCGGTGCTGGCGGTGTGCTCCTCGCTGGTCCAGCCCTGGGCCGGACGCGCCCGCGACGCGGGCCGGCTGCGAGCGGGCACGGGCATGGCCCTCGGGCTCGCCGCGGCCGCGGCGGGGCTCGCGGTCGCGGCGCTGGTGCCCGGGATCGGCGGGGTCCTCGGCGCGGCGGTGGCCGTCGGCGCCGGGGTCGGTCTCGCCACCCCGCTCGGGTTCGCCCACCTGGCCGCGACGACGCCCCCGGAACGCCTCGGCCAGACCATGGGCGCCGCCGAGGTCGGCCGCGAACTCGGCGACGCCGGGGCTCCGCTGCTGGTGGGCGCGGTGGCCGTGACGTCGTCGCTGGACGCCGGGCTGGTCACGCTGGCCGCGGTGATGGCGGTCGCCGCCGTGGCGACCGGTCTGGAGCGGCGGTCGTGAAGCCCGGCCGGCTCGCCTGCGCCCTCGCCGCGCTGGCGCTGCTCGTGCCGGCCTGCACCGCACCCACGCCTGCGCCGCCAGTCGCGCCCACACCCGCGCCGCCCGCTCCGGGAGCCGAGCGGGGCACGCCGGGCTGGGAGATCACCCATCCCGGTCCGGAGCACGCGATCGAGGGCTACGCCGACCGCACGAGTGCGCTGCCCGGGGACACCGTGCGGTTGTTCGTGAGCACCACGGCCGCGCGGTTCACCGTGACCGCGTTCCGCATGGGCGCCTACGCCGGCTCGGACGCGCTCCGCGTGTGGCAGTCCACCCCGGTGCCGGGCCGTGTGCAGGCTCCGGCTGTGGTGCAGGCGCCGACGAGCACGGTGGTGGCGCCGTGGCAGCCGTCGCTGGAGGTGCCGACGCGGGGCTGGGCGCCGGGGGACTACCTGCTCCGCCTGGACGGCGACAACCAGGCCCAGCAGTACGTCCCGCTCACCGTGCGCACCCCGTCCAACGCCGGCCGGATCGTCCTCGTCAACGCCGTCACGACCTGGCAGGCCTACAACCGCTGGGGCGGCTACAGCCTCTACGACTCCCCGGGCGGCCGGAAGGCGCAACGGTCCCGCGCCGTCTCGTTCGACCGGCCCTACCAGGCGCGGGACATGCGGGGCGCGGGCGATTTCCTGTACTTCGAGCTGCCGATGGTGCGGTTCGCCGAGAGCCTGGGGCTGCCGCTGGGCTACGCGACCGACGTGGACCTGCACGCCGATCCGCACCTGCTCGACGGCGCCCGCGCCGTGATCACCCTGGGCCACGACGAGTACTGGTCGAGCGCGATGCGCGCGAACGTCACCGCGGCCCGCGACCGCGGCGTGAACCTGGCGTTCCTGGGCGGCAACGAGATCTACCGGCACATCCGGTTCGCGCCGTCGGCCACCGGCCCGGACCGCGTCGAGATCGACTACAAGTCGTTCGGCGAGGATCCGGCCCGGCTGACCGATCCGCTGGAGGCCACCACGGAGTGGCGCTCGCCGCCGTACCCGAGGCCGGAAAGCGTGCTGCTCGGCAACTTCTACCAGTGCAACCCGGTGCACGCCGACCTGGTGGCCGCCGCCGAGCAGAACTGGCTGCTGGCCGGCATCGTCCACACCGGACAGCACCTGCGCGGTCTGGTGGGCGATGAGTACGAGCGGGTGGACCTCGCGGTGCCGACGCCACGCCCGATCGAGGTCCTGTTCCACTCGCCGGTGACGTGCGGCGGGAAACCGGACTTCGCGGACACGACGTACTACACAACCACCTCCGGGGCGGCCGTGTTCTCCGCCGGCACCCAGTACTGGATCTGCGGCCTCGACCCGGGCTGCCCGCAGTCCGGCGGCGACGCGGCCGCGGGCGCGGCCATCCGCGCGATCACGGAACGGCTGTTGCGGGCCTACGCCGCCGGCCCCACGGGAGCCGCGCACCCGGCGGCCGACAACCTGGCCGCCCTCGGCATCCACTAGGCCGGCGCCGGTCCGGTGGCGGGCGGCTGAGAGGACGCTGAGCGCGGGGACTTCGTGATCCCGTGCGCCGCGGCGGTGCGCGGCCTAGATTGGCGCCTCGTGACCGTTCTCGCGGAGACGCCGCTGACCGGCTGGTGGCCGGTCCGCGTCTTGCTGCTGGTCGCGCTCGTGGGCGCCGGACTGCTCGCCTGGTGGCTGCGGCGGCGCTGGGCGCGCGTCACCCTGGCCGCCGTCGCGTTCCTGCTGGCCGTCGTGAACGTGCTCGCCGTGGTCAACGCCTCCTACGGCTACTACCTCACGGTGGGGCAGGTGATCGGGCTGCCCGGGCGGGACGCCGCGTCACTGCGGCAGCTCGGGCAGTCCGGCGTGCCCGGTTCGGGGAGGCTCGTCACGATCACGATCCCCGGACCGGCGTCGCATTTCGACACGCGCCCGGCCCAGGTGTACCTCCCGCCCGCGTGGTTCGCGCGTCCCCGCCCGAAGCTGCCCGTCGTGGTGCTGCTCCACGGCACGCCCGGGGCGCCGGGGGACTGGACCGGCGGCGGCGACGCGACGACCACTCTGGACAGCTGGGCCGCCGGCCACGGTGGCAGGGCGCCGATCGTGGTGATGCCCGACATCAACGGGGAGTTCGACGCCGACAGCGAGTGCGTCGACGGCCCGGCCGGGCGGGCCGAGACCTACCTGGCCCGGGACGTGCCCGCGTTCGTCACCAGCCGGTTCTTCGCCCAGCCGCCGGGCGCGCACTGGGCGGTCGCCGGGCTGTCCGAAGGCGGCTCGTGCGCGCTCACGCTCGCCTTGCGGCACCCGGAGACCTTCGCCGCCTTCGCCGACTTCAGCGGCCTGGCCGGGCCCCGCTCCGGGGACGGCAACGACCTCGGCGACACGGTCCCCGCGCTGTTCGGCGGCTCCACAGTGGACTTCGAGGCGCACGAACCGGCGTGGCTGCTGGCCCACCGGCGCTACCCCGGGCTCGGCGGGTGGTTCGAGGTCGGTGACGCCGACGACGACCCGCTCGCCGCCGCCCGCACCCTGGAGCCGGCGGCCGCCCGGGCGGGGATCACGACGCGGCTGGTGGTGGTGCCCGGCGGCGGGCACGACTTCGTCCTGTGGCGCCAGGCCTTCGCGGACGCGCTGCCGTGGCTGGTGTCCCGGCTGGGCGGCTGATCCTCAGCCGGCGCGGAAGGTGTCGCCGGCGAACACCAGCAGGTACGGCAGGGTCGCCCGCGCCGTCCGCCAGGTGTGGCTCAGGCCGGGTTCGACGTGCACGACGGCCCGCTGCCCGTCGGCGGTGAGCTGGCCGGCGAGGTGCCGGGCCCGGTCCAGGTCGCCACCGTCGTGCGACCCGGCGGCCAGGAACACCGCGACCGGATCGGGGAAGGCCATGCCGGGCAGGTAGTCGCGTGGCGTGTTCCGCTCGATCGCCGCGCGGTCGCCGTGGAACTCGGCCCGGATGTCGCCGGGTGTGTCGTAGGGCAGGGTCAGCAGCAGCACCCCGAACTCGCCGGTGTGATGCAGGCCGGTGTTCAGCGCGGCGAACGCGCCGCCGGACATGCCGCCCAGTGCGCGGTCCGCGCGGTCCCGGATCGTGCGGTAGCGGCTGTCGACGGCGGGCACCACGACACCGGCCAGGTAGGTCTCCAGCCGCGGACCGCCCGGGACGTCCAGCCCTTCCCAGTCGCGCTCGGGCTGCCCGGCGGTCAGGTCGACGCTCACGACGATCATCGGCGGGATCGCGGCATCCCGGTACAGCCGGTCCAGCGCGCCGGGTGCGTCGCCCGCGGTCAGCCAGTCCTGCGCGGACCCGAACGGGTACCCGTGCACGAGGTAGACCACCGGGTACGACCGCCCCGAGTTCGCGTATCCCGGCGGCAGCAGCACGTACGTCCGGCCGCTGGGGATGCCGTCGGCCGGGTCGGCGAGGTCGAACGAGTCGAGCAGGGGAGCGCTCTGGCCGGCGGGGACGGCCCGGCCGCCGGCCGCCGAGCTGCCGCCGCCGTCGTCGAGCAGCCGGCCAAGGGCGCGGCCGGGCGCGCCGCCGCGATCGAGGAGCACTGCCAGGTCGTGCCCGGTGCGGATGTACCCGACGTAGGTGTTGAGCCCGGTCAGGCCCGCCAGCAGCGCGCAGCACACCGCCGCGATCCCGGCCCGGCGGCGCGCCCGGCGCGACCGGACGGCGAGGCCGGCCAGGACGAGTGCCGCCGCCGCGAAACCGAGCCAGATCAGCGGCGACTCCAGCGGCCCCGTGGCGCGGCAGTAGCGGGCCACGTCGGCCGGGACGACCACATCGGTGGTCACGGCGCCGACATCCGGTAGCCGACACCCCGCAGAGTGTGGATAAGGTCCGGTCCGAGTTTGCGGCGCAGGTAGCCGATGTAGACCTCGACGATGTTCTCGTCGCCGTCGTAGTGGGCGTCCCACACATGGGTGAGGATTTCCCGTTTGCTCAGCGCCTCCCCGCGCCGCCGCAGCAGGAACTCCAGCAGCCCGAACTCGCGCGCGGTCAGCTCGACCTCCCGGTCCCCGCGGTGCACGGTCCGGGCCGCCGGGTCCAGCCGCAGGTCGCCCAGGGTGAGCACGGCAGGCCGTTCCGGCGCGCCGCGCCGCAGCAGGGCCCGCAACCGGGCGAGCAGGACGACGTAGGAGAACGGCTTGGTGAGGTAGTCGTCGGCGCCGAGGTCGAACGCGTCGGCCTCGTCGTACTCGCCGTCCTTCGCGGTCAGCACCAGCACCGGCGTCCAGATCTCGTTCTGCCGCAGGCGCTTGAGGACCTCGTACCCGGACATCCCGGGCAGCATGAGGTCCAGGACGATGACGTCGAAGCGCTGCTCCCGCGCCAGCCACAGCCCGTCCGGCCCGCTGTGCGCGACCTCGGCCGAGAACCCCTCCGCGGTCAGCCCTTTGCGGAGGGTCTCGGCGAACGCCCGCTCGTCCTCGACGACCAGTACGCGCATCAGGGTTGCCTCCTTCGTGGCAGCCGGAGGCGGAACTCGGCGCCAGGGTAGGCCGGATCGGTGCTGTCCACGCACTCCGCGCAGCCGCCGTGCCGGCCGGCGATCCCCGCCACGATGGCCAGCCCGAGCCCGGCCGATCCGCCGCTGCCGGGAGCGCCGTGGTGCCGGGCGTCGTCGCGCCGCACGAACCGCTCGAAGATCCGCTCCCGATCCCGCTCGGGCACGCCGGGCCCGTCATCGCTGACCAAGACCACGGCGGTGTCGCCGTCGGTGGCGGTGCGCACCCTGATCCGGCCGGCCGCGTGCTCGCACGCGTTGTCGACGAGGTTGCGCACCGCGCGGCGCAACTGGGCGGCGTTGCCGGTGACCTTCACCGGTTCGGTGCGGATCTCCACGCGCACACCGGCGGTGGCGCGGGCCCGTTCGGCCTCGGCGCGGGCGAGGTCGTCCAGGTCGACCTCGCCGGAGGGCGGGTTGTCCGTCGCGTCGTCGGTGCGCGCCAGCAGCAACAGGTCGTCCACCAGTTCGCGCAGCCGGCTGGTCTCCCGCGACACCACGGTGACCAGCTCGTCCTTGCTCATCGCGGCGGGGTGGTGCTCGGCGACCTCGAGCGCGGTGGCCATGGTGTTGACCGGGGACCGCAGCTCGTGGCTGGCGTCGGCGACGAACCTGCGCTGTGCTCCCTGGGCGGAGGCCAGCCGGTCCAGCATCGAGTTCAGTGTCACCGCGAGCCGGTGCACCTCGTCGCGGCCGGGCGGCAGCTCCACCCGGCGTTCCAGGTCCCGGGTGGTGATCTCGGAGACCGTGCGGCGCATCCGCTCCACCGGGCGCAACGCCGAGCCCACCGCGCGGTGCACGGTGAACGCCGAGATCGCCAGCAACGGCAGCGCCGCCGCGGCGAAGAGCAACGACAGGCGCGTCAGCGCCTCGGTCACCGGCGCCAGCGAGCGCGCCGACACCACGGTGTAGGGGCCGCCGGGACCGGCCACCCCGGTCGACACGAGCCGGTAGTCCTCGCCGGTCCCGTTCACCGTCACGCTCACGGTCTCCACGATCTCGTGCCCCGGCGCCGGCCGCACCGGCGTCAGGGGCGGCAGCCCGGCCAGCGCCGGGTCCGCCGTGACCACCCGCCCCTGCGCGTCGAGGACCTGCAGCACCGAGGCCGAATCCCCGCTGCCCGCGACGTCGGCGCCGGTCAGGTCACGGGTCCCTTCCCGCGCGATCTCGTGCACGACCTGGTGTCCCGCGCTGCGGGCGTCCTCGGTCGTGGACTTCTCCAGGGACCAGCCCAGCAGCAGCACGACTCCGGCTCCCGCCACCACGATCGCCGCGGCGACGACGGCCACCGCCACCACCGTGGTCCGGGTGCGGACACCGAGACGGGACAGGAGGTGCGCCATGCCAGCAGGGTAGGGAAAGCCGGTCACCACCGCGCCCCGCCACGGGCGGCGCGCAGCCGTTCCCGCCGCAGCTCGTCCACCTCGGGCAGCGGCAGGTCCGCCGGCGGCGAACCGGTCACCCAGCCGATGAGCAGATCGGCCAGCGCGGGATTGCGCGCCAGGGCCGGGCCGTGCAGGTAGGTCGCGAGGACGTGACCGGTGACCGCGCCGTCGGTGCCGTCCCCGTTCCCGGTCCCCGTGCGCACCCGGCCCAGTGGCCGGCTGCCGGGGCCCACCGTCGTGACCCCGAGGTGGTTCTCGAACCCGGTCAGCGGTCCCGCGGGGGTGTCCACGACGATCTCGCCGACCGCGCGCCGCTTCCCCGGGCCGGTCACCACGTCGAGCAGGCCGAGCCCGTCGTGGCGGCGGCCGTCGCCGGTGCGGAACGACGTGCCCAGCACCTGCAGCCCGGCGCAGACCGCGAACACCACCGCACCCCGCGCGGCCGCTCGCCGCAGGCCCGCGTGCTCGCGCAGATGGTCGGCCGCCAGCTCCTGCCCCTCGTCCTCCCCGCCGCCGAGCAGGTACACGTCGAGGCTGTCCGGCACCGGGTCGCCGTAGTGGATCTCCACGACGTCGGCCGGCACGCCGCGCCACCGCATGCGCTGGCGCAGGACCACCGCGTTGCCCGAATCGCCGTAGGTGCCCAGCACGTCCGGCAGGA
Source organism: Amycolatopsis sp. 3B14 (assembly GCF_050958625.1). Lineage (NCBI taxonomy): Bacteria > Bacillati > Actinomycetota > Actinomycetes > Pseudonocardiales > Pseudonocardiaceae > Amycolatopsis > Amycolatopsis sp. 3B14. Next base: position 379,406 of record NZ_JBHZEN010000023.1, read on the forward strand.
CGAGCCCGATCCGCACCGCCGAGTCAGCCATCGGCGCTCCGCGGTGCCAGTTGCCGGAAGGCGGTGTAGTTCGCGACCAGCTCGACCGGGCCGGGATCGAGCGCGGCCACGCCGCGCACCGGGTCGGGACACCGGAGGTGCGCCACACCGGCGTAGGTCAGGCGCACCGCCAGGTCCGCCGCGCGTTCCCCGGCCACCACCACCGGGCGGCCGCGCAACCGCTCGAACGGCACGTCCCACAGCCACGACAGGTCGCGCCCGTCCGCCTCGCGCCCGTTGACGGCGATGACGACCGGCGCCCGGTCGTCCAGCAGCGGCAGGGTTTCGCGCCACCCGGCGGGGTTTTTCGCGAGCAGCAGCCGCACCGGGTGCCCGCCGAGGACGGTGCGCCGGTACCGCCCCGCGACCTCGGTGATCGTGGCCAGGCGGGCACCGGCCGCGCCGAGATCCACGCCCAGCAGCGCGGCCGCCGCGACGGCCATGACCGCGTTCGACGCGTTGGCCCGGCCCGGCAGCCGGAGCTCCAGCGGAACCGTCCGGCCCCCGGCGTCCACGGCCCGGTCGCCGGCGAGCACCCAGTCCGGGCGCGGCCGCGCGAGCCCGCACCGGCAGCGCCAGGCGGGACCGTCGTGGTGGATCGGCCGTCCGCACCGTCCACACGCGAGCGCGTCCGCGGTCCAGCAACCGCCCGTGCTCACCCAGACCGGCCGGGCCGAGGCCGTCGCGGCGGAGGTGGCCAGCGGGTCGTCGCAGTTGGCCACCACGGCGGTGCCCGGCAGCGCCCCGATGGCCTCCCGCAGGCCGCGCTCGACCGTCCGCACCTCGCCGACGCGGTCGAGCTGGTCGCGGCTGAGGTTGAGCAGCACCAGGCACGCCGGCCGCAGCCGCTGCGCCACCTCGGCCACGTAGTTCTCGTCGACCTCCAGGACCGCGAGCGGCGCGTCCGGACGGTCCACCAGGGCCGTGATCACCCCGTCCGGCATGTTCGCGCCGTCGCGGTTCGCCGCGACCGCGCCCAGCGGCTCCAGGATGCGGGTCAGCATCGACGCGGTGGTGGTCTTGCCGTTCGTGCCGGTCACCAGGACGACGGTGCGGTGACGGCCGAGATGGCGCAGCACGTCCGGGTCCACCGCGGCGGCGATCCGGCCGCCGACGACTCCGCCCGCTCCCAGCCCGAGGCGGCGGGATCCGCCGGCTGCCGTCCGTCCGAGTGCGACCGCCACCCGGGCGCGCCGGGGCAGTCGGGGCGCGGTCCGGGCTCGCCGTTCGTCCAGGACCGGGGAACCCAGGGGCACGGGCGATCTCCTTCGAGGCGGGGTCGGCTCGGCCCCACTGTGCGCCGCGGATGCTGTGCGGACCCTGAGAACGGGGTCCTCACGCCCGCGGCCAGACCGCTTCCGGGTCACTCTAGGCCCGGCTTCCTGAGTGGACGCTGAACGCTGTCTTGCCTGGTAGGGGCGTCGGAACCCGGGTGGAACGCGGTTAGATTGAGCGCGTGCACGCCTCCACGATCCGCATCGACACGCTCCTGTTCGTCCTCGTCGTGGCGGTCGTGGCGCTCGGCTGCGCCGCCGCGGTGCCGTGGGCCTGGGACCGGTGGCGCCGTCGCGTCGCCGGCCGGGTCGCCACCACCGTCGTGGCGGTGGTGGCGGTGGTGCTCGCGTGCGGATCGGCCGTGAACGCGGCGGGCAGCTTCTACCCGACGCTCGGGTCGTTGCTGGGCACCTCGCCGGACCCGGCCGAGGGCACGGTCGCCGAGGCCGGGCCGGACGGGCGCGACCTCGGGCGCGCACTGGGCACGGCGAGCGCTCGTGCGGGCAACGCGCTCGGGTCGCTGGTGCACCTCACCGTGACCGGCAAGCGCACCGGACCGACCCGGGACGTCGACGTCTACCTGCCCGCGGTGTACACCGCGCCGGACTGGGCGGGCTTCCGGTTCCCCGTCGTCGAGTGGATCCCGCACTTCCCGGGCGAGCCCCGCCAGGTCGCCACCCTCTACGGCCTGCCCGGGCAGCTCGACGACGCGATCGCCGCCCACCGGCTGCCCCCGGTCGTGGTGATCGTGCCCGACCCCAACGGAGAACCGCGGCTGACCCACGACTCGGAGTGCGTGGACGCGGCGGGCGGGCCGGCCGACGACACCTACCTGTCGGCCGACCTGCGGTCGTGGGCGGTCGACCACCTGCGGGTCCGCGGCGACCGCGAGGGCTGGGCCACGGCTGGGTGGTCCTCGGGTGGCTACTGCGCGCTGGACCTCGCGGCCCGGCACCCGCAGTGGTACGCGAGCGCGGTCAGCATGAACGGCTACGACGCCACCCCCCACGACGCCGAGACCGGCGACCTGTTCCACGGGCGCGAGGACCTGCGCCGCGCCAACGACGTCTCCGCGGTGCTGCGCGACCACCCGGCCCCGCTGCGGCTGCTCGTCACTGCGGACGCCGCCGCGGGCGACGAGTGCGCCGCCCTGCGGCGCCTGCAGGCCGCCGCGACGCCACCGGCGGAACTGACCGCCTGGATGCTGCCGATCGCCGGCCACAACCTCGCCGCCGTTCGCGCCGAGCTGCCCGCCGTGCTGGACTGGCTCGACACCCAGCTGGGCAACCCCGTCGCAGCGTCCGGCCCGGGTGACGTCCAGCAGTACGCGGGCGGCATCCCCGCATGGCCCCTGCCCGACACCGGAACTCCCGGAGCACTCCATGGCACCGACACCAGTCTCTGACCCCGTGATCCGACGGCCCGTGCCGCGGTGGCGGTCCAAGGCGGCCGGTGTGGTCGCCACCGTCGTCCAGCTCGGCGCGGCGGCGTCGGTGGCGCTGCTGGTGTCCGGCGGGAACCACGACTTCTACCGCTGGACCGTCGGGCTGTTCTCCCTGATCAACATCCCGGCCGACGCGAACATCTTCATCGCGCTCGTCCTCGCCGTGCTGGGGGCGGCACTGCGGCGGCGCAAGCGCGCCGCGCTGAACACGCTCATCCTGTTCCAGGTCGCCGGGCTGCTCATGGACGTGGCGTTCCAGATGGTTCTGCTGTGGGCACCGCACGTGCTGGTGCTGCCGCGCCGCGCGCCCGAGCACCTGCCGGCCACCCTGTGGGCGCTGACCGGCGCCGAGATCGCCGCGGTCGCCCTGATCGCCCTGCTGCTGGCGCTGCGCCCGGCCTTCCCGGCGCGGCTGGCGCCGGGCGCGTGGAAGCACGCGCTGGGAGTCGCGCTGGCCGGGTTCGGCGCGACGATCCTGCTCGGCTGGGGCCTGCTCGCCGTCTTCCCCGGCACCCTGACCGGTCTCGGCGACGCCTTCGCCTGGGCGGTCAACCACGCGACCGGCGAGCTCCTCCAGCTCAGGCGGCTCGGCGTGCGGGAAGGACCGGCCTGGATCGACGCCCTCCTCGACGTCGGCGCCACGCTCTCCGCGGTCGCGACCATGTGGGTGTTCTTCCGCGGCGTGCGCGGACAGCAGCGCCGCACCGACGACGACGAGCTGCGCCTGCGCGCCCTGCTGGCCGAGCACGGCGAGGACGACTCGCTCGGCTACTTCGCCACCCGCCGGGACAAGTCTGTCGTCTTCGACCCGAGCGGCCGGGCGGCGGTGACCTACCGGGTGCTGGGCGGGACCAGCATCGCCAGCGCGGACCCGGTCGGCGATCCGGACGCCTGGCCGCAGGCCATCGGCGCCTGGCTCGCCGAGTCGCGCACCTACGGCTGGGCCACCGGGGTGCTGGGCGCGAGCGAACGCGGCGCCCGGGCCTACGTGCGCGCGGGCCTGAAGGCGCTGGAGCTCGGCGACGAGGCGGTCCTCGACGTCCGCGATTTCAGCCTCGCCGGCCCGCAGCGCCGGTCGGTGCGTCAGGCCGCGCGCCGCATCGAGCGCGCCGGGTACACCGCGCGGATCCGCCGCCACGCCGACATCCCGCGGTCCGAAATGGACGACCTCCTCGCGCACGCCCAGCGGTGGCGGGACGCGCGGACCGAACGCGGCTTCTCGATGGCGCTGTCCCGGCTCGGCGACCCCGCGGACGGCCGGTGCGTGATGGTGGAGGCGTTCGACGCGCAGGGGAACCTGCGCGGCCTGCTGTCGTTCGTGCCGTGGGGACGGCGCGGGCTGTCGCTGGACCTGATGCGCCGCGACCGCGAGGCCGAGAACGGGCTCAACGAGTACCTGATCGTGCAACTCGTCCGGGCCGCCGGGGAGCTGGGCGTGCAGCGCATCTCGCTGAACTTCGCCATGTTCCGCGCCGTGTTCGCCGCCGGTGAGCGGATCGGCGCCGGGCCGGTGCTGCGCGCCTGGCGCGCGCTGCTGGGCCTGGCGTCCCGGTTCTTCCAGCTCGAATCGCTGTACCGGTCCAACGCGAAATACGGACCGGACTGGGAACCGCGCTTCCTCTGCTACAGCTCGGCGCGGCGGCTCGGCCGCATCGGCCTGGTCGCCGGCGCGCTGGAGGGTTTCCTGCCCGCGGGTGTGGGAGCGGGGCGCCGCGCCATCTCCTCCGACGCCGTCGACGAGGCGTTCCTGGCGCGCCTGCGCGAGATCGAGGCGGTCCGCCCGCAGGCGCGCCCGGTGCGCCGCCCCGAGCAGGTGCGCGTCCGGATCGCCAAGCTCGGCCGCCTGCGCGAGTCGGGGATCGACCCCTACCCGGCCTGCTTCGACCGCGACACCTCCCTCGCCGCGGTGCGCGGCGAGTTCGGCGCCCTCCCACCGGACACCCACACCGGCCGCAAGGTGCGCGTCGCGGGACGGGTGACGGCGATCCGGGACCTCGGCGGCGTCTGCTTCGCGCGAATCCAGGACGGCGATTCCCACCTCCAGCTGGTCCTCGGCGACGATCCACTGTGGCGGGACGGGGTCGATCTGGGCGACCACGTCGGCGCGACGGGCGAGGTGATGACTTCGCGGCGGGGCGAGCTGTCGGTGATGGTGTCGGACTGGACGGTGACGGCGAAGTGCCTGCATCCGTTGCCGGACAAGCGGAAGGGCCTCACCGACCCGGAGACGCGGGTGCGGCAGCGGTACCTGGATCTGATCGTCAACCCGACCGCGGCGGACATGCTGCGGTTGCGCAGCGCGGTGGTGCGCTCGGTGCGTGACGGGTTGCAGGCAGGCGGTTTCCTCGAGGTCGAGACCCCGATGCTGCAGGCCGTGCACGGCGGGGCGAACGCGCGGCCGTTCGTCACCCACATCAACGCCTACGACCAGCGCATGTACCTGCGGATCGCGCCGGAGCTCTACCTGAAACGGCTGTGTGTGGCCGGTGTGGAGAAGGTGTTCGAGCTCAACCGCAACTTCCGCAACGAGGGGGTGGACGCCACCCACAACCCCGAGTTCACGATGCTGGAGGCCTACCAGGCCTACGCCGACTACGAGACGATGCGGGGGCTCGCGCGGTCGCTGATCCAGGACGCCGCCGTCGCCGCCTACGGCGCGCCGGTGGCGCGCCGCCCGGACCTGGGCGAGGTCGACCTCTCCGGCGACTGGCCGGTCGTCGGCGTGTACGAGGCGGTGTCCCGTGCGCTCGGCGAGACCGTCACTCCCGGCACCTCGGCGGACGATCTGCGCCGCTGGTGCCGGGCGGCCGGGGTGCCCGCCGACGACGGGGCGGGGCACGGCGACCTCGTCGGGAAGGCGTTCGAGCACCTGGTCGAACCGGCCACGGTCGAGCCGACGTTCTACACCGACTACCCGGCCGAGACCTCGCCGCTGACGCGCGCCCACCGCCGCGATCCCCGCCTCGCCGAACGGTGGGACCTGATCGCTTTCGGTGCGGAGATCGGCACCGCCTACACCGAGCTGACCGATCCGCTGGAGCAGCGCCGGCGCCTGGAGGCACAGTCGCTGCGGGCTGCCAGCGGCGACATCGAGGCGATGGAACTCGACGAGGATTTCCTGCTGGCGCTCGAGCACGGGATGCCGCCCACCGGCGGGCTCGGCATCGGGATCGACCGCCTGGTCATGATGCTGACCGGGGCCTCGATCCGGCAGAGCCTGGCGTTCCCGTTCGCCCGGCCGGGCCCTCGTCCGTGAGGTGGCTGGGGTCAGGGCAGGAACAGGGTGGAGTCGCCGAATTCGTGCCACAGGTAGTGGTGTTCGAGCGCCGCGTCGTAGGCCGCTGTGACCAGGGGGCGTCCGGCGACCGCGGCGAGCAGTCCGAGGTGGCTGGCCTCGGGCGCGTGCAGGCCGGTGACCAGCCCGGTCACCACCCGCGGTGGCCGGGCGGGCCCGAGCACCAGCTCGGTCCACCCGGTCGCCGCGTGCATTGCGCCGCCGGGTTCGGCGGCGCTCTCCAGCGCCCGGACGACGGTGGTGCCGACCGCGATCACCCGCCGGCCGGCGGAGCGCGTCAGCTCGACCAGCCGCGCGGTCGCCTCGGGCACGGTGAACCGTTCGGCGGCCGGTGGTTCGTGCAGTTCCGGGCTGGAGACCCCGGCGTGCAGGACGATCGGGGCGACGACGACGCCGCGGGCGATCAGGCGCACCAGCAGCGGCGCGGTGAACGGGCGCCCGGCGCTGGCCATCTCGGCGCTGCCCGGCTCGGTCGCGTACACGTTCTGGTAGTCCCGCAGCGGGAACCGCCCGGCGAGGTAGCCGTAGCCGATCGGGCGGCCGTGCCGCGCCAGGTAGTCCCGCACGGGCACCTCGGGAGTGACCGCCGCGCGCCAGAGCCGTGCGCTGGTGAACGGCTCGGCGAGCGTCAGGGTGACCCCGCCGGGCAGGCGCATCCGCTCGCCCGGGTGCACCGAGAGGTCCGGGCCGCTGCCGTCCGCGAGCCGCACCTCGACCACCCAGCCGCCGTCGTCCAGGGTCGTCGAGAGGTGCACGGGCGCCGGATTTCCGTTGCCGCGCACCGCATCCAGGGCGGCCGGCACCGTGGCGGAGGTGTTGACCACGACGAGGTCCCCCGGCTCGACGAGGTCCGGCAGGTCGCGGAACCGGTGGTGCTCGATCCGGCCCGGCCGGGCGACGAGCAGCCGCACCGCGTCGCGCGGCACGCCCCGGCGTTCCGGCGGCGCCGTCGCCTCGCTGTCCGGCGGCAACGTGAAGGGGATGGTCACGGGAGGATGTCCCGTGCCACGTAGCGCCCGCTCGGCAGGTCGCCCTCGGCGAGCCGCAGCAGCGCGGGCACGACCGTCTCCGGCGACGGCCGGTCGGAGACGTCCTCGCCGGGGAACGCCTGCTGCTGCAGGTCGGTGTTCATGTCGCCCGGGTCGCAGGCGTAGACCCGGACGTCCGGCTCCTCGGCGGCGAGGACGGCGGTGAGCTGGTCCAGGGCGGCTTTGGCCGAGCCGTAGCCGCCCCAGCCCGCGTACGGTTCGACGGCGGCGTCCGAGCTGATGTCGATGATGCGGCCGCGGCGGCGGCGCAGACCTGGCAGCAGCAGTTGGATCAGCGCCAGGGGAGCGATCGTGTCGATGGCGTAGACGCGTTCCAGTTCGGCGAGCGGGTAGCCGGCCAGCGGCGGCTGCGGGCTGGGGCCGAGCGCGCTCGCGTTGTTGACCAGCAGGTCCACCCCCTCCGGAGCGGCCTCGGCGAGGGCCGTCCGGTGCCCGGGGTCGGCGACATCGCCCGCGATCGCGGTGACGCCGGAAACGCCGGCGAGCGCGCGCTCGAGCCGGTCCCCGTCGCGCGCGTCCGCGATCACCCGCCAGCCGCGCCGCGCGAGCGCTCCGGTCAGGGCGAGTCCGAGCCCGCGGGAGGCCCCGGTGACGACCGCGGTTCTGTCGTGTGCCATGTCGTCAGCATGAAACCTCCAGTTACCTGGAGGTCAAGGGAAACTCCGCGCGTATCGCGGGGCGCTGACCGGGTCGTCGCGCGCGTCGTGCTCGAACTCGGCACAGCCGACGTCGTCGACGCCGCGCGATCGCGGCCTGCCCGTCACCGTGGTCTGGCCGCGAGGCACCCGCCGAGAATGACCGGTCCGGCAGGCAATGTGCCGGCCACACGGGTCATCGAGCGCCCAGGTGCCGTCCACACCACGATCCGCACCGACGCAGTTGAAGGAGACAGCGAGCATGACGCTTCACGCGGGCATCGACGTGCTCGCTCCCGGGGACGCGGTCATCTGCAACGACCCGCACACCGCGGGCGCGAGCCACCCGCCGGACACCAACGTGATCTCGCCGATCTTCCACGGCGACGAGCTGATCGGCTGGGCGCAGTCCCAAGCCCACCTCATCGACGTCGGCGGGATGACCCCGGGCGGGTCCGCATCTCGCGCATCCCCGATGGCACCTACACCGCCGAGGAGTGGACAGAGCACAACGGACGCGTCGACGAGCTCTACCGCGTGCACAATGACCAAGCTGGACGACCAGATCACGTTCGACTTCACCGGCTCCAGCGAGCAGACCGACGGGTTCGTCAACTGCAGCTTCGGCGCGCCGGCCGGCGACGTGACGGCGCACACGATCAGACCGATCGTGAGGCGGCGCGCGAGCGCCTCGCGCGCCGCGCCGAAGGTGCGCTCGGTCGCCAGCCCCAAGCTGGCCGAAACCAACGTTTTCGCAGGTCAGAAGCCTGCTGCTTGGTGTCATGCCGGGGGAGAAGCACTTGCCGTGGGCCTGTCAAAACGAACGGTGTAACTCGGGTTGAACGACTTGCGTCCGGCGGCCAGGCGGCCGTCGAAGGTGATACCGCCCGGACAAGCTCAACGGCTCTCGACCCTCATCGGCGCTTCACCAGAGCGGCCGTCGCACCGCCCCACCCGTGAAGGGGTCAGTACTCGTTCTTGATGACGAAGTACGAGCCGCGGATGGTGCCGGCCAGCTTTGATTTCTGCCGAGCGAACTTGAAGGACGAGAGTTCGGTGGGGATGTCCATCCCGTCGGAGAGCTTGAACCCGACGGCGCGTTTCCCGTTGTCCTCGATGGTGTACAGCACGTTGACCGACAGCCCGTTCTCGTAGAAGACATAGGCCCATCGGATGCCGTCGACGTCGAACGCGGTCGCCTCGAGCGGAGGGGAGGCGATGACGATTCCGCGTTCCTCCTCGAGGATCCGGTGCACCCAGCCGATCGTGTCCCTGGCGTCGTCCGCGGGCTCGACGGTGAAGACGTGGCCGTACTTGTTCTTGAAGTAGCGGGCCTCGTTCGCCCGCAGACCGGCCAGCGCCTCCGCGACGGGCGACGTTTCGAGCCCGATGGTCGATACGGGGTCGAAGTCCACGGCATAGGGCATGCGATTCCTCCGTGTGTCTGTCCGGCGGAGTCCGACATCGTTCCACCGGGGTCGGGCCCAGCCTATCCCCGTGTCGACATACGACAGCGGCCCTTCGGGCAGGTCGCCACGGCGGAATGCCGGCGGACGTGCTCGCGCCGCGTGCCAAGAACAGTCGATCCGTCGCGGGCCCGCGCGAATGGTTTTCGCCTGGCGGCGTTGCTTGTTCGGCCGGGTGGTGGGAGGGACACTGGGCTGATTCCCGGAGGGAGGGTGGCGATGACCGGTTCTTCCGTGCAGCCGTGGAGCTTGCGGGGAGTGTGGTTCGACGCGTGCAAGTGCACGATCCCGTGCCCGTGTTCCTTCGCCCAGCCGCCGACCTACGGTGACTGCGACGGTGTCCTCCTGTGGCACGTGCGCGAGGGGCGGTACGGCGAGTCGCGCTTGGACGGGTTGAACGTCGTGATGCTGGCGTCCTTCGTGGGCAACGTGTGGGGCGATCACAGCGACGCCTACGGCGCGGTGTTCCTGGACGAGCGAGCCGACGAGGCCCAGCGCGGCGCCCTGCAGATGATCTTCGGCGGCCAGGCGGGCGGCTGGCCCGCCCAGTTCAACGAGATGTTCGGGGGTGAGATGCGCGGCATGGAGTTCGCCGCCATCGACGCCTCCATCGCCGAGGACTACTCCGACTGGAGCGTCAGCATCCCCGGCAAGGCGACCGCGCGGGTCGAGGCCCTGACGGGGCCCACCAGCGGGCCGGGCGCCCGGGTGGAGGTCCACAACCTGCCCGGCGCCGAGGTGGGCCCGGGGCAACCGCCGGCGGTGTGGGGCCGGGTGACCGAGGAGTCCGCCGACGCGTTCGGTTTCCGCTGGGAGCGCAGCGGCAACTCCAGCAAGCTCATCCCGTTCGAGTGGAGCGGACCGGACGCGGCATGACCCCGCGGCCGGGCCGGGAGGTCGCTTCGCACGCGGCTTCGGTGCGGCGGTGGTCGCGAACCGAGGCCGCGCTGGTGGTCGTGCTGCTGCTGCTCGCCGCGCTGGCCTGGGTGCTGACGAGCAGGCTCGCGACCGCGGACATGCGCATGGGGGTCCTGACCGGCGGGCCCGCGATGGACGACATGGCCGGCGCGATGCGGCCGTGGCCTGGGGAAGCGGCGCTGTTCCTCGGCGTGTGGGTCGTGATGATGGCGGCGATGATGCTGCCGAGCGTCGTGCCGTTCAGCCTGGGCATGCGCCGCCTGCTGCGCAGCCGGGGACTGCGTGGCCACGGCCTGTTCGCCGGCTACTTCCTCGTGTGGGCGGTGGCCGGGATCGGGGCGTTCGCGTTCGTGCAAGGCCTGGAAGGGGCCATGACCGGGCCCAGCACCACCGCCGTCCGGGCCGGGGGAGTGGTGCTGCTGGTCGCCGGCGTGTACCAGCTGACCCCGTTGAAGCGGGTGTGCCTGCGGCACTGCCGGTCGCCGATGGCGCTGCTGCTCGAACACAGCGAGACGGCGATGCGCGGCCGCTTCGGTGTCCTGCGGGTCGGGGTGAGCCACGGCGGGTACTGCCTGGGCTGCTGCTGGGCGCTGATGGCGGTGCTGCTGGCCGCCGGGATGATGAACCTGGTCTGGATGGCCGTGTTCGCGGCCGTCGTCGCCCTGGAAAAGGTCACCCGCCACGGCGAGCTGATCAGCCGCGTGGTCGGCGGCCTGCTCCTCGCCACGGCGATCGTCCTGCTGGCCCAGCCGGCCCTGTTGACCTAGGGCGCGTCTGACAATGCTTTCGTCCAGGTGATGGTGTCGTGGATGAGGATGGCGGCGCGGTAGAGGGTGGCGAGTTTGTCGTAGCGGGTGGCGATGCCGCGCCATTGTTTGAGCTGGTTGAAGCTGCGTTCGATGACGTTGCGGCCGCGGTAATCCAGGGCGTGGAAGGTGGGTGGGCGGCCGCCGCGGGAGCCGCGGCGTTTGCGGTGCGCGATCTGGTCGGCGGGTTCGGGGATGATCGTGCGGATTCCGCGGCGGCGGAGGTGTTGGCGGATGGCGCGGGAGGAGTAGGCCTTGTCGCCGCGCACGAGGTCGGGTCGGGTGCGGGGTCGGCCGCCGCCCAGCCGGGGGACCTGCAGGTGGGCCATGAGCGGTTCGAACATCGGCGAGTCCCCGGCCTGCCCGGCGGTGAGCAGGGTGACCAGCGGGCGGCCGTGGCCGTCGGCCAGCCGGTGGATCTTGGTGGTCGGGCCGCCGCGGGAGCGGCCGATGGCATGGTCAGGCGGCTCGATCCCGGGTTTCGTGTAGTTCGATCCAGCCCCCTGTGTGGCGGGTGATGGTGGTGGCGTGCTGGTGGGCGCGGGCGATCGTGGAATCCACCGACATCGCCCAGTCGATCTGCCCGGCCGCGTCCGCGGTGGCCAGCAGCCGGGCCAGCACCGCATCCCACACGCCCTGGGCGGCCAGGCGGCGGTGCCAGGTCCAGATTGTTTGCCAGGGCCCGAACACCGCCGGCACATCCCGCCACGCGATCCCGCACCGGTAGCGGTAAATGACTCCCTCCACCATCGCCCGGGCGTCGGAGAACGGCCGCCCCGGTTTACCCGTCCGCACCGGCAGCAAGTCCTTGATCAACGCCCACTGCTCATCCGAGAGCAACTCAAACCGCGACACGACCAGCAGCATCCCAGCAACCAGCCAGAACCTTTGTCAGACACGCCCTAGGTGTGGCGGGTGGGCTCCGCCGTCCGGGATCGGGTGGCCGCCCAGCTGGCGAGGAGCTTGAGCCGGTCTTCGGAGGCGGTGCCGGGTTCGGCCGTGTAGATGATCAGGTCGTGCACGGCCCGGCCGGGCAGCGGCAGGTCGAGGGACTGGAAGGTCAGGTCCAGGTGGCCGACTTCGGGGTGCCGGAGCCGTTTGACGCCGTCGTGGCGCATCAGGACGTCGTGCGCGGACCAGTGGCCGCGAAACTCCGGGCTGAGGGTGGACAGCTCGCCGACGAGTTCGCGCAGTGCCCGGTCACGGGGCTCGCGCCCGGCCTCGGCGCGCAGCAGGGCGGCGGTGGCGGCTCCGGCGGCGTCCCAGTCGACGAAGAAATCCTGCGCGCCGGGGTCGAGGAAGATGTAGCGGGCAAGGTTGGGTCGGCCGCGCCGGTCGGCGGTGGCGCTGTCGAACATCGGCGCGAGCAGGGCACGGGCCAGGGGATTGCCGGCGACGACGTCCGTGCGGCCGTTCCGCACGAACGCCGAGGACATCGTCATGGAGTCGAGCAGCCACTGGACCCGGGGCGGGATCTCGACGTCCCGGCGCCGCGACGGCGTGCGGCTCTGCTGCCGCGACGACCGGGCCAGGTCGAACAGGTAGGTGCGTTCGTCGTCGTCCAGCCGCAGGGCACGGGCGACCGCGTCGAGGACGTCCTCGGACACGCCGCCGATGTGGCCCTTCTCCAGCCGCGTGTACCACTCGGTGCTCACCCCGGCGAGGACGGCGACCTCTTCGCGCCGCAACCCCGGGACCCGGCGTCGGGCGCTGGTCGGCAGGCCGGCCTGCGCGGGCGTGATCCTCGCGCGCCTGCTGACCAGGAAGTCCCGGATCTCGCCGCGGTTTCTGGGCTGGAGGTCCATGTTCTTCAGGGTAGCCACTGGTCACGGCGCAAAGGGGGTTGAGGCGGTACCCCCCATGAACGCGACCTGCTGCGGCGGCGGCCCTGGGGGTTTCCTGGAGACATGACGAGCGAGAAATTGACGGTGCCGGCGATGGCGCTGGGCACGTGGGCCTGGGGAGACAGCGGCGAGGCGGGCGAGGGCTACTTCGGCAGCCGGCTGACCGAGTACGGTCTGCGCGAGGTCGTCGACAAGGCGCAGTCGAACGGGTTCACGCTGTGGGACACCGCGGCGGTGTACGGCATGGGCCGCTCGGAGACGGTCCTCGCCCGCGCGCTCAAGAGCTACGACCGCGGCGAGTACCAGCTGTCCACGAAGTTCACCCCGCAGATCGCCGGCGACGGCGACGATCCGGTCGCGGACATGCTGGAGCAGAGCCTCGACCGGCTGGGCACCGACCACGTGGACCTGTACTGGATCCACAACCCCGCCGACGTGGCCCGGTGGACGCCGCTGCTGATCCCGCTGCTGGAAAGCGGCCGGATCAAGCACGTCGGCGTCTCGAACCACAACCTGGCCGAGATCGCCCTGGCCGACCGGATCCTCGGCGAGGCCGGCTTCCGCGTGGAGGCGGTCCAGAACCACTACAGCCTGCTATACCGCGGCTCCGAGCGCGCGGGCATCATCGACCACTGCCGCGAGCACGACGTGCGGTTCTTCTCCTACATGGTCCTCGAGCAAGGCGCGCTGACCGGCAGGTACAGCCCGGCGAACCCGTTGCCGGCGGGCAGCAGTCGAGCGGCCGTGTACAACGGCATCCTGCCGCAGCTGCGGGCGCTGACGGACAGGATGACGGCGATCGGTGCGGACCGTGGCGCCTCCGCCGCCGACATTGCCACCGCCTGGGCCCTCGCGAAGGGGACCACCCCGATCATCGGGGTCACGAAGGCGGCTCACCTCGACGGGCTGGTCCGGGCGCACGGCATCGAGCTCGCCGGCGAGGAGATCGCGGAGCTGGAGGCGCTGGCGGATGCCGCGGGCGTCGACACGCGCGGCAGCTGGGAGCACGCCATGTAGCAGCGGGTGCGGCCCGGGCTCGGGCCGCACCCGCGCACATTCAGCCGACGCGGTCGAGGTCCACGCCCTTCGTTTCGCGGCTGGTCGCCACCGCGAGCACGGTGATCGCCATGGTGAGCACGAGGTAGCCGATCACCGCGCCGACGCCGGCGCTGTTGATCAGCCACACCGCGATCAGCGGTGCCGGCGCCCCGGCGATGATCGACGAGCCCTGGAACACCAGCGACGAGCCGGCGTAGCGGTAGCGGGTCGGGAACAGCTCGGTGATCCACGCGGCCTCCGGCCCGGCGAGCATGCCGTGGAACAGCGCGCCGGCGCAGACACCGAGCCACAGCATCGGCACGCTGGCAGTCTGGACCATCCAGAAGAACACCGGCGCCCAGACCACCAGTGCGATGGCGGGCACGAGCATCGCGATCTTGCGGCCGACCCGGTCGGACCACGCGCCGCCGCCGATCATGCCCGCGAACTGGCACACCGACGCGAACGTCACCGCCAGCACCACATCGCCGCGCTGGTACCCGAACGACGTCGTGGCGTAGGCGATGACGAAGACTGTGTAGATGTAGAACGCGATGTTCTCACCGAGCCGCATCCCGAGACCGTGCAGGACCGCGCGGGGCCGGGCCAGCGCTTCGAGCACGCTCGACCTGTGCGCGGCCTTGCGCTCGGCACCGGCCCGGGCGGCCTGGAACACCGGCGATTCCTCGACGCTGCGCCGGATCCAGAACCCGATCACCAGCAGCGGCACCGCGACCAGGAACGCCACGCGCCAGCCCCACGCGTCGAAGGCGTCACCGGGGAACAGGCCGCCGAGGACGGTGACCACGACGGTCGCCAGCACCGTGCCCAGCGGCGCGCCGGCCTGTGGCCACGAGGCCCAGAACCCGCGGCGCCTCGGCTCGCCGTACTCGCTGACCATGAGCACCGCGGCCCCGAACTCGCCGCCCAATGCGAAACCCTGCGTCATGCGCAACACGACCAGCAGCAGCGTCGCCCAGATGCCGATCTGGTGGTAGGTCGGCAGCAGACCGATCGCCGCGGTCGAGGTGCCGAGCAGCAGGAACGTGGTCACCAGCATGGGTTTGCGGCCGAACTTGTCGCCGAGGTGCCCGAACACGATGCCGCCGAGGGGCCGCGCGACGAACCCGAGCCCCTGGGTGGCGAGCGCGAGGAGCAGCTGCACGATCCCGCTGCCGCCGGGGAAGAACAGCGGGCCCAGCACGGTCGCGGCGAGCACGCCGTAGATCGCGAAGTCGTACCACTCCAGCACCGAGCCGGCCATCCCGCCCGCGAGCACGCGCCGGAAGCTGGTGGCGGGCTGGGCCTGCTGCACCGTTGACGTCATTGTCAGTTCCTTTCGAATGTCTGCAAGGGAGTTGTCAGAGCCGGAGGGTGATCCGGTCGCCGCAGGCCCGCGAGCAGCAGGTCATCATCCTGGTGCCGGCGGCCCGTTCGGCCTTGGTGAGGACCACGTCGCGGTGGTCGACCTCGCCGTCGAGGACGGGCACTTCGCACGTGCCGCACAGGCCTTCCTCGCAGTCGCTGGGCACGTCGACGCCGGCGGCGCGCAGTGCGGCGAGCACGGTCTGGTCCGCGGCGACGCGCACCGTGAGCCCGGAGTCGGCGAGGTCGACGTCGAAGGCGTGTTCCACGGCGGGATCGAGCACCTGCTGGGTGGTGGTGAAGTGCTCGACGTGCAGCGCGTCGTCCGGCCAGTGCGCGCTCGCCTCGGCCAGCGCGTCGAGCAGGCGTTCCGGCCCGCAGGCGTAGATCTGCGTGCCTTCCGCCGGGTTCGCGAGCAACGCGACGACGTCGAGGCGGGTCCCGTCCGCGCTGGTGTGGACGTGCAGGCGGTCGCCGTGGTCGCGCCGGCACCGGTCGAGCAGGGCCATCGCGGTGGTGTCGCGGCCGCAGTAGTGCAGTTCGTAGCTGCCGCCGGCGGCCTTGACGTGGTCGGCCATCGCGATGATCGGGGTGATCCCGATGCCGCCCGCGACGAACACGTAGTGGCGGGCGGTGGGGTCGAGGCGGAAGTGGTTGCGCGGTCCCCGCAGCGACAGCGTGGTGCCGGGGCGCAGGTTTTCGTGCACGTAGCGGGAACCGCCGCGGCTGTCCGGGTCCTTGAGCACGGCGATGCGGTAGGTGCCGGCCTCGGCGGGGTCGCCGCACAGCGAGTACTGCCGGGACAGCTCGCCGAGCTGCAGGTCGACGTGCGCGCCCGGGGACCACTTCGGCAGGGGTTTGCCGTCGGTGGCGGCCAGGGTCACCTCGACGACGTCCTCGGCGGCGCGCTCGACCGACACGACGCTCACCGTCCGGGCCACGCCGCGCTTGGACGGTTCCCCGATCCGCACCGGGCGGCGCAGCTCGGCGATCGACGGGTCGGCCCGTTCCGGGTTGGCGGCGGGATCCCAGTGCACCCACAGGTGTTCCGGGCCGCGGAAGGAGGTGTTGGGGACGTAGGTGAACTCCTGGTCCGGCACGAGTTCCAGGTGCGGCAGCCTGCGGGTGAGTTCATCGAGGAAGATCTGCAGTTCCATGCGGGCCAGGTTCTTGCCGAGGCACTGGTGGCTGCCGTAGCCGAAGGTCAGGTGGTCGGTGGCGTTGTCGCGGCGGAGGTCGACCTCGTCGGGGTGGTCGAAGTGCCGTTCGTCGCGGTTGGCCGAGGAGTTGACGATGAGCAGCTTGGCGCCGCGCGGGATCGGGACCCCGCCGACCGTGGTGTCCCGGGTGACCAGCCTGCGCCACGCCGCGACCGAACCCGAGTGCCGCAGGCATTCCTCCACGGCGTGCGGGATCAGGCCCGGGTCGGCGCAGATCTCCTCCCACACCGAGCGGTTTTCCAGCAGCAGCTTGATGGCGTTGGCGGCGGCGTTGGCCGTGGTCTCGTGGGCGGCGACGATGCCGGCCATCATGATCGAGTGCAGGTAGGAGTCGGTGATGACGTCGGGGTGCTCCCGCTGCGCGCGGATGCTGTAGGGGATCCAGCCGTGCCCGGACGGGTCCTGGCGCAGCTTGTCCAGCACGGTTCCGGCGTACTGCCAGAACTTGCCGACGTTCTCGGCGACGGCGACCTGCTCCTCGGGTGACGGCCTGCCCCAGGTGTTGACGGTGTGCGCGATGGAGTACTCGCGCAGGGTCGCCATGTCCTCCTCGGGGACGCCGAGGAAGTGCAGCGCCACGGTGAGCGGGACCTCCCACAACATCTCGTCGACGAGGTCGGCCTTGCCCGCGTCGACGAACCGGTCGACGTACTCGCGCGTCAGCCGCCGGACCATCGGCTCGTGGTGGACGAGCTGCTCCGGGGTGAACGGGTGCATCAGGACCCGCCTGCGGGGCATGTGTTCCGGCTCGTCCTCGTTCACCAGCGTGCGGTCCATCGCGTAGCCGTACTTCGCCAGCGTCGCGGTGGCCTCGGCGGAGACCGGCGTGATCTTCTCCAGCGCGATCGAGGGCGAGAACGTCTTGTTGTCGCGGAAGACGGCCTTGACGTCGTCGTAGCGGGTGACGACCCAGTAGCCCAGGCGCGGGCTGTAGAACACCGGCTCCTCGTCGCGGGACCAGCGCACCGCGGCAGGCGGGTCGGCCTGGTACTCGGGGCCGAACGGGTCGAAGGCGCTTGCCCGGGGCGAGACCGGGCAGCCGGCCGCCGCCGCTGCGTGATCGACCGGGCACGACCCTGTGCTCATGCTGTTCACCTCGTGTTTTACTGATAACGCACATATTGTTGCGGTGAGCGAACCGCGGTGTAGCGTAAGTGGGGCACGGGGAGGCGTCAAGGTCCGCCGGTAGAGTCGGGCCGGGATCGACAGCGGAGGGGCGGCATGAGCACGTTGCAGACGCTCGACCGCGGGCTGCGGGCGTTGGAGGTCGTGGCGGAGTCACCGTCGGGCATCTCGGTCGCCGACCTGGCGCGCGAACTCGACGTGCACCGGGCGATCTGCTACCGCATCGTCGCCACGCTGGAAGGTCATCGGCTGGTGTCCCGCACGGGGGACGGGCGGGTGCGGCTGGCGTCGGGCCTGGCGACGCTGGCGGCGAAGTTCGAGCCGCACTTCAACCAGGACGCGCTGCCGCTGCTGAAGGAACTGGCCAACCGTACGTCGGCGACGGCGTTCCTGTCCGCGGCGGAGGGCAGCGAGTGCGTGGTGGCGATGGTCGCCGAACCCGAGGGCACTGTGCTGACGGTCGGCTACCGGGTCGGCAGCAGGCACCCGCTCACGCAGGGCGCGGCCGGCCTCGCGATCCTCGCCGCCCGGCCGGAAGAACCCGGTGAGCCGGAAGCGGTGCGTCAGGCCCGCCAGGACGGCTACAGCCTGACGCGCGGCCAGCTGGAACGCGGCGCGGTCGGCCTCGCCGCCGGCATCCGGGCCGGCACGCTGGAACGCAGCGTCGGCGTGGTCGCGATCGACGGCCTCGACACCGGCCTCGCGGCCACCGAGGTGATGGCGACCGCGCGGCGGATCGAGCAGTTGCTCACGGCCTGAGCCGTGGTGGGCTTCAGGCGTCGGGGGCCGCGAGCGGACACCGCTCGCGGCCCTCGTGCTTGGTGAAGCCGGTCAGTTGTCTTAAGGCGGCCCGGCGGTCAACCACACTTGATAATCGAGTATTACCGTATTACGGTTGTGGATCGACGAAGGGAGCCAACGTGACGGCTGTTCAAGATCCGCAGCGCTACATCGACGACATGGCCCGCGAGCGGGGCTACGTCCTCGACTACCACAAGGTGATGGCCAAGCAGGACTTCAGCGTGCTGCAGGCGGCCAACGGACTCGTCGGCGCGGCATACCTCGACCAGCGGGCGCTGGACCGCAAGACGAAGGAACTGATCTTCATCGTCAGCCTCACGGTGATGCGCGCGGCGAAGGGGCACATCCAGAGCCACATCAAGGTCGCGCTCGACCTGGGGGTCACGGCGCGGGAGATCCTCGAGGCGATCGAGATCAGCCTGCCCGAGGCGGGCGTCGTGGCCTTCCAGGCCGGCTTCGAGGCCTGGTGCGAGGTCGTGGGCGCGGACGGTCTGGAACCGACCGTGGAGGCCTTCCACGCGGGCGACGGGAAAGCAGGGCGGTCATGACGGACGCCGTCACTTTCGTCGGTCTGGGCACCATGGGGCAGCCCATGGTCCGCAATCTCGCCCGATCCGTGCCGGTATCGGTCTTCGATGCCAACCCCGATGCGGTCCAGGCGGCCGCCCGCAACGACGGTGTGACGGCATTGGCCGGTCTCGCCGACGGATCCGGCGCGGACGTCGTGATCCTCATGCTGCCCAGCAGCGCGGTCGTCGAGCGTGTTCTCGGTGATCCGAATGACGCCGGGAGCTTCGCGGGACGCTTGCGCCCGGGCACGCTCGTCGTCGACATGGGGTCGTCGGTGCCGCGGGTGACTCAGGAGCTGGCCACACGGCTCCGGGAGCGCGAAGTGGCGATGGTCGACGCGCCGGTCTCCGGTGGCCCGCGCAAGGCCGCGACCGCCGAGCTGACGATCATGGCCGGCGGACGGGCCGAAGACTACGAGCGGGCGCTTCCGCTGCTGCGCGCGATGGGCACGTCGGTCACGCACGTCGGCCCCGTCGGGTCGGCACACGCGCTGAAGGCGCTCAACAACCTGCTGTCGGCCATCGGCCTGGTCGGGGCGCTCGAGGTCCTCACCGTGGGAACCAAGTTCGGTCTGGACCCCCGGACCATGCTCGACGTCATCAACTCCTCCACCGGCCGCAACCAGTCGACCGAGGTCAAGATCGGGCCGGAGGTGCTCGACGGGCGGTTCCAGGTCGGGTTCTCGCTCCCGTTGACCGTGAAGGACATCACCACCGCCCTGGACCTGTCGACCTCGTTGGGGCTGTCGCCGGAGGTGTCGCGAGCCTGTGTCCGGTTCTGCCAGGCCGCGCTGGCCGGTCTCGGCGAAGAGAACCCGGACCAGTCCGAGATCGCCCGTTACCTGGCGAAGGTGACCGGCGTCGACCTGACCCGCTGACTGCACACGCCCCGCTTGCCGCCCGCGATGCCGGTATTACTGTGATATCGTGGTCGGCCAGTGAAAGGAGGCGGCCGCGTGGCAGGGCAACGGGTGCAGCGCGTCGCCGCGCCGCTGCGGGCCCAGGTACTCGAAGTGCTCCGCCAGGACATTCTGGCAGCAGAGTTCGAACCGGGGGAGCGGCTGGTCGAGGCGCGGTTGTGTGCGCGGTACGAGGTCTCCCGGACGGTGATCCGCGAGGTCTTGCGGCAGTTGGAGTCCGAAGGACTGGTGACCACGGTGCCCAACCGCGGTCCGGTCGTCACCGAGTTGACCGCCTTCGACGCCAAGGCGCTGTTCGAGGTGCGAGGCGCGCTGGAGGGCCTGGCCGGGGCGTTGTTCGCCGAGCGGGCCACCGCCGAGCAGCGCGAGCAGCTGGGCAAGGTGGTCCGGCGGTTCGCCCGCACCTACCGCAAGGCTGACCTGGCCGAGCGGCTGGCGATGAAGGACGAGTTCTACGACGTTCTCATCGCCGGGGCGGTGAACCCGGTGATCGAATCGACCCTGCGGGGCATCCACGCCCGCGTGCAGATGTTGCGCGGGCTGTCCCTGCAGGCCGACGGGCGTGCGCCGGAGACGGTCCGCGAGCTGGAAGCGATCCACGACGCCGCGGCCGTACGCGGTGACGCCGATGCCGCTCGGGAAGCGTGTGAGCGCCACGTCCGCAACGCCGCGGCGACCGCACTCCGCGAGCTTGCCGCCCGTCAGCGCGAGGACCAGGAGACCGACGCCGGCTGAGCCGGCCCCGGCCCGCCCGGTGTGCGCTGGGCCGGGGCGGCCAGGGGCCGGCGACCACGACGTGGTCCACCGTCCTATTCGGACAACGCGTCGACAAGCAGCTTGGCCGTGCCTTCGGGCGACTCGACGTGGAAGTGGTGAGTCCCCAGGTCCACGGGCACGATGTGGATGCGGTCGCCGTAGCGGTCGACGGCTTCCTGGCTGAGGATCGACCGCACCGCGAACAGCGTGACGGGCTGTGTGACCTCGCGCAGCGCGGCGTCCATGTCCCAGTGCACCAGGCCTTCCAGTGCGCGCAGGCCCGCGGGCTGCCGCACGGCCACCATCTTCGCGAAATAGGCCTCGTTCAGTGCCGGATCGGTGCCTTCCGGCGATCCTCCCTCGATCATGCGCCGCGTCGCCGCGGCGAAATCCTCTCGGAACGGCTGCAGCACGGCGCGGGCCTGCCGCTCGTCCTGCGCGGGGAACAGGGAAAGGTAGTGCAGGGCGTCGAGCGCGACCACGTGCGAGACCACGTCGGGCAGGATCCGGCCGGTGTCCACGGCCACCGCCCCGCCGAGGGAGTGCCCGACCACGGCGCAGGTGCCCACCGCCTCGGCTTCCAGCACGGCCGCGACATCGCGGGCGAACTCCTCCATCGTCCAGATGTCGCGCGTGGACCGGGACTCGCCGTGTTCGGCGAGGTCGATCGCGAGGACGCGGTAGTGCTCGGGGAGGAAGCCGATCACAGCGTCGAAATCGCCACGGTTGCACCCCCATCCGTGGATGAAGGCGAGGGTCGGCCCGTCGGCAGGGCCGCTGATCGTGTACCGGATCGTCGTGTCGTTCGGACGCTGGACCGCGCGGCTCGCGATTGTCCTGTTCGGCATCGTCATTCCTTTCGTGTCGCAGGTTGCCGGTTGGGCCTCACAATGCGCGGTGGTACTGGTTCGGCCACGCCGTCTTGTCGCTGGGCCGGTTGCGCAGGGCGAGGTACGGGTCGCGCAGCAAAGCGCGCCCGATCAGCACGGCGTCGGCCTGGCCGCCGGCCACGACCTCGCCGGCCAGTGACAGGTCGCCGATCTGGCCGACCGGGGCGACGGCGAGCCCCGAGGCCTTCTTGAGCGTGTTCGCGAACTCGACGTTGACGCCGTCCTGGTCCGGTGGCCGCGCCTCCCGGTCCCGCACCAGCACACCGGAGGTGACGTCGAGGAGGTCGATCCCCACGGCCGCCAGTTCCTTGGCGAACGTGGCCGCCTCGTCAATGGAGATGCCGCCCTCGGCCCAGTCCGTGGCGGTGATGCGCACGAAGACGGGCTTCTCGTCCGGGAACGCTTCGCGGACGGCGCGGGCCACCCGCAGCGGCAGGCGCATCCGGTTCTGCAGGCTGCCGCCGTACTCGTCCGTCCGGTGGTTGGACAACGGGGACAGGAACTGGTGCAGGATGTACCCGTGCGCGGCGTGGATCTCGACGACCTCGTACCCCGCCAGGTGAGCCATCCGCGCCGCGTTGGCGAAGGCCTCGACGACCTCGTCGAGGTCGGCGTGGCCGGCTTCCCGGGGGACGGAGAGGTCGCCGAACGGGACCGGCGACGGCGCGATCAGCTCCCAGCCGCCCTCGGCCACGCTCACCGGACCGTTTTGTCCCTCGCCCACCCAGGGCACCTGGTGTGACCCCTTCCGGCCCGCGGCCAGAAGCTGGATCGCGGGGACCGTGCCGCGTTCGGACAGGAACGACGTCAGGCGGCGGTGCGCGGCGGCCTGGTCCTCGTTCCAGATCCCGAGGTCTGCCGAGGTGGTCCGGTGCAGCGGTCCGACCGCCGCGGACTCGACCATGATCAACCCCACCCCGCCGACCGCACGCGCACCGTAGTGCACGAGGTGCCAGTCGGTGGGCTTCCCGTCGGGCCCCGCGGAGTACTGGGCCATGGGGGACATCCACACGCGGTTGGCGACCGTGACGTCGCGCAGCCGCAGCGGGCTCATCTCCGGGTTGGTGAACTCTGTGCTGGGCACAGCTGAACTCACTCCCTCGCAACTCGCATCCGGCCGTAGCGCCAGATCTTGACAGAGGAGATTACCGTAATACGATAATCCAATCTAGGCGACGGTGGCCGCCGCTACATCTCACCGGCCGGGCTCGCCGAAGGTTCTCGGTTCCCGCTTCTTCACTTCGATCCGAAGGAACAGCCGTGTCAGCAGAAGAGAACACCGTCGCGGTCGACAGGACCAGCGGCGACGTGCACCCGACCAGGACCACTCGCGAACACAAGAAGGCGATCTTCGCCGGGGCGCTCGGGAACGCGATCGAGTTCCTGGACTGGGGAATCTACGCTTCCCTGGCCCCGGTCTTCGCGGATCAGTTCTTCCCGGAAGGCGATGCGGTCGCCGCGTTCCTGTCCACCCTGGCGATCTTCGCCGTGGGATTCTTCGTGCGCCCGCTCGGCGCCGTCGTCCTGGGCGCCTACGCCGACCGGCACGGTCGCAAGAAGGCCTTGGCGCTGACCGTGACCTTGATGTCGGCCGGTGGTTTCGTCATCGCGGTGTGCCCGACCTACGCGCACATCGGGGTGCTCGCGCCCGTGGTGCTGCTGGTGGCTAGGCTGGTGCAGGGCTTCTCCGCCGGTGGGGAGTGGCCCAGCTCCGTGTCGTACATAGTGGAGAGCGCGCCGCCGCGGAGGCGCGCGTTCGCGGGGTCCTTCCAGCAGGTGTCGACAGCGGCCGGCGTTCTGCTCGCCTCGCTGCTCGCGCTCGTCGTGACCTCGGTTCTGAACGACCAGCAGATGCACGCGTTCGGATGGCGGATCGCCTTCGCGGTCGTCGCCGCACTCGGGCTGACCGTCCTGTGGTTGCGGGCCCGTACGCGGGAGACCGAGCACTTCGACAACGCGGAACTGTCCGGCAAGCCGCACCGGCCGGTGAAGACCCTGTTCGCCGAACACAAACTGGGCCTGCTCCGCGTCGTCGGGATCACGGTTCCCGGGACGATCCTCTACTACCTGTGGATCACCAACATGCCCGGCTACGCCAGCACGACGACCGGCCTCAGCCTGGATCAGGCGCTGCTCGCGAACTCGCTCGCGGTCGTCGCGTTCATGCTGCTGCTCCCGCTCGGCGGACTGGTGTCGGACCGCTTCGGCAGGCGTTCCACGTTCATGTTCTTCCTGGTCGGGTTCGCGCTGTTCGCCTGGCCCGCCTACCGCTTGCTCGAGGGCGGCGACTTCTGGACGCTGCTGCTGGTCGAACTCATCGGCGTGGTCTTCCTCGTGGGCAACTCGGCGAACGTGGCCGCCATCTACGCCGAACTGTTCCCGACCTCGGTGCGCACGACCGGCACCGGGATCCCCTACGCGACGACTGTCGCCGTGTTCGGCGGTACCGCGCCCTACTTCACCACCTGGCTGGCCAGCATCGGGCAGCAGGACAAGATCTGGATCTACGTCGTCGCCTCGGTGGCCGTTGGCATGGTCACGATCATGACGATGCCCGACGGTGCGAAGAAGCGAGCACTCGACTGATGCGCCCGGGGGAAGAATCGCCGGCATCCGGGTCCTCCTTCGCGGTCGGTTGACCTGGACATGGTGCTGCGCTCACCGTGCATGCTACTACTCGGCACGGCGGTTCACCATGTGGTACGAGGGAGGAAATGCGGTGTCGACTCGCGACGACAGCGCCGGGTGGCGACGCGGTCAGGCGGACGAGAGCAGTCGGCTGATCTCGTCCGCTGCCGCGATCACCATCGGCGCCCAGGCTGTCTCGCGCGCGCGGTCGAAGCGCATCGCAGGCACGGAGAGTGTGAGTCCGCCGATGGGCTGCCCGGCCGCGTCCGTGATGGCCGCGCCGATGGATGCCACCTGCGGGCGGTACCACGAGGACGAGCCGTTGAGCGCGTACCCGCGCTCCGTGGTCAGCGCGATTTCCTGCCTGAGCTCGCCGGCGTCCGGCACTGGCGACTGCGCGAACTCCCTGAGGTCGCGCTGCAGCAGGTCGTCCACCTCGGTCTGGTCGAGGCGTGCCATGATCGCCACGCCGGCCGACGTGGCGCGCAACGGCACCCGCGCACCGACCTCCTGGACCACGCGGACGACCTGCGTGGTGTCTTCCCGCGCGACGATGACGTAGTCCTCGCCGTCGCGCACCCCGAGGAGAACCGTCTCGTCGGTGTCGGCCGCGAGGCGCTTGATGACCGGCCCCGCCGCTTCCCGGAGGTCTTGTTCGCCGGCGCTGCGCAGCCCGAGGGTCAGCGCCTTCATCGTCACACCCCAGCGCGCGCGCTCGGGGTCCACGACCTTCAGCCATCCGGCCTGCTGGAGCGTCACCAGGCACCGCTGAACGGAACTCTTCGGGATCTCGGTCGCGCGGGCCAGGTCCGAGACGCCGATGGGCTGCCGCAGGGCGACCTCTTCGAAGACGCGCAGGGTGTTGAGCACGCTGTTCATCGACCGGACGCTGCTGCTCGGCTTGTCCTGTCCGGGGATGTCGCCGTCGCTTTCTGGTGTGCGCATGAGGACGTGAGCGTACCAAGCTGCGCACCACCATTTCTCCTGTCGGCACGCTTTACCGGCCTCCGTGCTCGGGTTACGATGCGGCACGGCGTACCACAATACGGAACGGAGCAACATGGATCTGACGATCGTGGGAGACGTGGTCGTCTCGGGATGGCCCCGGCGCCCGGTCGCGGAGGCCGCCCGCCCTGGGGACTCGGCGTTCGGGCTCCTCCGCGGCGGTGATCTGACGATCGGGAACCTGGAGGTTCCGCTCACCGAATCCGGGGAGCGCGCCGAGAAACTGGTCGCGATGCGCGCGCCGGCCTCGGGCGCGACGGAACTCGCGGCATTCGGCTTCGACCTGGTGTCCCTGGCCATGAACCACGCGCTGGACTACGGCGCGGAGGGCATGCGCGACACCGTTCGGGCGCTGGACGCCGCGGGAGTCCAGCACGCCGGGTTCGGTGAAACGCTCGCCGAGGCGACTCGCCCCCGGGTGGTGTCGGTGGGCGCGAAGACCTTGGCGTTCTTCAGCTTCTGCTCCGCACTTCCGCTGGGTTTCAACGCGACGGCCGACCGGGCCGGCATCGCGCCGATCCGCGTGCGCCAGAGCTTTGAGTTCGACAGCACCTTCCTGGACGAGACCCCGGGTACGCCCCCGTTCGTGCATTCGAGCGCGCACGAGCCGGACGTGCGAGCGGCCGAGGCGCGGATCCGCGAGGCCAAGGCGCACAACGATTTCGTCGTCGTGGCGCTGCACTGGGGCGTTCCGTTCTGCTACCTGCCTGCGACGCAGGGGCCGCTCGCCCGGTATCAGCAACCGCTGGGGCGGCGCCTGATCAGCGCCGGCGCGGACCTCGTCATCGGGCACCACCCGCACTGCGTGCACCCCGTCGAGTTCTACGAACACGGGCTGATCCTGTATTCCACCGGGAACTTCGTCTTCGACTGGTGCGACGGGTGGCACCCGGAGTCGATGGTCGCGCGGGAGGACGGGCGTCCCGCCGCTCCCTACCGGGCGGCCTTGCTGACAGGGCCCTGGTACGAGAGCGCCGTGTTCCGCGTGCGGCTGGGTGGCGCGGACGGGCCTGCGCTTCGCCTGGATCCCATCGAACTCGACGCCGACAGCCAGCCGATCATGCCCAGGCCCGAGGTGGCGGCCTCGATCCTCGCGCGGCTGGAGGAGGCGTCACAAGAGCTGGATCCGTCCATCGTGGTCGATGCGGACGGACGCGTGCGGCGAACTTCGAAGAAGAACAACGTCCGGGAGGAAGCATGACCGAGCAGCAGCCGTGGCAGTGGGATGAGCCGACCTGGCGCGGGCACGTCGAGCGGGTGCGCGCCGGGCGCCCGCTGCGCCCGGAGTCCTGGCCCGGTGGAGCGAAGGTCGCTGTGGCGTTGTCGTTCGATTCCGACCACGAAACGCCCGCACTGCGTGACGGCGAAGTGCTGCCGGGCAAGTTGTCGCAGGGTGAGTACGGCGCTCGGGTCGGCGTGCCGCGAATCCTGAATCTGCTGCGGCGCTTCGAGGCGCCGTCGACGTTCTTCATGCCCGCCGTGTCCGCGCTGCTGCACGACGGTGAGGCGAAGTCCTACGTGGACGAAGGACACGAGGTGGCGTTGCACGGGTGGATCCACGAACGCAACACCCAGCTACCACCCGAGGCGGAACGCGACCTGGCGTTCCGGGCCGCGGACACGCTCGAAAGGCTCGTCGGCACGCGCCCGGTCGGCATCCGCACCCCGTCGTGGGACCTGTCCACCGACTCGCTGCGGATCGTCCGCGAGCTGGGCCTGACGTACGACTCGTCGCTGATGGCCGACGACGACTGCTATGAAATCCTGACCGACGGCGAACCCATCGGCATCGTCGAGCTGCCGGTCGAGTGGATCCGCGACGACATGCCGTACTTCATGATGGACCGGTTCACTTCGCTGCGGCCCTACACACCGCCACGCGGGGTGTTGTCGATCTGGCGCGACGAGTTCGACGTCGCCTACGCCGAGAACGGGATCTTCCAGCTCACCCTGCACCCCCACTGCATCGGTCACCGTTCGCGCATCACGATCCTCACCGAGCTGCTCGAGCACATCGCCTCGCACGAGGGCGTCTGGTTCGCCACGCACGCCCAGATCGCCGAACACGTACTCAGCGGAAAGGACTCATCGCGATGACCGGCATCAAGGAACGCATCGAGCGCACGTTCGAGCAGAACCTGGACTCGGTCCTGGAACTGTCACACCGGATCAACGCCAACCCCGAGCTGGCCTTCGAAGAGCACGAAACGTCGGCGGCGCTCATCGCGGCCCTCGAGGACGGTGGGCGGTTCGCGGTGGAGAAGGGCGTGGCCGGCCTGCCGACGGCGTTCGTGGCGTCCGCGGGATCCGGTGACCTCGCCGTCGGTCTCTGCGCGGAAATGGACGCGCTGCCCGGCATCGGCCACGGCTGCGGCCACAACGCGATCGCCGCGGCGGCCGTGGGCGCCGCCCTGGCCCTGGCCCCCGTCGCCGACGAGCTCGGGCTGACGGTCCGGGTCTTCGGCACTCCGGCCGAGGAGAAGGGGACCGGCAAGGAGATCATGGTCAACCGCGGCGTGTTCGACGACACCCACGCGGCCATGATGGTCCACCCGACACTCAAAGATGTCGTCATCCCGCAGTTGCGCGCATCGCGGTCCTGGCAGGTGACGTACACGGGGCGGGGCGGGCACGCGTCGCGGCCCTGGAGTGCCCGCAACGCCGCTGACGCGACTGTCGTCGCCCAGACCGCTATCGGCCTGCTGCGGCAGCAGTTGCGCGACGGCATCAGGGTGCACCACGTCGTGAAGGAAGCCGGGGCGGCCGTCAACGTCATCGCCGACCGGGCCGTCGTCGACTGCATGATCCGGTGCGACACCATCGACGAAGTCGACCAGGTGTGGGAACGGGTCCGCCGCTGCTTCGACGCCGGCGCCATCGCGAGCGGCACCAGCGTGGAGTACACCTCGCTGCCCTCCATCTACCGGGAGTTCCGTCACGACCCCGACCTCGCTTCGGTGTTCGAGGAGAACGCGAAAGCCATCGGCCGGACGTTCCCCGACTACCCGGACAAGATGTTCGGCTCGACCGACATGGGCAACGTCTCGCTGCGCATCCCCGCGATCCACCCGATGCTCTCCTTCGACCTCCCGCCTGAAGACGGCAACCACACCCCTGCCTTCGCCGTAGCCGCCGGTGGCCCCGAAGGCGACCGGTTCGTCCGCGACGCGGGCCTGGCCATGGCCCTCACCATTGCCGACGTCGCCCGGTCCCAGCCCATCCGCGCGCGCCTGATGGCCGGCTGAGGGGCCGTCCGCAGCGGGGCCGCCTTCCCCGGGGGAGGCGGCCCCGCTGTTCAGGCGTCCGCTGTTCGCGCGCCGGTCGCGCGTGCCTTGAGCAGGTCCACCACGTCGGCGAGAGCCATCTCGATGCGCCCGTGGATACGCGGGTTGAGCAAGGTCACGCCGTCGAAGTCCCCCGCGGAGGCGAAGATCGCCACCGGCACGGTCAACGCCTGGAAGAAGGCGAAGAGCGGTCGCAGGGCGTGTTCCAGCACCAGCGCGTGGTGGTCCCCACCGCCCGTCGCGGCGAGCAGCACGAGCTTGTTGGCCAGCGCGTACTGGTCGACGAAATCGAAGAAGTGCTTGAACATGCCCGGGTAGGAACCCCGGTACACCGGGGTCGCGGCGATCAGCAGGTCGGCGTTCTCGACCAGCCGGAGCATGTCCTCGACCTCCGGCGTGACCTCGTCGCGTTCGGCGGCTCCGGTGAAACCCGGGCCCAAGCGGTACACGTCGACCTGGGAAGCTTCGACCGGGAGCATCGTCCGCAACGTCGCGAGGACGACGTCCACCAGTCCCATGGTCTTGGACTGCCGGCTGGGGCTGCCGTTGACCACGACCACGCGCAGTGCGGCACCGGTCCCCGGTGTTCCACGCCCGGCCTCGGCGACCGTCGGAGCGCTGGTCATGCTGCCTCCTTCCGGAGTGCGGCGACCTCGCGCCGAACGACCGGCGCCACCTCGGTGCCGAGCCGTTCGATCGCCTCCAGGTGCTCCTTCTGCGGCATCCCGCCGAAACCCATCTGGATGATGGCCCGGTTGATGCCGTACAGCTCGTGGTAGGCGAGCAGCTTGTCGATGATCTCCTGCGAGCTGCCCACCAGGAGCCCGGCCGCCGGCGACGCCTGTGCGTCGAAGACCGGACGCGACAGACGGACACCCCGGCCCCGCTGGTGGTTGTTCTCCGCCATGCCCTTCGCGAAGTACGGATACATCACGTCCCTCGCCTGCCGACTGGTCCGGCCCACATACCCGTGCGTGTTGATGCTGACCGGCAGGGCGTCCGCGTCGTGCCCCGCGTCCTGCGCGGATCCGCGGTACAACTCGATCGTCTGCTGGTGGAACGTCAACGGCCCCAGCAGGAGGGCCATCGCCATCGGCAGACCGAGGCGCCCGGTGCTGATCGCGGATGCCACCGATCCGCCGACCCCCACCCAGATCGGGATGGTGCCGCCGTCGGCGCGCGGTGCGATGTCGGCGTCGACCAGCGGAGCGCGGAAGCGCCCGGACCAGGTGAGCGGGTTGTGTTCGCGGATCTTGAGCAGCAGGTCGAGCTTCTCCCGGAAGAGGTCGGCGTAGTCCCGCAGGTCGTACCCGAACAACGGGAAGGACTCCGTGTACGAGCCGCGGCCCGCGATGATCTCGGCCCGGCCGCCCGAGAGCAGGTCGATCGTGGCGAACTGCTCCCAGACGCGCACCGGATCCTCGGAGCCGAGTACGGTGACCGAACTCGTCAGGCGGATGCGCTTGGTCGCCTCCGCCGCGGCGGCCAGCAGGATCGCCGGCGCCGAACCGACGAACGCCCGCAGCAGTAGATGACCGTGGACGGATCCGTCGAGGCCGCGATCGAGCGGACGTCGAGCAGGCCATGCTCGTCTTCGGGCACGATCTGGACCCTGGGACCGCCGATCGCCTCGATTTCGTCGACGAAGGCCATGCTCTTGCGGCTACGACCGCCGTAGTGCAGCCGCCAATCCAGTCGTCGGACAGGACTGAGATCATCGAGAGGATCGGCGTCACCCCGATCCCGCCGGCGATGAAGAGGTAGCGTGAGCTCGGCACGAGTTCGAACTGGTTCCTCGGCCCGCGGATCGTCAACCGTCGCCCCACCAAGGGCAGGTCGTGGATCTCGGCGGATCCGCCGCGCCCGTCAGCCTCACGAAGCACCGCTATCCGGTACTCCTTGCGGTTGCCGGGGTTTCCGCAGAGTGAATACTGCCGGACGCGTCCGCTCGGCAGATGCAGGTCGAGATGGGCTCCCGCGGTCCAGGGCGGAAGGTCGGCGCCCTCGGGGTCGCGGAACACGAGGGTGATGACCCCCTCGGCCTCCCAGGTTTCCGCGGCGACGACCAGTTCACGGTAGTCGCCGGCGCTGTTGACCGGGGCCGCGCCTGTGGTCACTGCTGCGACCTGGCTCTCACGGCGGGCGGCTCCCGATCCTGCAAGGCGCCGTGACCCTGCTGGAACTCGCGCGGCTCAGGTCCGGAGCGATGCTGGGCCGCCCCGAAGCTACGCACACCGGATGCGGCAGAACGCTGGACGCGGCTGGTGGCAGCCCGCATCCGAAGCCGCCTCGCTCACCGAGGACCTACCGCCCTTTCGGGGCGCGCGACCAGCCCGCCATCGACCTCCAGGCGCTCCTGGCCGCGGCCCCCCTGTTCGACACGGCCGATGATCCGCTGCCGGCCACAATGGACGATGTGGCGTGCGGACGGCGGCAGCAAGGGCCCTGTCAATCTCGGAAACTGCGGAAGTTCACGAATTGTGAAAGGTGGTTGGGGCGATCGGGGTGGTACCGAGAGTTCCGGTGCCTGTCTGGCCTATCATCGCCTTGTGGGCGACATGGTGTCGAGTGAATCGACGGAGCTGCTTTCGGTCCGTGAGCAACAGCGGCTGATGACGCGGCAGCGCATCGTGGCCGCGGCGCGGCGGGTGTTCGAGGAGCGCGGCTACGGACAGGCGTCCATCGGCGACATCACGAAGGCGGCGAAGGTCAACCGGGCGACCTTCTACCTGCACTTTCCGAACAAGGCCGAGGTCTTCACCGAGGTTTACCGGACGGTGCGGGAACAGCAGAGCGCCCAGTACTGGTCGCTGCTCGGCGCGGCACTCGCCGAGGGCACGGCTGCGAGCGTGCGCGAATGGCTCGACCGGGCGCTGGTGTGGTGGGAGGAACAGGCTCCGCTCCTGCCCGCCATCCACGAGGCGATGGCGAGCGACCTCGAGGTCGCGGCTCGCTGGAAGGACCAGCTGGATCAGCTGGCTGCCGAGCTGGGCGAATACCTGGCCAAGTTCCCGAAGGGGCGGCGCGAGACGCAGCGGCTGCGGGTGGAACTGCTCATGGTGCAGCTCGATCAGCTGTGTTTCCGCGCGATCGTGCAGAAGGTGTTCGTGATCGGGCGGGAGGAGCTGCTGGACGTCGTGACCGGCATGTGGGTGGACGCGCTCGGTCTCTCCAGCACCGGACGGAAGAGCACTCGGACATCAAGCTGACGCTTGACTCGACAGGGTGTCGTCTTTAGTCTCCTTGCGTGGCCTGAGTCACTCGTCCTCTCTGGCGGGTCGCAGGTCGCGTGAGCGGGGCCGCAACCCTGAGCGGCCTGGCTCGCTTTCGTCGTCGGCGGTCGAGGCGTCGCCAGGGAAGGCGCCGCGGCGTGCCGGTTTCGTTCTTCATGTCAACGACGACTTGGGAGCCCCCGAATGTCCGACACCCCTGGCGTTGCCGCCGCCCCGCCACCGGCCCTGATGCGGCGCGTGACCTTCGCGGCCGCCGTCGGCAACACCGTCGAGACCTACGATTACGCCGTCTACGGGTTCTTGACGGTCCTGATCTCGAAACTGTTCTTCCCTGGTTCGCAGCCTGGCGTCGCACTGCTGTCGGCCTTCGCGGTCTTCGGTGTCGCCTTCGTGGTGCGACCGCTGGGCTCGCTGATCTTCGGCTCGATCGCGGACCGGTTCGGGCGCAAGCCCTCCCTGGTGGCGACCTTGGTCGTGATGGCAGGCGCCACCACGGTCATCGGTTTGCTGCCCGTCGCCGCCACCGTCGGGGTGTGGGCGCCGATCCTGCTGGTGGCGTGCCGGTTGCTGCAAGGACTGGCCGCCGGTGGCGAGTACAGCACCGCGATGACCTACGCCGCGGAGTTCACGCCGCAGCGCAAGCGGGGGGCGATGACCAGCCGCGTGCAGATCGGGAGTGTGGCGAGCCTGCTGCTGGCCGCGGGTGTGGTCCTGCTGCTGAGCGCGACGCTTTCGCCCGCGGCGATGGCCTCGTGGGGCTGGCGTATCCCGTTCCTCCTGGCACTGCCGCTCGGGCTTGTCGGCCTGTACATCCGCTCCCGGCTCGAAGAGTCGCCCGAGTTCCGCGCGCTCGAGCAACAGGCTCAGGTCACCTCGTCTCCGGCCAAGGAGTCGTTCAGCCGGCACTGGCGGCTGATCGTGCTGATCTTCGGCGTCGCCGCGTTCCAGCAGATCGGCTACTACATCGCGTTCACCTACGCGCAGTCCTACCTCATCCAGCTCGGTTTCACGCAGAAGGAGGCGACCCTGGCCACGGTGATCAGCATCGCCGTGGCGGTGGTGCTCGTCGCGGCGGGCGGGCCGCTGTCCGACCGGTGGGGGCGGTGGCCGATCCTCCTCGGTCTGTCCGCGGCGACGCTGGTGCTGGCGTACCCGCTGTTCATGGCACTGTCGTCGGCGTCGAGTCTGGGCGTGGCGATCCTGATGACCGTGCTGCTCGGCGTCATGCCGGCGTTGTACACCTCGGTCGCGCCCGCGACCTACATCGAGCTCGTCCCGGCCCGGGTGCGTGCCACGGTGTTCGCGGTCGGTTTCGCACTGGCCGCGGCGCTGCTCGGCGGTCCCGCGCTCTACGTCAGCCAGACCCTCGTTCGGCTCACCGGTGACAACCGGTCGCCGGCGCTGTTCCTGATGTTCGGTGCGCTGCTGAGTCTGGTGGCGGCGCTCGTCGTGCGGCGGCGGCCCCCGCAGGTTCTCGCGCCGGACGTCGCGCCGGCGGCCGGCGTCCGTGCGCCCGAAGAGGTGTGACGGTGTTCCTCGGCGCCCTCGCCGAACAGCTCGAGGACGCGGCGCCGCGCCTCCGGCCGGAGGCGATCGAGCAGGCCGGTACGTGCCTGCTCGATGCCCTCGCCTGTGCCTACGGCGGTCGCGAGATGCCGTGGGTGTCACAGGCCAGGTCGGTCGCGGGCAGCGGTGACGAAGCGGCGATCTGGGCAGCCGGCGGGCGGCGGAGCGGGCTGTCGGACGCAGTCTTCGCCAATTCCGTTGCCTGCCATGCGCTCCTGCACGAAGACACCCATGCCGAGAGCCGGGTGCATCCGGGCACCGTGGTGATTCCCGCGGCGCTCGCGATCGGGGAGCGGCTGGGGTCGCCGCTGGTCGACGTGCTGCGAGCGATCGTCCTCGGGTACGAGGCGATCGCCCAGGTCGCGGCGGCGGTGCTGACCGACGACTTCGTCGCACGCGGATGGCGTGCCAGCAGCGTGTTCGGTCCGTTCGGCGCGGCGGCGGCCGTGTCGAGCCTCCTGCGGCTGGATCCGGCCGCCACGGCGCACGCGCTCGGTCTGGCCGCCAGCTCGTCGGCCGGGATCTGCCAGTGGGCGCGGGACGGGACCACGGAAGTGTTCTTCCAGAACGCCGGCGCCTGTCGAGCGGGACTGGTGGCTGCGCTGCTCGCACGCGAGGGTGCGACCGGTGCCGCATCGGCGGTCGAGGGCATCTTCGGTCTCCGCCAGGCGTTCGGCGGGGCCCGGGGCGGGGCTGGGTTGCCTGAGGTGCGGCTGGACCGGATGGCGATCTCGGCGACGTTCTTCAAGGCCCACCCCTCGTGCGCCCTCACGCAGGAGGCGATCGACGCGGCGCAACAGCTCGCGGCACAGGGGATCGAGCCGGACGCGGTGGCTGATGCGTCGGTGCACACCTCGGGTGCCGCGGCACGGTACCCCGGTTGCGACAACGGAACCTCGTTGACGACGACGATCTCTCGCCAGATGAGCCTGCAGTTCGCGGTGGCTGCGGCGCTGACCGATGGTGCACTGCGGCCGTACCGGTACTCCGGTCCGCTCGACCCCAGGCTGGCCGAGCTCGCGGCCCGGACTTCGGTGGTCGTCGATCCGGACGCCGATCGGGCCTTCCCCGCGCGCAGGGACGCACGGGTGACCGTACGCCTGACCGACGGCCGCACTGTTTCGGCGACCAACCGCGACGGCGTGAACCCGACCGCGGCGGCGGTGGCCGAGAAGTTTCGTGACTACGCGGCTCCGGTGCTCGGCCCTGACGCGGACGACATCGTCACGACCGTGCGCGAGCCCGGATCGTGCCCGGACACCGCCGAACTGGTGGCGCGGCTGCGCTGAACACGGTGTGTGGAGCGGGTGGTCGCCGCCGCGGCCACCCGCCCTTTGCCGGGCCCACAGGCCCAAAACAGACAACAACCTGTCGCTTGACTCAACATGCTGTCGTCTCTAATGTGAGTCGCAGGCAGTGCGCTGATTCCTCCCGCGCGCAGCCCAGGAAGGACAATGACGTTGCGTTCCTCAGTCACGTTCCAGATCGGCTGTGACATCGGTGGCACGTTCACCGACGTCGTCGCGATCGACTCAAGTGGACGGTCCTACGCGGACAAGTCCGACACCACCCACGGTGACCTCACCATCGGCCTCCTCGCGGCACTGGAAAACCTCGCCACCCAGGTGGGTGTGCCCCTGACCGGGCTGCTCGCGTCCACGACGCGCTTCGTCAACGGCACGACCGTGGTCACCAACGCGGTCGCCGAGCTCCGCGGCGCCACGGTGGGTCTGGTCACCACGCAGGGCTTCGGAGACAACCTGCTCATCGCGCGTTCCGCCCGCAACGCACACCGGGATCACCACAAGCAGCTGAACATCCCGCAGATCGTCGCCCGCGAGCACGTCGCCGAAGTGGCGGAGCGGGTGGACCGCAAGGGCCGGATCATCGTGCCGTTGACCGAGGCGGAGGCGAGGAAAGCCGTCGGCACGCTGGTGGCCGCCGGCGTCGACTCGATCGCCGTCTCGCTGCTGTGGGGTTTCGCGAACCCGGCACACGAGGAACTGCTCGCCTCGATCGTCGAGACCGAGCACCCCGGGATCTTCCTGAGCGTCTCGTCCCGATTGCACCCGGTCATCCGCGAGTACGAGCGGACGATGACGACGGTCCTCAACTCGTTCACCGGCATCCGGGTCGCGGAATACACGGCACGGATCGAGCGGGAGCTCGCCGCGCGCGGGCTGCGCGTGCCGGTGGCGTTCATGCAGGGTTTCGGGGGGACGGTGACCGCGGCGGAGGCCCGGGAGCGGCCGATCACGCTGATCGACTCGGGGCCCGCCGGCGGCGTGATCGGGGCGCGGGAACTGGCGCGCCGGCTCGGCATCCGCGACATCGTGACCGCGGACATGGGCGGCACCTCCTTCGACGTCTCCGTGCTGCGGGACGCGACCCCTCAGGTCACGCAGCGGGTCACGCTGGGCGAACGCTTCCTGACCGCACTGTCCAAGATCGACGTGTTGCCGATCGGCACCGGCGGCGGCAGCATCGCGTGGCTCGACGCGCGTGGGGTGCCGCAGGTGGGCCCGCGCAGCGCCGGCGCCGAACCAGGTCCGATCTGCTACGGCAAGGGGGGCACCGAGCCGACGGTGACCGATGCCTCCGCCGTGCTCGGGCTCCTCGATCCGTCGTCCTTCCTGGACGGCAGGCGAGCCCTCGACATCGACAGCGCGCGGGAGGCACTCGGCCGGGAAATCGGCAAACCGCTCGGGATCGGCGCCGTGCAGGCCGCCGTGGCCGTGCACCGGATGGTGGTCGCGGACATGGGCAACGCCGTGCGCGGGGTGACAGTGGAACGGGGCCACGATCCCCGCGAGTTCGCCATGGTCGCCTTCGGGGGCGCACTCGGTCTCTTCGCAGCCGACATCGCCCGGTCGGTCGGCATCCGGCAGGTCGTGATCCCGGCCGACGCCGCCGTCTTCTCCGCCCGTGGCCTGCTCTCCAGCGACGACGTTCGCACGAGGGCCCGGTCGGCGATGTGGCAGGGCGGCGATGTGAGCGCGGTGGTCACCGCCCTGCGCGAACTCGACGCGGAACTCGTCGTGGCGCTGCGTGCCGCGGGCTATCCGGACGATCGGATCGAGGTCCGGTGGGAGGGGGAGTTCAAGTTCGCCGGGCAGCAGTGGGAACTGCGGATCCCGATCCCGCGTCGCGACGACCTGGGCGAAGCGGATCTGGCGGAGATCCAGTCGGGCTTTCCCGCGCAGTACGAAAAGGAATACGGCAGCGGAACCGCGTGGGTGGGCAGCCCGGTGGTGCTGATGGCGGTGCGGGTCACGGCCACCGGACGCGTCGACCCCGTCGACATCGCCCAGCAGGAGCCGGAAACCGGTGCGGTGATCAGGCCGCTCACGCGCCGCCGGGTCCACCTTCCCGACAGCGGGGAGGCCGAGGTCGACGTCCACGGCGCGCTGCCGCCGGGTGCTGTCGTCGCCGGTCCGGCGCTGCTCGAGCACCCGCTGACCACGATCGGTCTCCCCGCGGGCTGGGAGCTGCGGGTCGACGGCTGGGGCAACTACCTGCTCACCGACAAGGAGGTCGCGGCATGACCGCGGGAAACGACATCCGGCTGGATCCGGTCGACGTCGACATCCTCGCCAAGGCGCTGGACAACGTCGCCGCCGAGATGGGCACCGTGATGATGCGCGCCTCGGGCAGCCCCGCCATCGCCGAGGCGGTGGACTTCTCGACCTTCATCGCCGACGCCGAGGGCGACATCATCAGCTACGCCGGGTACATCACCATGTACCTCGGGGCCGCGCGGCAGGCCGTGCGGCACATCCTCGCCACCTACCCGCGCTCGGAGATCCGCGCGGGCGACATGTTCCTGTGCAACGACCCCTTCACCACCGGCAACGCGCATGCGGTGGACGTCGGTGTGGTGCGGCCGATCTTCATCGGCGGCGAGCTGATGGCGTGGTGCTGGGCCGAGGCCCACGTGAACGATTTCGGGGGGTTCGCACCGGGCGGGATGAACCCGATCGCCACCGAGGCCTACGGCGAGGCGCTGCGGCTGCCCGGCGTCAAGATCGTCGACCAGGGACGCCCCGTCGAAGACGTGTGGCGCATCATCGAGACCAACATCCGCGTCCCGGAACTGGTCCTCAACGACATCCGCTGCTTCATCGCCGCCTGCCACCGCTGCGACGAGCGGCTCCAGGCGCTCATCGGGCGGTACGGCACGGGCGCGTTCCGCACCTACGTCGAGGCGGCGAAGGACCTCGCCGAGCAGGCCGTCCGCCGCCGGATCGCGGACCTGCCCGACGGGACCTACACCGCGGAGGAGTTCGCCGAACACAACGGGCACACCGACGAGTTGTATCCGGTGCGGTGCACGCTGACGGTCACCGGCGACGCACTGCGGTTCGACCTGACGGACTCCGCGCCGCAGACCGACGGTTTCATCAACGTCAGTGCCGCGACGACGCTCGGAGCGGTGGTGTCCCCGCTGCTGATCACGTTGCTGCCGGACCTGCCCATCAACCAGGGCACGCTGCGCCCCATCGAGGTCGTCACGAAACCCGGCACCATCTGCGACGCGCGGATGCCGGCGCCGATGGGGGCCGGGCACATCGAGACGGGCTTCCGGATCGGCAAACTGGTCACCAGGCTGCTCGCCGATCTGCAGGCCGGCAGCGACAACGCCTTCGTCCGCGAGCACGTGATGGCGCCGTGGCAGGACTCGTGGAGTGCCAGCTTCTTCTACGCCCCGGACGAGGACGGCCGGCTGGTCCCCTTCCCGGACATGAACGGTGGCGGCAGCGGAGCCGGAGCGCAGGCCGTCGCCGACGGCATGGACGTCAGCGGCGTCCTCGCGCAGCCGCAGAACAGCATCCCCGACATCGAGATCAACGAGCTCGTCTACCCGGTGCTGTACCTGTGGCGGCGGCTCAACCCGAATTCCGGCGGACCCGGCCGCACACGAGGTGGAGCGGGGATCGATCTGGCGTTCACACCCTGGTACACGCCGGGCGGTCAGGAGCACGTGATGGCGGCGTGCTGGCAGGTGCCGCCGTCCGGCGTCTTCGGCGGGTATCCGGGTTCGACGAGCGGCTCTGCCCTGGTGAGCGGGGCTCGCGCGGACGAGGCGCTCGCGCAGGGCCGCATCCCGCGGGCGATCGGTGACCTGGCCGCATCGGCGACACCGTTGCAGGGCAAGCAGTTCGGTCTGACCGTGGGCGCGGGCGACGTGGTCGTCCTGCGGGTCGGTGGGGGTGGCGGGCACGGCGACCCGATCGAGCGAGACCCCGCCCGGGTGGCGGCCGACGTCCGGTCCGGCGTGGTGACCGTCGAGGCGGCCCGAGTCTCCTACGGAGTCGTGCTCGACGACACCGGCCGCCCCGATCCCGCCGCCACCAGCGCCGAGCGCGAGCGGATCCGCCGCGAACGGCGAAGCTGGGCCCGCGAGGACGGACTCGCCGTGCGCCGGAGCGCGGCCCACGAACGGCTGGCCGAGCGCGGGCAGTGGTGCCAGGCCCGCCCGGGAGTCCAGCTCGTCGAGTACGCCGACCCCGGCACCGGGGCGCTGGTGCGCGCCGACGTCGTCGTGCGGACCGGTGATCGATGACCCGCATCGACGAGACGAGGACGGACATGAGCACGCTGACCGAACAGAACCGCACGCGCCCCGGCACGTTCCCGGAAGCGCTCGCGGCGCTGGCGCACCGCTACGGGGACCAGGAAGCCGTGGTGGCGCCGGAGGGACGGATCACCTTCGCCGACCTCGCCCGGCGCTGCGACGACCTTGCCGGGGCCTTCGCCGCCGCCGGGCTGCGCCCGGGAGACCGGGTCGGGATCCTGCTGCCCAACGGCCTTCGCTGGCTGGTGACCATGCTCGGTGCCCAGCGCGCCGGCCTGGTCGCGGTGCCGATCAACACCTGGTACCGCTCCGCGGAGCTGGCGCACCTGATGAGCACCGCCGGGCTCCGGCTGGTCGTGACCGACGAGCAGGTCTTCGGCAAGAACATGCCGGCCGAGCTCGCCGCCGCGGGGCACGGGGAGCTGTTCACCGGCGGCCGGCACACCCGTGGGTACCTCGGGGCGCTGCTCTGGCCCGCGCCGGAGCCGTTCCCGCCGGGTGTGGTCCCGGGACCGGCGCCGGCCGGCGCCGTCACCCCGGACGACCTCGCGATGATCCTCTACACCAGCGGGAGCACGGCCCTGCCCAAGCCGGTGCCGCTGGAGCACGGGAAGCTGCTGCGCAACGGCCGCGCCATGGGGGAGCGGATGCACGTGCGGCCCGGCGACCGGATCTGGTTCGCCATGCCGCTGTTCTTCGGTTATGGCGCCTGCAACGCGCTTCCGGTGGCTCTCAGCCACGGTGCCACATTGTGCGTCCAGGAGAAGGTCGAGGGTGACGCGGCGCTGGAATTCATCGAACGGGAGCGCTGCACGGTCAGCTACGGGCTGGCCACGGCGGTGCGTGCGCTGCTTGCCGCGCCGAGCTTCGGCACCAGGGACATCTCGTCGCTGCGCACTGGGCCCGTGGGGTTCAACGCCGAGGACAAGCGGCTCGCGATCGAGGGCCTCGGCATCACCGAAGCCTGCAGCGCGTACGGGCTGACCGAGTCCTACGGCTTCGTCACCATGACCGACGCGCACGACCCGCTGGAGATCAAGCTGCACACCCAGGGCACCGTGCTGGACACCCAGCGGATCCGCATCGTGGACAGCACGGGCGCCGAGTGCCCGCCCGGCGTGACCGGCGAGATCGAGGTGCGCGGATGCGTCATCGACTCCTATCTCGGCTCGGTGGAGATCAACGCCGGCACGCGTTCGGCGGACGGCTGGTTCCGCACCGGCGACCTGGGGGCGATCGGCGAGGACGGCCGGCTCGCGTTCGGCGGCCGGTGGAAGGAAATGCTCAAGATCAAGGGCATCAACGTCGCGCCGCTGGAGATCGAAGCGATCGTCACCGGGCACGACCACGTCGACCAGGCGTACGTGATCGGACTGTCCACTCCGGACGGGGATCAGGAGATGGCCTGCGTCGTCGTGCCGGACGCCGGGTGGTCGGCAGGTGAGGACGAGCTCGTGCGACGACTGGACGCCCACATCCGCGGCTGTGCGGCCAGCTACAAGGTGCCCTCCCGGTTCGTGGTGATGGACTCGCGTTCGGTGCCGCAGACCGACACGGGCAAGGTCAGCAAGGTCAAGCTCCGCGAGATGCTGGAGGCCGCCCGATGACCCGGGTGCGCCGGACACCGCGCTTCGCCGATCTGCCCACGCTCGCGGGGCGCGACGAGCGGCATGCCTGGGACGTGTGGGGGCGCGCGGACGAGATCGGCACGCTCAACCTCATCGGCGGCGAGCAGCGGAGGGCCGCCGCCGACGCCGTCCGCACCGGGGAGATGATCTCGCTGACGCTCCCGCTGAACGAACCCGATCCCGGCCTGTTCGACGACCGGGACCTCTACCGGCACGTCATCGAGGACACCGCCGCCGGGCACGATGACAAGCTCGACGGCTTCTACCTGCAGGGCTCCTCCCAGTGGGACGGTCTGCGGCACATCAACGCCGGGCGGCACGGCTACTGGGGCGGCCGGTCCGAGGACGACCTCGCGACAACTGACGTGCTGGGGGTCGACCGGTGGGCGGCGCACGGATTCGGCGGCCGGGGTGTCCTCGTCAACGTCGCCGGTCACCTGGACGCGCGCGGCACGCCGCTGGCCCCGGATCAGCCGGTCGAGATCACCGCGGCGATGCTCGACGAGGTCGCCACGGCCCAGGGCACCGAGTTCCGCTCCGGCGACATCCTGGTGGTCCGCACCGGGTGGACGGAGTGGTACCGGGCGCTTCCTGCCGAGCACCGTGCCCGGTTGCGCGGCACGATCGGCTCCGGCTTCGCCTGTCCCGGCCTGGAGTCCTCGAAGGACATGGCGGCCTAC
Organism: Amycolatopsis sp. 3B14; assembly: GCF_050958625.1. Lineage (NCBI taxonomy): Bacteria > Bacillati > Actinomycetota > Actinomycetes > Pseudonocardiales > Pseudonocardiaceae > Amycolatopsis > Amycolatopsis sp. 3B14. Next base: position 420,460 of record NZ_JBHZEN010000023.1, read on the forward strand.
CTGTGGGACAGGGAGTTCGCCGCCGTCGCCGTGGACAACGTCGGGGTCGAGGTGTTCCCGGTCAACCGCGACAAGGGGTTCCTGCACCGGCGGCTGATCGCGCTGCAGGGCATGCCGCTGGGCGAGTTGTGGCACCTGCCTCGCCTCGCGCGGGTGTGCGCGGAGCGCGGGCACTACGACTTCCTGCTGATCTCCGGCGTTCTGCCGCTGCCCCGCGGGGTCGGCAGCCCGGCCAACGCCCACGCGATCGTCTGAGCCATTTCGTCCAGAAAGGACACATCATGCCCCTCGGGCCCTTGCGCCAGGTGGCCATCGTCGGAGTCGGGATCACGGAACTGTCGCGCACCTCGGAGCGCAGCGGTCTCGATCTCGCCGCCGAGGCCCTCCGGCTCGCGCTCGACGACGCCGGTCTCGGCCGGGACGACGTCGACGGCCTGTTCACCAACGTCGGCTACCCGCTGGCCGTCGACTACGACCGGATGGCCGAGGCGTTCGGCCTGCGGATTCGCGCCGCTCTGCAGACCTGGACCCACGGCCGGTTCGTCGGACCCGCGTTGCAGGCCGCCGTGCAGGCGGTGGCGCTCGGCACGGCGGAGGTCGCCGCCTGCGCGGCCGGGGTGGCGTTCTCCGGGCTCGGTGTCGTGGGCGGTGCCGACGACCTGGAAGGGTTGCGCCAGGGCGGCGGCTCCCACGGGGAACTGCCGCACTACGGGATGACGGCGCCGGGCGCGGGCGCGGCGATGGCGCTGCGCCGGTACTGCGCCCGGTACGGCAAGGACCCCGAGCTGATCTCGGCCGTGCCGATGGCGTTCCGCCGCCACGCGCGCCTGAACCCGAACGCGCAGATGACCAAGCCGCTCGAGCCCGAGGACTACGCCGCCGAGCCCTACGTGGTGGAACCGTTGCGGCGGCCGGATTTCGCGCTGCTCAGCGATGGCGGCGGCTGTCTGCTGGTGACCACCCTCGAACACGCGCGGGACCTGCGTCAGCCCGCGGTCGTCGTCAGCGGGATGCAGGGGTTGCACGCCGGCCGTGACGAGTTCATCTTCGCGCCGCCCGGGCTGGGGGTCTTCTCCCAGGGTGACACCCGCCGCGCCGAGGCCAACCCGGTGTACCGGATGGCCGGGCTCACCGGGCCGGGCGACGTCGACTCGCTCCAGCTCTACGACGCCTTCTCGCCCAACGTCGTGTTCGTGCTGGAACGCTTCGGCTTCACCGGCGAAGGTGAAGCGCTCGACTGGCTGCAGGACGGCCGGATCGAGCTGGGTGGCGACCTGCCGACCAACACCGCGGGCGGGTTGCTCTCCGAGGCCCACCTCTGCGGGTGGGGGCACCTGATCGAAGCCACCCGCCAGCTCCGCGGACAGGCCGGGCCGCGGCAGGTGCCTGGCTGCGAGGTCGTCCAGTGGGCGACCCCGTTCGGCGACTCGCTCATCTTCTGCAAGGACCGGTGACCCTCGATGACCGCTGCACGACCACTGCCCATCCGCTACCCCGAGGACGTCGAGCACCTCGACGGTGCGGCCCGGGGCGAACTGCGCATCCCGGAATGCCGCTCCTGCGGGCACCGGTTCTGGCCGCCAGGGCCCGTCTGCCCCCGCGATTTCAGCACCGACGTCGGCTGGGTGACCGACCCCGGGACCGGCCGCGTGCACACGTGGGTCCGGTTCCACAAGAGGTATTTCGCCGGTGACGAGGTGCCCTACGTCGTGGTGCAGATCCGCCTGGACAGCGGGCCGAACCTGACCACGACCTGGACGGGCGCGGCCGATCCGGTGATCGGTGAGCCGGTCGTGGTGTCGTTCCGGGAGGTCGGGGACTCGGTGTTCCTGCCGGAGTTCGGACCCGGGGGTCCGGCGTGAGCTCCGGCCGCGACCTGGCGAACCGGATCGGGCCGGCCGGGGTGTGGCTGTCGGTACTCGGCGAGGTTCCCGCGGCGCTGGGCACCTCCGCCGCCGCGGCCATCGAGGCTCTCGGCTACGGCGCCTTGTGGGTCGGGGAATCACCGGCGCACAAGGAGGTCTTCACCCACACCGCGCTCCTGCTCGGCGCCACCGCGCGGATCACGGTCGCCACCGGCATCGCCACCATCTGGGCTCGGGACGCGATCGCCGCCGCTGCGGCCGCGTACACCCTCGGCGAGGCCTTTCCGGGGCGTTTCGTGCTGGGCCTGGGCGCCAGTCACGCCGAGGCCGGGCGCGGGCGGGGACACGACCGGCCTCGCACGGCGCTGCGGGAGTACCTGGACACGCTGGACGCCGCCCCCTACCGGGGACCGCGACCGGACCTGCCAGTGCCCCGCGTCCTGGCGGCGCTGCGGCCGCGTATGCAGGAGCTGGCCCGTGACCGGGCGGAGGGCATGCACTCGTTCTTCGTCCCGCCCTCGCACACGGCGACGGCGCGGGAGCGCCTCGGACCGGGGCCGCTGCTCGCGCCCGAGCAGGCGGTGGTCGTCGACCGTGACGCCGGGCGTGCCCGCACCATCGCACGAGCACACGTGGCCACCCGGCTCGCCTTGCGCAACTACGTGAACCACCTGCGTGCTCTCGGCTTCACCGACGACGATCTCGACGGCGGGGGCAGCGACCGGCTGGTCGACGCCCTGATCGCCTGGGGCGGCGCGGACACCGTCGCGGCACGGGTCCGCGAGCATCTCGACGCCGGCGCCGATCACGTCGCGATCCACCCCCTGACCGCACCGGGCGAGGGCCTCGCGCCCGTTCTCGGCCAGCTCCGGGACCTCGCGCCCGCATTGTCCCTGCCGCACGGAGGAACCACGCCATGACCGACCCCGCCGTCCGCCGTCTCCAGGACCGCTACCTGGTGACCGACGGGCTCCTCCACCTGACCGGCGTGCAGGCGCTGGCCCGGCTGCCGGTCGACGCGCGCCGCGCTGACCGCCGGGCGGGGATGCGGACCAGGGCTTTCGTGTCCGGTTACGAAGGATCGCCACTCGGTGGCTACGACCTCGAACTGGGCAGGCAGCACGAGCTGCTGGCCGAGCACGGTGTCGTGTTCCGCCCGGGGGTCAACGAGGAGCTGGCCGCGACGGCGGTGCAGGGTGCACAGCTCGCCGCGGCCTCACCGCACCGCCGGGTCGACGGTGTGACGGGTTACTGGTACGGCAAGTCCCCGGGCCTCGACCGTGCCTCAGATGCCCTCCGGCACAACAACCTCATGGGTACCCACCCGGCAGGCGGCGCGCTCGCGCTGGTCGGCGACGACCCGGCGGCGAAGTCCTCGACCGTGCCCGGTAGCTCCGAGCTGCTGCTCGCCGACCTCGGCATGCCGACGCTGTACCCGGCCGACCCGCAGGACGTGCTCGATCTGGGGCTGCACGCCGTCGCGCTGTCCCGCGTGTGCGGTCTGTGGGTCGGGCTCAAGATCGCCACGAACGTCGCGGACGGAGCCGGACCGGTCCGGGTACATCCCGAGCGGATTCGCCCGGTGGCACCGGATCCGGTCGTGGACGGGCGTCCGTTCACGCACGAGATGACCGCCAGGATGCTCCAGCCGGATCTCGGCCGGCTCGAACGCACCCGGGACGGCGCCCGGCTCGAACTCGCCCGCCGTTACGCAGCTGCCAACGGTCTCGACACGATCGTCGGTCGCGACGCCAGGATCGGGATCGTCGCTCCGGGCAAGACCTTCCACGACGTGCGGCAGGCGCTGGGCATCCTCGGACTCGACGACGCCGAGCTGACCCGCCGCGGCGTGCGGCTGCTGCACCTGGCGATGGTGCACCCGCTGGAGCCCACGGTCGTCGAGCGGTTCACCACGGGACTGCGCGAGATCATCGTGGTGGAGGAGAAGCGGTCCTTCATCGAAGCCGCCCTGAGGGATCTGCTCTACGGCCGCCCGGACGCGCCGGCGATCAGCGGCAAGCGCGGACCGGACGGCGCCGCCCTCATCCCGGCAGCCGGCGAACTGGATCCCGACACCATCGCCGGGGCACTGGCGGTGCGGCTCCGGGCGCACGGCGACTTTCCCTCGATCGAGGCGTGGCGGCCCCCGCGGCGGACCATCTCCCTGCCGCTGGCCACCCGCACGCCGTACTTCTGCTCGGGTTGCCCGCACAACACCTCCACGAAGGCGCCGGACGGGTCGCTGGTCGGCGCCGGCATCGGCTGCCACAGCCTGGTGCTGATGACCGGCCCGCAGCAGAGCGGGGAGATCACGGGCCTGACGCAGATGGGCGGCGAGGGCGCGCAGTGGGTGGGCATGAGCCCGTTCGTCGACCGGGACCACCTGTTGCAGAACCTGGGCGACGGCACGTTCCACCACTCCGGAAGCCTGGCCATCCGCGCCGCGGTCGCCGCCGGCGTCAACATCACCTACAAGCTGTTGTACAACTCGGCGGTCGCGATGACCGGCGGCCAGCAGCCGGCGGGCGTGCTCACGATCCCGCAGATCACGCGGGCGATGCAGGCCGAAGGCGTGCGGCGGATCATCGTCACGACCGAGGATCCCCGTCGCTACCGGCGCGTCCGCCTCGCGCGAGGTGTCCAGGTGTGGCACCGCGACCGGCTCACCGAGGCGCAGGAGACGCTCGCCCGCGTCGACGGCGTCACCTTGCTGATCCACGACCAGGAATGCGCGACCGAACTGCGCCGCAAGCGCAAACGCGGCCTCGCCCCGGAACCCGCTGCACGTGTGGTCATCAACGAGCGGGTGTGCGAGGGCTGCGGTGACTGCGGTGCGAAGTCGAACTGCCTGTCCGTCCAGCCCGTGCCCACCGAGTTCGGCCGCAAGACCCGCATCGACCAGTCCTCGTGCAACAAGGACTTCTCCTGCCTCGCCGGGGACTGCCCGTCGTTCCTCACCGTGGTCCCGGGCGCGGACGGGGCGCGGCGGCCGGTCGCGGATCCGATCCCGGCCGAGCTGCCCGAACCCGCACGGGCCGTCCCGGCTGACCGGTTCACCGTGCGGATCACCGGCGTCGGCGGCTCGGGAGTGGTGACCCTGTCGCAGATCCTCGGCACGGCCGCGGCCATCGCGGGCCTGCCCGTCCGCTCGCTGGACCAGACCGGGCTCGCGCAAAAGGGCGGCGCGGTGGTTTCGGACGTCAAGATCGGCGACGCCGGCGCCAACAAGGCGGCCGCGGGGGAGTGCGACCTGTACCTCGGCGCGGACGTGCTCGTGGCCGCAGACCCGCGGTACCTGGCGGTCGCCGATCCGGATCGCACCATCGCCGTGGTCTCGACGGCGCGCGTGCCGACAGGCGCCATGGTCACCGACACGAGTGTCGCCTTCCCCGGCGAGGACGCGCTGCTCGACCGCATCCGGGAGGCGACCGACGCCACGACGATGACCGCGCTCGACGCGCGGGAAGCCTCCGAGGTGCTGTTCGGCCAGGACCAGTTCGCCAACCTCCTGCTCACCGGGGTGGCTTATCAGCTGGGTGGCCTGCCGATCCCTGCCGCCGCGATCGAGGAAGCGATCACCGTGGGCGGCACCAAGGTGCAGGCCAACATCCAGGCTTTCCGCCGTGGACGGCAGTTCGTGGTGCGCCGCGCGGAATTCGAGGCGACGGTGCGCGCTCTGCGCGGCGAACCCGAACCAGCGCCCGTCCTCGACACGAGTGCGAAGGTGCTGCTGGACTCGGTCTGCACCGACGAAAACGGTGAACTCGCCCGGCTGCTGCGCATCCGGGTGCCGGACCTGATCGCCTACCAGAACACCCGCTACGCCCGCCGTTACGTCGAGCACGTCGAGCGCGTGCGCCGGGCCGAAGCCGCGGCCGTACCGGGCGCCACCGCGTTGACCGAGGCCGTCGCGCGCAACTTGTACAAGCTCATGGCCTACAAGGACGAGTACGAGGTCGCGCGGCTGTCGCTCGACCCCGCGAACGAACGCGCCATCCGCGCCCGCTTCGGCGCGGACGCGCGCATCTCCTACCGCCTGCATCCACCAGTCCTGCGGGCGCTGGGGATGCGCCGCAAGCTGGAGCTGGGACCGTGGTTCCGTCCGGTCTTCCGCGGTTTGATGGCCGCCCGGAGGCTGCGCGGGACGAAGCTCGATCCCTTCGGCCACACCGCGATGCGCAGGCTGGAGCGCGAACTGATCGCCGAGTACGAGCGGGTCACCGCGCACCTCGCCCAGTTCGTCCAGCCGGACACCCACGCCCTCGCGGTCGAAACGGCCGAGCTCCCCGACCTCGTCCGCGGTTACGAGCACGTCAAACTCGCCACCGTCGAGCAGTACCGGGCCGAGCTCGCGGAGCGGATGGCCAAGTTCCGCGAGGCGAGCGGCCAGGGCGGTGCTGCGTCGTGAGCGTGGTGGAGGAGTTGCGGCGGACGCTGCCCGCCGGGCGGCTGCTGGAGGACCCGGCCGGGTACCTCCACGACGAGGCAGTGTGGGCCCCGCACGGCAAGCCGATCGCTGTCGTGCGTCCGCATACGGCAGAAGAGGTCCAGCAGGTGGTGCGCGCGTGTGTGCGGCATCAGGTCCCCGTCGTGCCGCGCGGCGCGGGCACCGGTCTGTCGGGCGGCGCGAACGCTGTCGACGGCGGAATCGTGCTGTCCACGGAGAAGATGACCGCGATCCGGGAGATCGACGTCGCCGAGCGGCTCGCGGTCGTCGAACCCGGGGTGGTCAACGACCACCTGCGGGCGGCCTGTGCGGAGCGCGGTCTGTGGTACCCGCCGGACCCGGCGAGCGCGCCGTGGTCGACCATCGGCGGCAACGTGGCCACCAACGCGGGTGGGCTGTGCTGCGTCAAGTACGGGGTGACCCGCGACTACGTGCTGGGTTTGCAGGTGGTGACGGGCACCGGGGAACTGGTTCGCCTCGGCCGCCGCACCGCCAAGGGGGTCGCCGGCTACGACCTGACCGGGCTGGTGGTGGGCTCCGAGGGCACCCTCGGTGTGGTCACCGAGGTCACCGTACGGCTGCGTCCCGCGCGCCGGCCCGAGCGCACGGTCGCCGGCTTTTTCGCTTCGCTCGCCGACGCGGGCCGCGCTGTCGCCGCGGTGAGCGCGGCCGGGCTCGTCCCGTCGGCACTGGAACTGATCGACCGGCACACCCTCGCGGCCGTGGACGCCTGGAAGAACATGGGCCTGTCGGCCGAGGCCGACGCCGTGCTGCTCGGCCGCACCGACGCGCCGGGCGAGGCGGGTGAGGCGGAGGCCGAGACGATGCTGGCCTGCTTCACCGGCGCCGGAGCCACCTGGGCCGCGGTCTCGTCCGATGTGGACGAAGCCGAAGCCCTGTTCACCGCGCGACGGCTGGCCTACCCCGCACTCGAACGGCTCGGCCCGGTGCTCACCGAGGACGTGTGCGTGCCGCGCGCCGCGGTCCCGGTCATGCTCGAGAAGATCGAGCACATCGGACGCCGTCACGACGTGCACATCGCCAACGTCGCACACGCCGGTGACGGCAACCTGCATCCGCTGCTGATCGTCCGCGTGGGCGATGCGGACGCGGAGGCCCGCGCGGAGGATGCGTTCGAGGCGATCCTCGACGAGGCGATCGCGCTGGGGGGCACCGTGACCGGCGAGCACGGCGTGGGGTTGCTCAAACGCGACGGGCTCCGGCGGGAATTGGCGGCACCGGTGCTGGCCCTGCACCACGCGGTGAAACAGGCGCTCGACCCGCACGGAATCCTCAACCCGGGCAAGGTGATCGAAACGTGCGCGCCGCAGTGCTGACCGGCCCGGGGGCCGTGGAAGTCACCGACATCGGCCGACCGCGACCGGCCGACGACGAAGTCCTCGTCGAGGTCGCCGCGTGCGGGGTGTGCGGGCACGACCAGGCCGACCGTGCCGGGTTGCTGAAGATCCCGTTGCCGGCCGTGCTCGGGCACGAGATCGCCGGCACGGTCGTGGCGGCCGGGTCGGCGGTCACCCGCTTCGCCCTCGGCGATCTCGTTGCTGCGAAGCAGTTCCGCACCTGTGGACGCTGCGGCCCGTGCACGGGCGGTGACGAGCTGCGGTGCGCGCAGCGGTCGTTCACCTACGGCGGGTTCGCGGAGTACGCCGTGCTCCGCGAATCCTCGCTGCTGACGATCCCACCCGGGGTGCACCCCGCCGAGGCCGCGATCGTCGCGTGTGCCGTCGGAACCGGTCTGCAAGCACTGCGCCGCATCGCGCGGGTCCGGGCCGGGGAGACCGTGCTGGTCACCGGAGCGGGCGGTGGCCTGGGTCTGCACGCGGTGCAGGTCGCGCACGCTCTCGGCGCCCGGGTGGTCGCCCTCACCGGCAACGCCCGCGCGGCAGGGCGGCTGCTCGACCTGGGCGCGGAACACGTCGTGGCCATGGGAGATTCGGCCTGGCAGGAGGTGTGCGACGCCACGGGCGGACACGGCGCCGACGTCGTGCTGGACAACGCCGGGCACCCGGCGGTCTTCCGGCAGGCGTTTCGCGCACTGGCCCACGCGGGACGGTACGTGCTGACCGGTCAGGTCGCCGGTGAGCCGCTGCGGGTCCACCCGGCCTTCGTTTTCGCGAAGGAGGCCGTGATCACCGGATCGGGCTCCACATCGATGTCCACCTTCGCCGATGCCATGGACATGCTGGCCGACGGCCGGGTGCGGGCCGTCGTCACGGCGTACCCGCTCGACGACGCCGCCCGCGCCTTCACCGACCTCGACGAGCGCCGGGTGACCGGCCGCCCCGTCCTCGTGCCCGGCCGCAACAGAGGAGAACGATGACCACGACCAGACCACTGGCTGGGCTGCACGTCGTCGAGTGCGCCAGCTTCGTCGCGGGTCCGACGGGCGGCTTGACCCTCGCCCAGCTCGGCGCCGACGTCATCCGCGTCGACCCGATCGGTGGCGGAAGTGACCACCTCCGCTGGCCGGTGGCGCCCGGCGGGGAGAGCTACTACTGGGCTTCGCTCAACAAGGGCAAGCGCTCGGTCACGGTCGACATGCGCAGCCGGGAAGGTCAGGAGCTGGTCCTGGCGTTGGCCACCGCATCCGGAACCGGACGTGGCGTCCTGATCGACAACGTCGTGGGCAGGCCTTGGCTGGCCCACGAGCGGCTGGCCGCGCGACGGCCCGATCTGATCCACGTGCGCGTGCAGGGCCACCCCGACGGCAGGCCCGCGGTCGACTACACCGTCAACGCCGAAGCCGGTGTTCCGTCGATCACCGGCGGCGAGGACCACGCCGGCCCGGTCAACCACGTGCTCCCCGCCTGGGACCTGATCGCCGGCCTCAGCGTCGCCACCGGGGTTCTCGCCGCCCTGCAGCAGCGCGCCCGCACCGGCGAGGGCGCGTTCGTCGAGCTGGCCCTGTCCGATGTCGCGCTCGCGGGGGTGGCGAACCTCGGCTGGCTGTCCGAGGCCGCCGACCGGGGAGGGGAGCGCCCGCGGCACGGCAACCATGTGTACGGCAGCTTCGGCGTCGACTTCGCCTGCCGGGGCGGCTCGCGCGTGATGGTCGTGGCGCTCACCGAGGGCCAATGGCGTGCCCTGCAGAGTGCGACCGGAACCGTCGAGGTCTTCCAGGCACTCGAGAAGGCGTTGCGCGCGGACCTGCGTGACGAGACCGAACGCTACCGGCTGCGCGAGACGATCGCGGCGATCCTCCGGCCCTGGTTCGCCGCGCGCGATCTCGACGAGGTCGGCAAGGAGCTGGACGCCGCGCGGGTGCTGTGGGGCCGGTACCGCGGCATGGCCGATCTCGTCGCCGATCACCGCGCAGGGGCACACCGGGTGCTCGCCGATCTGACCCTGCCGCGTGGAGGCTCCGCTGTCACCGCCCGTTCACCCTTGCGGTTCGACGGCGACCACGGGCCCGCGGGCGAGTGCGCGGAGCTCGGCCGGGACACCGAGGCCGTCCTGGCCGAGGTCCTCGGCCTGACCGCCGCCGAGATCGGCGGCCTGCACGACCGGCGGGTCATCGGGCCCCCGGCGGATCCGAACACCGAAAGGAAGGCACGATGAGCGTCACGGCGGAATCGACCACCGACTTGAACCGGACCCGGTTCTACATCGACGGCCAGTGGGTGGCCCCGAGGGGAACCGAGACCCAGGTCGCGCTGGAGGCGGCCACCGAACGTCCACTCGGCGTCGCCGCCCTCGGCACGGAGACCGACATCGACGCCGCTGTCCGGGCCGCTCGCCGTGCCTTCGACGAAGGCCCGTGGGGCCGCGCCACGGCCGCCGAACGCGCCACGGTCATGCGCCGGTTCGCCGACGCATTGGCCGCCCGTGCCGGGGACACCGCGGTGCTGGTCAGCCGCGAGAACGGGATGCCGATCGCCTTGTCGAACGCGTTCAACGGCGATGCTCCGGCCGGTCTCCTGCGCATGTACGCCGATCTGGCCGAGACCCTGCCCCTGGAAGAGGTGCGGCCGAGCCCGTCCGGGTCCACTGTGGTCCGTCGCCAGCCGGTGGGTGTGGTCGGAGCGATCACGCCGTGGAACTACCCGCAGGTCCTCGCGATGATGAAGATCGCCCCCGCACTCGCCGCGGGCTGCACCGTCGTGCTCAAGCCCTCGCCGGAGACCGCGCTCGACGGGTACGTGCTCGGGGATGCCGCCGCTGAGGCCGGGCTACCGCCGGGCGTGCTCAACATCGTCGTCGCGGGCCGAGAGGCCGGCGCCGCCCTCGTGTCGCACCCGCTGGTGGACAAGATCGCGTTCACCGGATCCACCGCGGCCGGGCGGGTCATCGGCGCCGAGTGCGGGCGGCTGATCCGCCGCTGCACCCTGGAACTGGGCGGCAAGTCCGCGGCGATCGTGCTCGACGACGCGGACCTGGACACCTTCGTCGCCGGACTGGACAACGCCTGCTTCCAGAACAACGGCCAGACCTGCACGGTCCAGTCCCGGATCCTCGCTCCCCGCTCGCGCTACGACGAGGTGGTGGAGGCCGTCGCGCGGTACGCGGGGAACGTGACCGTCGGCGATCCGCTCGACCCGGACGTCGCCTGTGGCCCCCTGGTCAGCAAGGCACAGCTCGACCGCGTCCTCGGCTACATCGACCTCGGCCTCCGGTCCGATGCCCGGCTCGTGGCCGGCGGCGGACGTCCCCCCGGACTGTCCCGCGGCTGGTTCGTCCAGCCCACGGTCTTCGCCGACGTCGACAACCGCGAGCGGATAGCGCAGGAGGAGATCTTCGGTCCGGTCGTCACCGTCACGCCCTACGACGGCGACGACGAGGCAGTCCGCCTCGCCAACGACAGCGAGTACGGGCTCGGCGGTTCGGTGTGGACCTCGGACGAGGAACGCGGACTCGCCGTCGCGCGGCGCGTCCGGACCGGAACGATCGGCGTGAACTACTACCTGCAGGACCTCGGCGCGCCCTTCGGCGGCATGAAGAGCAGCGGCATCGGCCGTGAACTCGGACCCGAGGCGCTCGGCAACTACCTGGAGTTCCAGTCCGTCTACGCCAGCGCCGACCAGCTCGACCGCTGAAACCGCCGAGTCTCCGGGGTCCCGCGGCCCCGGAGACCCGCCGATGCCGGAGGAGAAGATCTTGTTCACCCATCGACGTGTGATCACCGCGGCGCTCGTCGCCGCGCTCGTCCCGACGGTGTCCTGCGCGACCGCCGACAGCACCTCGGGTTACCGCCTGGAACGCCTTGTCACCGGTACCGCGATGCACACCATCAACGGGCTGGCCCTCGCGCCGGACGGCAGTGTCCTCACCGCCAACCTCGCCGGGGAGACCATCTCCGCGCTCGACCCGGCCACCGGGCAGATCAACAGTCTCGTGCCCCAGCGGGACGGCCGCTCCGATGATCTCGTCGTCGCTCCGTCGGGGGAGATATTCTGGACCGACCCGCTGGCCGGCGCGGTGAAGGGCCGTGACCGCGACGGGCGGATCCGGACCGTCGCGGACAACCTTCCCGGCGTCAACTCGATCGCCTTCGACCGGTCCCGGCAGCACCTGTACGCCGGGCAGACCTTCTTCGCCGACGGGCTCTGGGAGATCGACCCGCGGGTCGGCGTCGCGCCGCGGCTCGTCGCCCGCGATCTCGGATCCCTCAACGCGTTCGCGTTCGGCCCGGACGGGATGATCTACGGACCGCTCGGCAAGCGCGGACAGGTGGCCCGCATCGACCCGCGGACCGGGGTGGCCAGTACCGTCGCTGCCGGATTCCGCCAGCCGGTGTCGGTCCGCTTCGATTCCCGCGACCGCCTCTACGCGCTCGACGGAGCGACCGGGCAACTCATCCGCATCGACCCCGCCACCGGGGCGAAGGACATCGTCGCCACCCTGCCCGCCGGTGCCGACAACATGGTCATCGGCCCGCGGGACCACGCCTACGTCAGCAACATGGCCGACAGCGCCGTCACCGAAGTCGACCTCGGCACCGGGGCGCTCACGACCCTGACGTCGAGCCCGCTCGCCTTTCCCCAGGACATCGCCTTCGAGGGGAACACCCTCTACGTGGCCGACAGCACGGCGCTGCGCACCGTGGATCCGGGCACCGGGGTGGTCACCGAACTCGCCCGCCGGTTGTCCTCGGAACTGGAATTTCCCTCCGGCATCAGTGTCACCGCCCAGCACATCGTGCTCACCTCGGAACTGATCGGCACCGTGCAGGTCCTCGACCGCGCGACCGGAGAACCGGCCGGCGAGGTGCACGGGCTCGACAGCCCCTCCGACGCCGTCGAACTCGCCGACGGCAGTCTCGTGGTGTCCGAACCCGCGAACGGCCGGGTTCTGCGCGTCGTCGATGGACGACCGCGTGTCCTGGCGGAAAATCTGGGTGCCCCGGCTGGTCTTGCCCTCACTCCGCGTGGCGTCGTCCTGGCGGCCGAAGCCACCGGCGGACGCCTGCTTCAGATCGATCCCACGTCTGGCGAGGTCACCGAGATCGCACGGGGACTCGGCGCGCCCCGGGCGGTCGCCGTCGCGCCCGACGGATCCTCGGTGGTTCTCGACGCCGGTGGCCGTCGCGTGGTTTCGGTGAACAGCCGCGGGGAGCAGCAGGTGCTGGCCGACGGTCTCGCGGTCGGTCACCTGACCCAGCCCTACGCCCGGTCCGGGGGAGTGGCGGTCGGTGCGGACGGGACCGTTTTCGTCGCCGCCGACCGGGAGAACTCCATCTACGCGATCCGGCGGGCGGGCCGGTGACCGGGCGCGGCTTCCGGTTCGGCATCAACCTGCTCACGCCGTCGTCGCGGACCGCATGGCAAGCCCGGTGCAGGGAAGCGGAGGACCTCGGGTACGACGTCATCGCCGTACCCGATCACCTCGGCCTCCCCGCCCCGTTCCCGGCACTCGTATCGGCAGCCGAGATCACAACCCGACCACGGCTGGCCGTCTTCGTCCTGAACGCCGGCTTCTACAACCCCGCACTCCTCGCGCGTGACCTCGCCGGAACCGACCAACTCGTCGACGGCCGCCTCGAAGTCGCGCTGGGAGCGGGCTACGTCAAGGCCGAGTTCGACGCCGCCGGCCTGCCCTGGGCCGGTGCGCGCCACCGTGTCGACCACCTGGAACGCACAATGCGGGAGGTGCGCAGCCTGCTCACTGATTCGCGGCATCAACCGCGGCCGGTCCAGGATCCGATGCCGCCGCTGACCATCGCGGGCAACGGCAACCGGGTGCTGCGCCTGGCCGCCCAGCACGCCGACATCGTCGCCTTCAGCGGCGCCACCTCGGGGACGAACCCCGGTAGCCTCCGTTTTCTCGGCCCGGATGCACTGGCTCAGCGGGTCGCGCACGTTCGCGACGCCGCGCCGGACCGCTTCGGCGCCATCGAGCTCAACCTCCTCATCCACGCCGTCGCGCCCGACGGTGACCGTCGCCGCGCGGCCGCCGGGGCGCGCCGATTCGAAGACCACCTGCCGGACCGGGACTTGTCGGAGGTGCCGACCATCCTTTCCGGACCGCCCGGGGAAATGGCCGACACCCTTGAGCGCCACCGCGAGAGGTACGGCTTCACCTACTTCACAGTGCCGGAACCAGCCATGCGTGAGTTCGCCCGTGCCATCGCGAAAGTGAGGAGTTGACCATGGCTCGTCTGGCCCAGACCGCCGGTCTCACCGACGTGCAGTCGGAGATCCTGTCCACGGTTCGCTCGTTCGTGGACAAGGAGATCATCCCGCACGCCCAGGAGCTGGAGCACGCGGACGCCTACCCGGCGGACATCGTCGAGGGCATGAAGGAGATGGGCCTGTTCGGGATCACGATCCCGGAGGAGTACGGCGGGCTGGGCGAGTCGCTGCTGACCTACGCGCTCGTGGTCGAGGAGATCGCGCGCGGCTGGATGAGCGTGTCGGGTGTCATCAACACGCACTTCATCGTGGCGCACATGATCTCCCGGCACGGCACGCCGGAGCAGAAGCAGAAGTACCTGCCGAAGATGGCGGCGGGCGAGGTCCGCGGTTCGTTCTCGATGTCCGAGCCCGACCTCGGCTCGGACGTGGCGGCGATCAAGACCCGCGCGCGGCGGGACGGGAATGGGGGTACCCCCGCCAGTGGGGGCGTAGCCGGCGGGGGAGACTACGTCATCGACGGGTCGAAGATGTGGCTGACCAACGGCGGCTCGTCGAACCTGATCGCGTTGCTGGTGCGCACCGACGAAGGCGCGGAGAAGGCCCACCAGAACCTGACGACGTTCCTGGTGGAGAAGCCGGAGGGCTTCGGCGAGGTGGCGCCGGGGCTCACCATCCCGGGCAAGATCGACAAGATGGGCTACAAGGGCGTCGACACCACCGAGGCGGTGTTCGACGGCTTCCGTATCCCCGCCTCGCAGGTCCTCGGCGAGGCGCCGGGCAGGGGTTTTGCGTTCATGATGGACGGCATCGAGGTCGGCCGGGTGAACGTGGCGGCGCGGGCGTGCGGCATCGCGATCCGGGCGTTCGAGCTGGCGGTGGAGTACGCGCAGCAGCGCAGGACGTTCGGCAAGCCGATCGCCCAGCACCAGGCCATCGCGTTCAAGCTCGCGGAGATGGCCACCAAGGTCGAGGCGGCGCACCTGATGATGGTCAACGCGGCGCGGCTGAAGGACACCGGCGAGCGCAACGACGTGGCGGCGGGCATGGCGAAGCTCATCGCCTCCGAGTACTGCGCCGAGGTCACCCAGGAGGCGTTCCGCATCCACGGTGGCTACGGCTACAGCAAGGAGTACGAGATCGAGCGCCTGATGCGGGAGGCGCCGTTCCTGCTCATCGGCGAGGGCACCAGCGAGATCCAGAAGACGATCATCAGCCGCGGCTTGCTGCGCGACTACCAGGTCAAGAGCCGGCTTCCTGCGCGGCGCTGACCACGGCGGCGCTGGCTCAAGGTGCGGCTCACGCTCAGTTTCGGCAGGCGGTGATGTACTGACCGCACACCACACGGCTCGGGCTGTTTGTCGCGCCCCTGCGAGGGGTGCGATCCGGCGCAGCACCGGGACCGTAGGACTTCCCGGCCGGTGCCAGCATGGTGACGTTGAGGTGCATGTCGGGCCCGCCGGCGTCCGCGGTCATCGGACGCGCCCGCTGTTCAGTGCGCGGCCTGAGCGGGCGCTGCACCGGAGGGTGTCCCGTCGGCGGGCTCCGGCTGGGTGGTCGCCGGTTCGGGGGCGAGGGCGCGGTCTGCCGAGGTGGGGTCGCCGAGGACCTCGCGGGCGCGGGCCAGGTCGAGGTTGTGGTCCCATTTGGCGATGACCAGGGTGGCCACCGCGTTGCCGTAGAAGTTCACCAGGGCCCGGCATTCGGACATGAACTTGTCGATGCCGAAGATCAGCATGATGCCGGCTGCGGGGACGGTGCCGATGGTCGACAGCGTCGCCGTGAGGGCGATGAACCCGCCGCCTGCGACGCCGGCCGCGCCCTTCGACGTCAGCAGCATGACCGCGAGGAGCCCGAGCTGCTGGGGGACGGTCAGCGGCGTGTTGGTGGCCTGCGCGATGTAGAGCGCGGCCAGCGACAGGTAGATCGCCGCGCCGTCGAGGTTGAAGCTGTACCCGGTCGGCACCACCAGGCCGACGGTGGACCGGTCCGCGCCGAGGAACGTCAGTTTGCGCATCAGGCCGGGCAGGGCCGGCTCCGCGGTCGACGTGCCGAGGACGAGGAAGAACTCCTCCCGCAGGTACCGGAACAGCCGGAAGATGCTCAACCCGACGTAGGCGCGCAGCAGGCCGCCGAGCACGACGACCACGAACAGGATCGAGGTGACGTAGAACAGCAGGATCAGCGAGCCGAGACTGGACAGTGTGGACAGTCCGAACGCGCCGACGGCGTAGGCCATCGCACCGAAGGCGCCGAGCGGGGCGGCCTTCATCACGAAGCTCAGCACCTTGAACACGACTTCGGTGAGCCTCTTCACGCCGGTGACGATCGGGTCGCCGAGCGGGCCGATCGCCTTGATCGCGATGCCGAACAGCACGGCCAGGAAGATGATCTGCAGGATGTCACCGTCGGTGAAGGCACCGACGAAGCTGTCCGGCACCAGGTGGGTGAAGAACTCCCACCAGTGCTGCGTTTCGCCGGTTTCGATGTAGCGTTCGGCGTTGCCGGTGGGGTGCAGGGTGGACGGGTCGGCGTCGACGCCGTCGCCGAGCCGCACGATGTTGATCGCGACCAGGCCGAACACCAGCGCGACGATCGTGCCGACCTGGAAGTAGGTCAGCGCTTTCAGCCCGGTGAGGCCGACCTTCTTCAGATCCGCCACGCCGGCGATGCCGCCGATGATGGTGAGGAACACGATGGGGCCGATGAGCATCTTCATCGCGGCGATGAAGGTGGTGCCGATGGGCTGCATCGCCTCGCCCAGGCCGGGCGCACGCCACCCGAGGACGATGCCGATGACGATGGCGATCAGGACCTGCACGTAGAGCTGCCGGTACCAGGGCTTGCGGCGGCGCGGCGGGGCCGCGGGGGCGTGCGTCATTGCATCCTCCTGCGCGTCGGTGTGGGTGGGGGAGTCAGCCGAACACGTGCCGGGCGAGTTGTTCGCCCAGGCGTTCCAGCAGCGGGACGGCCTCGGCCATGCACCGGCCGGGGTCCGGTTCGAGATCGGTGAGGGTGAACGCGCCCGCGAACCCGGCGGCGGTGACTTCGGCGGGAGTGAGCCGGCTGCGCCCGGCCACCGCGTAGGCAGGCACCCCCGCCAGCCGAGCGGCGGCGGCCACGCCCAGCGGCGCTTTTCCGCGCAGGCTCTGCCGGTCCAGCGATCCCTCACCGGTGATCACGAGATCGGCCCGGGGCAGTCGCTCCGGCAACCCGGTCAGGCGCAGGACGAGTTCGATTCCGGGCACGCGGCGCGCTCCCAGGGTGAACAGGGCGAACCCCGCGCCGCCGGCGGCGCCCGCGCCCGGCGCGTCCGCCGCGGCGACTCCGGTGGCCGCCTCCAGAAGCGGCGCCCACGCGCTCAGCGCGCGCTCCAGCGTGGCGACCGTCGCCTCGTCGGCGCCCTTCTGCGGCCCGAACACCGCTGCCGCACCCTCGGGCCCGAGCAGGGGGTTGTCGACGTCGCAGGCCACGACCAGCTCGGCGTCGCGCAGCCCGCGGTGCAGACCGGTCAGGTCGATCGCCGCAACCGCGGGCAGGGCGGAGGTGCGGCCGGTCAGTTCGCGTCCCGCCGCGTCGAGCAACCGGGCGCCGAGCGCGGCGAGGAGCCCGGTTCCGCCGTCGGTCGTCGCGCTGCCGCCGAGCCCGACGACCACCTGCCGGTGGCCCGCGTCGAGAGCTGCCGCGATCAGCTCGCCGGTGCCGAACGTGGAGGCGGCGAGCGCCGTCGCGGGACTCGGCGCGTCCGGCAATCCCGACGCCGCCGCCAGCTCGACCACCGCGACCCCGCCACGGTGCGCGTAGCGAGCGGCGACCGGCTGACCGAGGGGACCCGTGACGGTGAGCCCGGCCGGGGTGAAACCGGCGGCGATCGCGGCGTCGACAGTGCCCTCGCCGCCGTCGGCCACGGGGTGCTCGTGCACCGCCGGCCGCGCGGCGTGCCGGCGCAGCCCGCGGGCGAGCGCGGCCGTGGCCTGCGCCGCCCCCAGCGACCCCTTGAACGAATCGAGAGCCACGACGACCTCGCCCATCCCGTCCTCCTCGACTCGCTGATCGACCGCGCACCACCATGACCCCCGGCCGGCCGCCGCGTCCAAGAGAACCTTGCTACCCGACTGATAGGCTCAACCAATGGCAAGGCCCTGAGCTGGGAGTTGAGGATGGACGCGCGGCAGCTGGAGTACTTTCTGGCGATCGTCGACCACGACGGGTTCGGCCGCGCCGCGCAGGCCCTGCACATCGCGCAGCCGTCGCTGTCCCAGGCGATCGCCGGTCTCGAGCGGGAGGTGGGCGTCAAGCTGTTCCACCGCGTCGGGCGGCGGGTGGTGCTCAGCGACGCCGGCGGCGAGCTGATCGGACCGGCCCGGCAGGTGCTGCGGGACCTGCGCACGGCGAAGGCGACGATGGAGTCGTTGAAGGGCGTCCAGCGTGGCCGCGTCGAACTGGTCACGATGCCCTCGCCCGGGATCGAGCCGTTGAGCACCCTGACCCGTGTGTTCACCGAGCGGCACCCGGGGATCACCGTGGAAGCGGGCGCGGCCTTCACCGTCGACGAGGTCGTGCAGCAGGTTCGCCAGGGCGCCTGCGAGCTCGGGCTTGTCGGGGCGCCCGGGGTGCTGCGCCCGCCGGGGCTGGAGGTCCTTCCGTTGCAGGAGCAGGACTTCGTGCTCGTCGGCGCCGGCGTCCCGGCCGGTGATCCCGTGCCGGTCGACGCTCTGGCCGGGGTGGACCTGATCGCCTCGCCGCCCGGCAGCCTCATGCGCCAGGTGGTCGACGACATCCGCGCGGCGCACCTGGACGTGCGGATCGTCGCGGAGGTCGCCCACCGCGCGTCGATCCTGCCGCTCGTGCTCGCCGGCGCCGGAGTGGCGGTGCTGCCCCCCGCCCGGGCCCCCCCCCCCCCCCCCCCCCGGGCCCCCGGCGCGCGCCCGGGCCCCCCCGCCCCCCCCCCCGCCCCCCCCCCGAGCCCGGCCCCCCCCCCCCCCCCCGCCCCGC